>NZ_JAFBCR010000001.1:0-321995 GCF_016907795.1 Kocuria palustris
CCGGCGAGGGCAACGTGCACGTCTTCATCGATGCCTCGGCCTCCGAGAAGATGGCCGTCGAGGTCGCCGTGAACGCCAAGACCCATCGCACCTCCACCTGCAACACCGCCGAGACGCTGCTGCTGCACAAGGACTCCACCGCCGGTGCCGCCGTGCTCGAAGCGCTGATCAAGGCCGGAGTGACGCTGCACGTCGACGAGCGCGCCGCGCAGCTGCTGCCCTCCGGGGCGGATCAGCCGGCGGCCACGGAGGCGGACTGGGAGACCGAGTACCTCGACATGCACATGGCCGTGAAGGTCGTGGACTCCCTGGACGAGGCGCTCGAGCACATCGAGAAGTACACGACCCGCCACACCGAGGCGATCGTGACGAACGATCTGGCCGCTTCCGAGAAGTTCATCGCCTCGATCGACGCCGCAGCCGTGATGGTCAACGCCTCCACGCGCTTCACCGACGGCGGCCAGCTCGGCCTGGGCGCGGAGATCGGGATCTCCACGCAGAAGATGCACGCCCGCGGGCCCATGGGTCTCGAGGAGCTGACCACGACCAAGTGGATCGTGCAGGGCGACGGCCACATCCGTCCCTGAAGCCGGAAACGGCTCGCGCCGGCCGGACGAGTGCTGGGCGCGAGCTGAGCCGAAGCCGCGAACGGGGCTCCTGGACCGCTACCATGGTGGGGACCAGGAGCCCCGCGCGCGTGCGGGGAGACAGAAGGGAAGACCATGCAGCAGACCTCAGTGCTGATCCAGGCTGCCGAGGGCGGCCACCACATCGTCAACGACCTGCCGGTGGACGGGCCGTGGTTCGGCATCGTGGCCTTCATCGTGTTCATGCTGCTGCTGATCACCACCCTGACCTTCGGGCCCCGCAGCCAGACGCCGGATGAGACCGACCACCACGTGGATCCGGCCCAGCTGCCGGCTGACGAGGCCGCCATGCTGGCCAGCTACTCGGCCAAGCGCGGGCACTGAGCGCAGCAGGACATCCCGGACACCCCGTGTCGGAGACCTCCGAGCTGAGCATCGTGGCCGAGCGCCAGGCGCAGGATCCAGCGCGCGCTCGGGCCCCGCAGGGGATCCAGGTGCCGCCGCGGCGCCCCGGGCGCACCAGGCTCGGCGTCATGGGCGGCACGTTCGACCCCATCCACCACGGGCACCTGGTCGCCGCCTCCGAGGTGGCCGCAGTGTTCGATCTGGATGAGGTCGTGTTCGTGCCGACCGGTCAGCCCTGGCAGAAGTCCGGCTCCGAGGTCTCGGACGCCGAGCATCGCTACCTGATGACCGTGGTGGCCACGGCGGCCAATCCGCGCTTCAGCGTCTCGCGCGTGGACATCGATCGCCACGGGCCCACGTACACCGTGGACACCCTTCGGGACCTGAATGAGCTGCGTCCGGATTCGGACCTGTTCTTCATCACCGGCGCGGATGTCCTCAGCGAGATCCTCTCCTGGCACGGGGCGGAGGACATCTGGGACCTGGCGCACTTCGTCGGCGTGACGCGGCCGGGCCATGAGCTCAGCGTCCCCGAGGGCGCCGGCGATGTCGTCCTGCTGGAGGTCCCCGCCATGGCGATCTCGTCCACGGACTGCCGCGCCAGGGTGCGCAGCGGTCAGCCCGTCTGGTATCTGGTGCCGGACGGCGTGGTCCAGTACATCGGCAAGTACGGTCTCTACCGTCCCGGTGACGACCACCGCTGGCCCGCCGATACCCTCGGCACCGCCTGAAGACCCCCCACGCACACATTCATCCCGCCGCCCGCTCATCCGGGCGAGCAGATTCGAGGCACCGATGAGCGACGGCCGGTTCGCACAGGACAGCGACGCTGCACCGGATGACGTCACCATCCCGGATCCCACCGACCCTGATCAGCAGGGCCTGAACCCGCCGGCGCCGATCATCGACCTGGGCGGCGACATCGCCGTGGGCCCGAGCCGCCCGCTGGGCCCGCGGCGCCTGGCGCTGCTGCGCGAGCAGATGGCCGAGCACCAGCAGGAGATCGAGCGCTCCGGCACGGAGGACCCGGCGCACGTGGATCCCGTGCTGGCGCAGAAGCAGCGGCGCATGGCCGAGCTCGCCTCCCGTGCCGCGATCTCCTCCGAGGAGGACCGCCAGCTCGCCGACGAGGCGATCGCCCAGACGCAGAGCATCCAGCCCATCACGGACGAGTACCCGGCCTCCCTCGACGAGCAGGAGGCCCACGAGACCCAGCCCGGGACGTCCTCTCTCGAGGAGGCGCCCGAAGACGTCTCGGAGCAGGTCGAGCAGCCGGACCGGGCCTCTGATGAGGCGCCGAGCGACCCCGCGATCCAGGCGACGCCGTGGAGCGAGCCCGTTCCGGTCGTGCCGGCATCTGAGCCCGCCGAGGAGCCGGCGCGCGAGGACCTCGAGGAGTCGTCGGAGACTGCTCAGCCGAGCGACTCCGCCGAGGTGGTCGAGGAGCACGCGTCCTCCCTGGAGTCCTCGGAGGGCGCGGAGGCGAACGCGTCCGAGCAGAGCTCGCCGCAGGACGCAGCAGGGGCTGCCGGTGCCGCTGCGAGCGATGACGAGCAGGCGCCGTCGGAGCCCGTGCGCGCCGTTAATGCCCAGGGCCTGCAGCTGATGGACCCCAAGGACTACCGCACGCCGTCGGGCTGGCGCACGCCCGTCCTGACGATCGCGGCGATCCTGGTCCTGGCGCTGCTCGCGGTCCTGATCATCTTCTTCATCTTCTGAACCTGAGACACACCACCATCCATCGCCGCTGGCGATCGAGAGGAAGCACTGCATGAGCATTCCCGAGACCTCCCTGGAGTACCTCCGCACGGCGGCGCGCGCCGCCGATGACAAGAAGGCCGAGAACATCGTGGCCATCGACGTGAGCGAGGCGCTGGCCATCGTCGATTCGTTCCTGATCGCCTCGGCGCCCAACGAGCGTCAGGTGGCCTCGATCGTCGATGCGATCGAGGAGGAGCTGCAGGACAAGCACGATCTGAAGCCCCTCCGCCGCGAGGGCCGCGCCGAGGGCCGCTGGGTGCTGTTGGACTTCGGCGACGTCGTCGTTCACGTCCAGCACGACGAGGAGCGGGCGTTCTACGCGCTCGAGCGCCTGTGGGGCGATGCCCCCACGATCGATCTGGGGCTGGCCGAGGCCGCGGCGGAGCCGTCGGCAGGCTGATCCGGCAGGGGAGCGGCGGCCGATTTGCGCGGCCGCCGAGCGTCCCCTACTATTTAACGCGTTGCCGAACGGGAGACGAACCCAGCGGGAACGGGCAGGAACTCTCGATGAGGGATTCAGTCCGAGAACGTGGTAGAGTTTCCGGGTCGGAAACGGCAAGGGGCTGTGGCGCAGCTGGTAGCGCATCTGCATGGCATGCAGAGGGTCAGGGGTTCGAGTCCCCTCAGCTCCACCGAAGGAATACGAAGGGCCGCATCGAAAGATGCGGCCCTTCGTCGTTGTCCTGATGATGTCGCTCTGGGGTTATAGGCAGGAATGTGTATATGGCCCGGGCGTGTCCAGTCCCGCTCAGGGCCGTGATCGTCCACCCCATCCGTCAGGCGGTCTCGCCCGGATAGGGCTTCAGCTCGCCGAGCACCTCGTTGAGCGCCTCTGTGCTGGAGGGGTGGGTCCAGATGCCGTTCAGCAGCTCGTCGGCGGTGACACCCGCGCGGATGGCCAGAGCCACCAGGTTGACCACCTCCTGCGAGTCGAGGCAGAACAGCGAGGCGCCCAGCACCTGCCGGGTCTGCGCGTCCACAGTGAAGGTGATGACGCCGTCGGTCTCGCCCACGATCTTGGGCCGCGGCATGGCGGCGATCGAGGCCACGTCCTTGGCCGCGTAGAGAACCGAGTGCCCTGCACGCACGGCTTCCTCCGGGCCCATGCCCACCTGGGACAGCGGGGGAGTGAGGAACGTCGTGCTCGGCTCGGCCACGCGGTCGGCGCGGCTGCGCTGCCCGGAGCCGATGAGCTGATCCCAGACGATGCGGTGGTCGTCCAGGGAGATGTAGGTGAACTGCGGGCCGCCGTTGACGTCGCCCACCGCGTACACGCCCTCAGCGCTCGTGCGCACCTGATCATCGACCGCCACGAAGCCCCGGTCGTCGGTCTCGATGCCGGCTGCCTCCAGGTTCAGGTCGGCGGTGGCCGGGGTGCGGCCTGCAGCCACCAGCACGGCATCAGCCTGGACCTGGCCGTCGGCCAGCTCCAGCACGAGGGCCTCGCCGTCCTGCCGGATCTGCTGCACCCGGGCGCTCTGCCGCACGACGACGCCGGCCTCCGTGAGCACCTGGCGCACCGACTCCGCCACGACAGGTTCGGCGCGGCGCAGGAAATGCTCGTCGGAATCCAGCACGGTGACCTGGGAGCCGAAGTGCTGGAACATCTGGGCGAACTCCAGTCCGATGAACCCGCCGCCGATGATCGCCAGGCGCTGCGGCAGGGGACCCGCGTGCTGGATGGACGTCGAGTCGTAGACCCGAGGCAGATCGATGCCGGGGATGTCCGGGTGCGCGGGCACGGCACCGGTGCCCAGCACGACCGTCTCCGCGGTGATGATCAGCTCGCCGTCGGCCGTGTCCACCGCGACCTTCCGCGGGCCGATGAACCGAGCGGTTCCGTCCACCAGCTCTGCCTGGCCCTCGAGCATCCGGTGGTTGGCCGCATTGAGCTTGCCGATCAGCGAGTCGCGCCCGGCCACAGCCTGCGTGAAGTACTCCTGCGGATCATCCTGCGGGCGGCGCCGCTGCGCCGAGACGATCAGATCCTTGGTGGGAACGCAGGCGATGTTGATGCAGGTGCCGCCGTACATCTGAGGGCTCTTCTCCACCATGGCCACGGATCTGCCGGTCGCGGCCCAGCGCTTTGCGAGCGTCTTGCCCGCCTTGCCCCAGCCGATCACCAGCAGTTCGACGGACAGCTCTGAGCTCATGGACGTGCTCCTTCTGGGGGAATGGGGGTCAGTCGGCCTGGATCTCGCGGATGACCTTGGCGGGGTTGCCGACGGCGATCACGTTCGCGGGCAGATCCCTGGTGACCACGGATCCTGCGCCCACCACGGTGTTCTCGCCGATGCTCACGCCGGGGCACACGATCACGCCGCCGCCGAGCCAGACGTTGTCGCCCAGCGTGATCGGCTCGGCATCCTCGAGCTTGTCCCGTCGAGGGCCGGGTTCCACGGGGTGGGTGGGCGTCAGCAGCTGGACGTTGGGACCGAGCTGACAGTCCTCCCCGATGGTGATCGGCGCGACGTCCAAGGCGGTGAGGTTGAAGTTCACGAAGGACCGGGCGCCGATGCTGATGCGGCTGCCGTAGTCCACATAGAGCGGGGGGCGCACGGCCGCATCCTCACCCAGGTGCCCGAGCAGCTCCTGGAGCAGCTCGCGGGAGCCGGGATCGACGTCGACGACGGCGCGGTGGAAGGCATCGCAGAGGCGCGTAGCGCGGCGAGAGGCTTCAGCGAACTCGGGGCCGTCGGCGACGTACGGGTCGCCGTCGAGCATGCGCTGCCAGTGGCTGCGGTCGTCTCCTGCGAAGTGATCGTTCGACATGCTCCGAAGGCTACGCGGGGCCGCCGACGTGCCGCGGAGGATCGCTGGGCAGGCGCACCTGCCTGCCCCCTGAAGATGTGATGTAATCCATATCACCCGCTTCGGGGCGCCAGTCTTCGGTGCGATCCGAGGCCTCACTTCATCGCCGAGGAGCACAGCAGCCATGGGACAGCGCGTCCGCAGGACCACCGCAGGGATCGCATCGGGATTGGCCGCCGTGCTGCTGCTCAGCGCCTGCGGCTCGGGGGAGGATGCCGAGAAGGACTCGACGTCCTCCGCATCTGCCTCTGCCTCTGCCTCGCCGGGCACTGAGCCGACCGAGACCGAGACGCCCACCGAGACCGCCACGGAGGCATCCGCCGCGCCGACCGATCAGCCTGCCGCCGAGCAGCCGGCGGAAACCCCGGCTGAGGCTCAGGATCCTTCCGCCGGGCCGACTCCGGACGAGACTCCTGTCCCGGCGGACGTCGGTCAGGACCCCTTCGCCGAGGAGTCGGGCGTCGGTCCGGCCCCGGGCGAGGTCCCGGTGCCGGCGGACGTCGATCAGAACCCGTTCGGCGAGGACGCCGCCGCAGGCGGCCCCGGGGCTGTGCCGCAGGGCACGGCGACGGCAGCGGCGCAGAACTATCTGGACTTCACGAACTTCTCTCGCAGCGGCCTGATCGAGCAGCTCGAGTACGAGGGCTACTCGAACTCTGAGGCCACGGCGGCGGTGGACGGGCTGACCGTGGATTACGCCCAGCAGGCCGCTGGAAGTGCACAGAGCTACATCGACATGTCCGGCTTCAGCCGCTCCGGGCTGGTCGATCAGCTCGTCTATGAGGGCTACACCCCTGACCAGGCCGAATCCGGGGTGAGCAGCCTGAGCGTGGACTACTCGGAACAGGCGGGCCGGTCGGCACAGAGCTATCTGGATCTGATGCCGATGTCACGCGCGGAGCTCGTGGATCAGCTGATCTACGAGGGGTACACGCCTGAGGAGGCCGCCGCAGGAGCGGACAGTGCCGGTCTGTGAAGCGCAGATCGGCGACGGGCCGGCAGGTGGCCTGACGGTCCCAGGCCTGTGGGGCCGAGATCGACGGCTGCCGACGACGACTGCGCGGGCTGCTCACGCGCAGTCGTCGTGCACCTTCCGGGCCTCCAGCACGGCGGGCAGATCCGCCTCGATCGTGGTGATGAGCGCAGTGAGAGGCTCGGCCACGGCCGCGCCGAGTTCCGTCAGGGCGTAGTCCACGTGCGGCGGGATGGCGCTGTGCACGGTTCGCACCACCAGGCCGTCGTGCTCGAGCTCGCTGAGAGTCTGGGAGAGCATGCGGTCGCTGATCCCCTCGATGGCCCGGCGCAGCTCGCCGAAGCGTGCTGGGCCCTCGCTGCGGGAGAGCGCGACCATGGTCAGGGCGCCCCATCGGCCCGTGACGTGATGCAGCACGGAGCGCGACGCGCAGGCCTTCGCCATGACATCAGCACCGAGCTCTGCCGTGGGCTGCTCGGCCTGCCCGTGCACGATCTGGGGTGTCGTCTCCTGCGAAGTCATGTCCTCCACTGTAGCGAGTGCACTTTCGAATATGTCGGCACGTGAAGATACGCAGTGCTCACGAAAAGTAAGTGCTACGGTGTGCCAGAACACCGAACCGAAGGAGAGCATCATGAGCATCGCCGTCACCGGAGCCACCGGACAGCTGGGCCATCAGGTCATCGAATCCCTCATCGAGCGCCAGGTCGAGCCGCGGGAGATCGTCGCCGTCGTGCGCAATGCCGACAAGGCGCAGGACCTCGCCGACCGCGGTGTCCGGGTCGCGGTCGCCGCCTACGAGGACGCCGACGCCCTGAAGGCCGCTCTCGAGGGCGTGCAGCGCCTGGTGATGGTCTCCGGCAGCGAGATCGGCAAGCGCGTGGCGCAGCACTCCAACGTCATCCAGGCTGCTCAGGCGGCCGGTGTGCAGCTGATCGCCTACACGTCGCTGCTGGGTGTCGAGACCTCGACCCTGAACCTGGCCCCCGAGCATCGGGAGACCGAGCAGCTGCTGGCCGAGTCCGGCATCGGCCACGTGCTGCTGCGCAACGGCTGGTACTGGGAGAACTACGCCTCGGCGATCGCCCCGGCCCGCGAGTACGGGAAGATGTTCGGGGCCGCCGGAACGGCCCGTGTGAACGGAGCCGCGCGCAGGGACTACGCCGAGGCCGCCGCGGCCGTGATCACGATGGAGGCCCAGGAGGGCCGGGTCTACGAGCTGGCCGGCGACCCTGCCCTGAGCTACCCCGAGATCGCTGCGCGCATCGGCGGGCTGCTCGAGCGCGAGGTCGACTACATCGATCAGACCGTCGAGGAGTACGCGCAGGTGCTGCAGCAGGCCGGGCTGCCGGAGCAGGTCGCCGGGTTCGTCGCCGAGATGGACCGCGGGATCGCCGACGGCGCCCTGGAGTCGGACAGCAGGGATCTGCAGACCCTGCTCGGTCGCCCGGCCACCACGATCGCGCAGGCGCTCGCGGACTCCGTCTGAGCTGAACAGGTCCGCCCGGGGCCGGAAGCGCCGAGGGGGTGCGACGCCGCGATGGCGTCGCACCCCCTCGTCGTCGCCGTGATCGCTGCCAGAACGTGGCGATCCCGGCTCAGAGCGCGGCTTCGACCTGATCGGCGAAGGTCTGGGCGGACTTGGTGTTCTTCTTCTTGTCCATCAGCGCCTTGGGGGAGCCCGGGCTGTTGTCGTAGTCGACGGTCACCCGCGTTCCGCCGCCGGCCTCCTCCAGGGTGATCGCCAGATGGGCGCCCCAGCTCAGGGCTGTGCGCTTGGTGGTGATGTCGAAGCGCAGCCGATGGCTGCTGACGGCGTCGATGTGATGGCCCTCCGATCGGGCCGTGGACTCGACCGCCTCGCGGACGCGATCCAGAGGCGCGGGGAGGTCCTTGCTGAGGGTGCCGTTGGAGGCGAAGAGTGCCATCGGGGGGTCCTGTCGTCGGGGGTGGTTGCGTAAGCATAGATCTCCCGGCGACAGGGTGGGCTGCCTCACTCGTGTGTGACGCGGTGCGGATCCTCTGTGACCGGTGCCTCAGGCGGCCGAGGGCTCGGGGTCGGCGCGCGGGCGCCCCTGGCCCAGGGTGACGCCCATGCTGGCCAGGACCACCAGGCTCACCGCCGCGATGCTCAGCACTCCAGCACCCTGGCCGAGCAAGACCCAGCCGACCACCGCCGCGATCGCGGGCTCCTCGACAACCCGCACCGCTCCCGAGGCGCCGATCGGCACCACGACGACTGCGGCGATGATCATGGCCGCACTGAGCCCGCCGAGTCCGGGGACCTGCTTGCCCGTCTCCGCGCTGGCCAGGATGTAGAGGGCCCAGAACGCCCCGGCGAGCAGGCCGAACACGACGCCCAGCGGATCCAGGGAAGCCGCGGTGACAGCGGACTCGACGCCCAGCAGGGCCATGCCGATGAAGGCCAGCGCGACCCAGAGCAGATCGCGGGAGCGTCGGGACAGGCACGCCGCCAGCACGAGGGGGCCCAGGAACTCGATGGCCACTGCCGTCCCCAGCGGGATGCGCTGGATGGCGGCGTAGATGAAGCCGTTCATCCCGGCCAGGGCGAGTCCCAGGGCGATCACGGAGCGCCACTGCAGCCGGTCCCACGCCCGGGTCCTCGGGCGGGCGGCCAGCAGCATGAGACCGGCGGCCAGCAGCAGCCGCAGCGCGCTGGCGCCCCACGAGTCGAGGTCCTCGAAGAGCTGGGCGGCGGCTGCCGCGCCGACCTGGATCGACAGACAGGCGGAGAGGACCATCGCGGCCCCGGGGCCGGTGGAGCGGGCAGTCGACGGCGCGCTCACGAGGACGGGCTCATCGGGGTGGTGGCGATCATGGGCTCAGCATGTCGGAGCCGCGGCTTTCGGGGCCAGTCGGGCTGTCTCGTCGTCTCCCGCCGGTAGGCTGAGCCGCTGTGCAGACCTTCCTTCCGCTGCCGAGCCCGGCTGACTCCGCCCACGCTCTGGACCGCCGTCGCCTGGGCAAGCAGCGCGTCGAGACGCTGCAGATCCTGCGTGCGCTGTGCCTGCCGGACTACGGCTGGGGCACGCACCCGGCCGTGCTGATGTGGTCCGGACATGTGCCCGGGCTGGTGTCCTACGGACTAGCCATGGTCGATGAGTGGGAGGCCCGCGGCGGGCGGGATTCCACGCGCTGGAAGATCGCCGAGTTCGCTCCGGAGGCGGCCCGCAGCCCGGCGGCCCTGCCGCCGTGGGTGGGCGACCCGGAGTTCCACGCGGCGCACCGCTCGTCGCTGATCGCCAAGGACGAGCAGCACTATCGCCCGCTGTGGCCCGAGACCTCCATGGGCCTGGAGGCCGTCTGGCCGAGTCCGCCCAGTCCGCACGAGAAGCCGTTCGAACCCGGCCCGGGCCAGCGCGCCTGGGTCGTGGCCGGTCCCGTGCTGGAGCACGATGCCCTGCTCCTGCCCGCAGAGCCCGCGCCCGGGGACACCGCAGCCCAGCGCCGACGCCGTCCGGGGCAGCTGGAGCGCCTGCGCACCGAGGCCCAGCCCGGTGAGGAGGTGCTGATCCCGCTGTCCTCGGCCTCCGCCGAGGGACCCGCGTTCGGGCGTGAACGAGATGAGGCGCAGGAGGGTCTGCACGAGCCGGTGCTGCGGGGTCGACTCGGCGCCGGGGAGCACACCGACCACGGCATCCGCCGCGAGGTCGAGTGGCTGGAGATCCTCTCCCGCGATGCCCTGGAGGACCCGTGGCAGCTGCAGCGCCCCCGCACCGTCTTCCCGATCCGCCGCTGACAGCGCATTTCGCCACGGGCTGAGCGCTGAGGTGGACGCACCGGGGCCGGCAGGCGGACAGTGGTGTCCATGAGCATTCCCACTGTGAACGATCTTGCCGCCTCCGCCCGCAGCACCCGTTGGGTGCTGGCCGCTCGACCCAGCGGCTGGCCCACCGAGGACGACGTCCGCCAGGAGACCGTGGAGCTGCCGGAGCTGTCCGACGGCGAGATCCGCGTGGTCAACGAGGCCATCTCCGTGGATCCCTACATGCGCGGGCGCATGAACGACGGCCCCTCCTACGTCCCGCCCTTCGAGCTCGGCGAGCCGATGGACGGCGCGGCGGTGGGAGTCGTCGTCGGCTCCCGCTCGGAGGATGTCCCCGAGGGCACCCGCGTGCTGCACGGACAGGGCTGGCGCGATGTGGCCCAGCTGCCCGCGGCCAAGGCGCAGCAGCTGCCCGATCTGCGCGATGCCGACGGCCCGCTGGCCGCCTCGAAGTTCTTGGGGATCGCCGGGATGCCCGGCTTCACGGCGTGGCTGGGTCTGACGCGGATCGCGGCCATGCAGGAGGGCGACACGGTGTTCGTCTCGGGTGCCGCCGGCACCGTCGGCTCGGCCGTGGGGCAGATCGCCCGGCTCAAGGGCGCCGCCCGCGTCATCGGCTCGGCGGGCGGTCCTGAGAAGAACCGCATCGTGACCGAGCGCTACGGCTTCGACGCCTGCCTGGACTACAAGCGCGGCGACGTCATGGGCCAGCTCGGGGAGGCCGCTCCGAACGGCATCGACGTCTACTTCGACAACGTCGGCGGCGATCACCTGGAGGCTGCGATCCAGCACTTCAACGACGACGGCCGCGCAGCACTGTGCGGTGCGATCAGCCAGTACAACGACGATCAGCCCGCCCCGGGTCCGCGCAACATGGGGATGTTGGTCACCAAGCGGCTGATGCTGCAGGGGTTCGTCCAGGGCTTCTACACCGAGGCCATGGGCGACTTCCTGGCCGAGATGGGTCCCTGGCTCGAGGCAGGGGAGATCGTGGCCGATGAGACTGTCGAGGACGGGATCGACCAGGCCTTCGACGCCTTCCTGGGCATGATGCAGGGCCGCAACGTCGGCAAGATGGTGGTGCGCACCGCCGTCGCCGACTGAAGCCCCGCCAGCCCGACGAGGCTCAGCCCTTCTTGGCCCCGCGCTTCTTCTTCCGGGAGGGGCGCTTCTCGGCCTCGGCCTCCACCTCGGCGGAGTGGTCCGGGACGGCGCGCTGCAGCTCGCGCGGCGGGCGCTGATAGCCCGAGGAGGGCGGGCGCTTGGGCAGCTCCAGCTTCGGGCGCTCGATGTGCTCCCACTGGATGGTGTGCAGCAGGTCGGCGATCATGTTGATCCGCGCCCGCCGCTTGTCCTCGGCCTCCACGATGTTCCACCGCGAATAGGGGAGGTCGGTGTGCACGAGCATCTCGTCGCGGGCCCGTGAGTAGTCCTCCCAGCGGGTCAGCGACTCGAGGTCCATGGGCGAGAGCTTCCAGTGGCGCACGGGATCGGAGAGCCGGGACTGGAAGCGCTTCTCCTGCTCCTTGCCGGAGACCGAGAACCAGTACTTGCGCAGGATGATCCCGTCCTCGATCAGCATCTGCTCGAAGATCGGGCACTGGCGCAGGAAGCGCTGATGCTCCTCCGGGGTGCAGAAGCCCATGACCCGCTCGACCCCGGCGCGGTTGTACCAGGAGCGGTCGAAGATCACGATCTCGCCCGCGGCCGGCAGATGCTCGATATAGCGCTGGAAGTACCACTGCGTCTTCTGCCGCTCGGTGGGTGCCGGCAGCGCCACGATGCGGGCCGTGCGGGGATTGAGGTACTCGGTCAGGCGCTTGATCGCCCCGCCCTTGCCCGCCGCATCGCGGCCCTCGAAGACGATCACGACGCGATTGCCGGTCGACTTCACCCACTGCTGCATCTCCACGAGCTCGGCCTGCAGTCGCAGCAGCTCCGCCTCGTACAGGGACTTGTCCATGCGCTTCGTCTTGGTCATGCCACGACGATAGCCAGCTATGAAGCAGATCACTCAGTCGGGACGGGCAACTTGCCGCCACGCGAAGAGGCGCCCGGCCGGTGAGGGTCGGGCGCCTCTGCTGCGCTGGATCGGATCACTCCGGGGAGACCTCCACGGGCGGACCCATGGCCAGCAGGGTCAGGTAGAGAGCCACCACCACGACGACGACCACGACCGTCGAGACCACCGGATGCCGCAGCAGGGCGGCCAGCAACTTCTCGAGCGGTCCGCGCGCGGGCTCGTCGCCGTCGTTCCCGCCGCGCAGGCGCCAGCGGTGGGGGAGCAGACCGCGGCGCAGGGCCCGGCGCTCCACCGGGATCGTGGCGTAGGGGATCACGGCGCTGAACAGGGCGAGCAGCCCGTCGGTCACGGACCAGCGGGCGTCGATCCACACGATCACGACGACCGCGCAGTAGCTCAGGAACACGAAGCCGTGGATGCCGCCGCCCACGGAGACCGGCCAGTCGCCCAGATGCAGCGCGTACTTGCCGATCATCCCCAGGATCAGCAGCGTCCAGGTCACCGCCTCGGCCAGCGCCAGGACGCGGAAGAGCCGGTGCGGCGTGATGGGGTCCGCGTGCGGCGAAGACGCGGCGGGGGCCGTCATGGGGCCGGTGCTCGGACCGGTGGTGCGGAGGTTCGGGTCGCTCGACATGCCCCCATTGCACCGCATCAGGCTGGACGCGTCCTCCAGGCGCCGCCGGGGAGCGGGCGCCGCATCACAGCCCGCGCAGCCGACGGCTGCGGCACGACGACGGCTGGGCCGTCGTCGTGCGTGGTGAGCCTGGAGGGCTGTGCCAGACTGAGCGCCATGTCGCAGACCCGTCCGGAACAGGACCAGCAGCCCGTCGACCTGGCCACCGATCTGCTCCAGACCATGGATCAGGTCACGCAGGATGCACTGAACTTCGGGTACCGGATCGAGCAGGGCTTCACCCAGTTCCGGCAGCGCAGTGCGGAGCGGCGCGGGGATCGACCCGTCATGGTCGCCTTCGACTGCTACGGAACCACCGACCACGTGCGCATCCTGGGCCGTGCCCTCTACAAGACGCACGGGCCGGAGGACCCCACCGCCGAGGACGAGACCTCGATCCGCGGCTGGCGCTCCTTCACCTCGATCCCCATCAGCTTCGCCCACGTGGATGTCGAGATCGAGGGCGTGCAGTTCCGGCTGGTGGCGGACAAGGGCGGGGTGATCGATGCCGACGTGGAGATCAACCTGGAGCCCGGCGTGCACACCGCGCGGCTGCGCACCGCCGGCTCGGCCTGGGCCACCTCCCGGATCTGGGTGGTCGACGACTCCCAGCGCATCGGCGTGGTCTCCGATATCGACGACACCGTCATGGTCACCGCCCTGCCGCGGCCCATGCTGGCGGCCTGGAACTCTTTCGTGCTCAACGAGCACGCCCGCGACGCCACCCCCGGCATGCCGGTGCTGCTGGAGCGCCTGCGCCGCCGCCACCGCGGCCTGCCCTTCATCTACCTCTCGACCGGGGCCTGGAACGTGGCGCCCACGCTGCGCCGCTTCCTGAGCCGCAACGCCTACCCGCCCGGAACGCTGCTGCTCACCGACTGGGGACCCACCACGGATCGCTGGTTCCGCTCGGGGCCCCGGCACAAGGTCGAGAACCTCGAGCAGCTGGCCCGCGAGTTCCCGCACATGAAGTGGATCCTGATCGGCGACGACGGCCAGCACGACCCGGAGATCTACGGGGGCTTCGCGCAGCGCTACCCGCAGAACGTGGCCGCCGTCGTGATCCGCACGCTCTCGCCCACCGAGGCCGTGCTGGCCTCCGGTCGCCTGCTCACCGCCGACGGCCCCGAGCTGCCGGAGGGGATCCCGCTGATCCGCGCGAACGACGGTGCCTCGATCTCGGAGCAGCTCGAGGAGCACGGGCTGCTCTGAGGCAGGACGCTGTGCTGTCGGGGAGGGCCTCTACCGTGGACCTATGACCGAGCGAGGCACCCAGTCCGAGTCCCTGCCCACGGCCCCGTCGTTCCGGCGGCGCGAGCCGCAGCTCAGCGCGGTCGAGGATCTGCCCGCAGACAGCGCCCGGCAGATCGATCGCCTCGTGGAGCGCACTCAGGCGGCCTTCAGCGCCCCGGCGCCGCTCGAGCTGCGGCTGGAGCGCCTGGACCGGCTCGAGCGCGTGCTGACCGGGCACCGTGAGGCGCTGCAGGCGGCGCTGGCCCAGGACCTGGGCAAGTCGCAGACCGAGTCCGAGCTCACCGAGATCGGCGTGACGCTCACCGAGCTGCGCCACGTCCGTCGCAGCCTGGCCTCCTGGATGGCGCCGCGGTCCGTGGGATCGGCTGCGGTGCTGAGTCCCTCCAGCGGCTGGGTCCAGGCGCAGCCCCTGGGCACCGTGCTGATCATCGCTCCGTGGAACTACCCGGTGCAGCTGCTGCTGTCTCCGCTGGTGGGCGCGCTCGCGGCCGGGAACACCGCGGTGGTCAAGCCCTCCGAGCACACCCCTCACGTGTCCCAGGCGCTGAGCCGGGCCCTGGAGCAGGAGCTGCCCGACTGCGTGGGCGTGGTCCAAGGCGGTGTCCCGGAGACCACGCGGCTGCTGCAGCACCGCTTCGACCACCTCTTCTTCACGGGCAACTCCGCTGTGGGGCGCGTGGTCATGCGGGCCGCAGCCGAGCACCTCACGCCCGTGACGCTGGAGCTCGGCGGCAAGTCGCCCGTGTGGATCGATGCCACCGTCGATCTGCCGGCAGCCGCCCGGCGCCTGGCCTGGGCCAAGCTGGTCAACGCCGGGCAGACCTGTGTGGCCCCGGACTACGTCATGGGCCCGGCCAGCGTGTTGGAGCAGCTCGTGCCGCTGGTCACGGAGGCCATCCGCGAGTTCTATGGCGAGGATCCGAAGTCCAGCCCGTCCTACGGGCGGATCGTGAGCTCGCGGCACCTGCAGCGCCTGACGCAGCTGCTCGAGCGGGTGCCGGAAGCGGACGTCCTGGCCGGCGGGCGCCACGACCTCGAGGACCGGTACCTGGAGCCCACGATCGTGCGCAGCGCACCGGGCGGTCCGCTCATGGAGCAGGAGATCTTCGGGCCCGTCCTGCCGCTCGTGGCGGTGGAGGACCACGGCCAGGCGATCGACTTCGTGCGGGCCGGAGAAAAGCCGTTGGCGCTCTACGTCATGAGCCGCGACGAGCAGGTGCGCGCCGACTTCAGCGAGCGGACCTCCTCCGGCGGCATGACCTTCGAGGCCCCCATGGTCCATCTCATCCACCCGCAGCTGCCCTTCGGCGGCGTGGGCGATTCCGGCATGGGCGCCTATCACGGGCGCGCCAGTTTCGACACGTTCAGCCACCACCGCTCGGTGCTGGCCAAGCCCCTGAGCCCGGAGACCCTCAGCGTCACCTTCCCGCCGTACAGCGGCGCGCGGGCCTGGGCAGCGCGACAGCTCATGTCCGCGCCCACGCCGTCCGAGCTGGTGCGTCGTCTGCGCGGCCGCCGCTGCACATCTCGCTGATCAGCCGCACCGCCGATCTGACTCCGCTGGCCGTCGCCTTCCTGGGCCATGCCCGCGAGCACGCTCGTGAGGAGAGCCCGGACGGAAAGGTCTCCTCGGTGACCAAGTCGAACGCCCAGCAGTACGGCATGGTCCTGTGGGACGAGGTCTTCCAGCGCGTGGCCGCCGAGTACCCGGACGTGGCGAACGAGTCGGTGCTGGTGGATGCCATGAGCGCCAAGTTCATCCTGCACCCGGAGGACCTCTCGGTCGTGGTGGCCTCGAACCTCAACGCCGACATCCTCTCGGACCTGGGCTCGGCGCTCGCGGGCAGTCTCGGCCTGGCCGCCAGTGCCAACCTCAACCCGGAGCGGCGCTTCCCGTCGATGTTCGAGCCGGTCCACGGCTCCGCTCCGGATATCGCCGGTCAGGAGATCTCCAATCCGATCGGTGCGATCGCCTCCGCGGCGCTGATGCTCGACCAGTTCGGCCTCTCCGATCAGGCGCGCCGCCTGGAGGCCGCGATCGAGGCCACGGCGGGGGCCGGCCACCTGACCCGCGACATCGGCGGCACGAGTTCGACGGACGAGGTCACGCAGGCGATCATCGAGGCACTGGCCAGCGCGCAGCCCAAGCCCGAGGCCGACGCCGCCTACGAGACGGTCTGAGCCGCACCCACCGGATCTGCCGCCGACCGCACCACTGAGAACCGAGGTCCCCTCATGCCATCGCCGAACGTGCTCATCGCTCCGGACAAGTTCAAGGGCAGCCTGACCGCCCGCGAGGTGGCCGCTGCGCTGGCTGAGGGGATCCGGGCCGTCGTGCCGCGGGCGCAGGTGCGCGAGCTGCCTCTGGCCGACGGCGGCGACGGCAGCGTGGAGGCCGGCCTCTCGGCGGGCTTCGCCGCGCATGAGGCGCCTGTGACGGGCCCGCTCGGGGATCCGGCTGTCACCGCCATCGCTCTGCGGGAGGCCACCGCGATCGTGGAGGCGGCCACCACGAGCGGGCTGCAGATGGTGCCCGACGACCGCCGCGATGCCGGTGCGGCGAGCAGTCGCGGCCTGGGGGAGGCGGTGCGTGCGGCGCTCGAGCTCGGCGCCGAGCGCATCGTCCTGGCCCTGGGCGGGAGCGCCTCGACCGACGGCGGCATCGGCATGCTCACCGCGCTGGGGTGGCGATTCCTGGACGCCGACGGCGCCCCCGTGGACCCCAGCGGCCTGGGGCTGGCGGAGATCCGTCGGATCGAGGCGACGGGCGCGGTGGATCTCACGGGCATCGAGCTCGTGGCCGCCAGCGATGTCCAGAACCCCCTGCTCGGCTCCGACGGCGCCGCCGCGGTCTACGCACCGCAGAAGGGCGCGGACCCGCAGGAGGTCCAGCAGCTCGAATCCGGCCTGCAGCACCTGGTCCGGCAGCTGGCTGAGATCCGCCCCGATGCCGCTGAGCTGGCCGAGCGCCCGGCTGCGGGTGCCGCCGGCGGGCTCGGGTTCGCGGCCATGCTGCTCGGGGCCCGGATCGCCTCCGGCGCGGATCACTTCCTGGACCTGCTGGGCTTCGACCGCGCCGCGGCCGGCTGCGATCTGGTGATCACCGGTGAGGGCCGGATCGACCGCCAGACCCTGTCCGGCAAGCTGCCGGCCGTCGTCGCCCGTCGGGCCGCCCCGGCACGGGTGGAGGCCGTCGTGGGGCACAACGCCCTGGGCTCGGAGGCCGCCCCGGAGGCGGGCATCGCGCGCATCCGCTCGCTGAGCGAGCGCACACAGGCCGACTGCGCGCACGACAGCGAGCTGTCCCGGGCGCTGCTGGTCGAGATCGGCCGGGAGATCGGGGCGGAGCTGGCGGAAGGGGCCGATCAGGTCCGATGACGTCATGACACGCCGCGCGGCAAGAGATTTCGCCGGTGCACAGGCTGCTCGAAGGGGGCGTCCCCAGGTGTGGATGACGCCCCCTTCGTCACGCCCGAAGCGCGTGGGGACGCGGTCCGCAGCGGCTGGTGAGGACACCCGGTCTGTGGACATCCTGGGGAGGGGGCCCGATGGTGACGAATCTGACCGTCACACATCATCTTGGGGTCGTGCCGAGGGTGCGGCACTAGATGTAGTATCTCTATCCAGCGCAGGAAACAGAGCGGCCCGGATGACGCGGACCGATCGGAGCCCCCGAAACGGCGGTCCTGCACCGAGCACCGGCACCAGCCGGAGGCCTCGGAGCGGCTCTTCTCACCACGCCACTCACCCCCATGAACAGGAAGGGATCACCGACATGTCAGTGACCGTCTACAGCAAGCCCTCCTGCGTCCAGTGCAACGCCACCTACCGTGCGCTCGCCAAGAAGGGCATCGACTACAGCGTCGTCGATGTGACCGAGGACCAGGCCGCCTACGAGCACGTCGTGAGCCTGGGCTACCAGCAGGTCCCGGTCGTGGAGACCGGTGAGGACCACTGGTCCGGCTACCGCCCGGACATGATCTCCCAGCTCGCGGTGCGCGTCTCCGCCTGAAGCTCTCCGACCACGACGGCCGGACCGCGCGGCGCTCGTCTCCCGAGAGGGGGATCGGTGCCCGGTCCGGCCGTCGAGCACCATGGTCGCCCCCGCACCCCGGCTCGTCCGGGACCCGTCGTACCGCTTGAGAAGTGAGTGACTGCCTTGTCCGCACTCATCGCTGATCTGCGCCGCGCGGCCGCTGAGCGCGACCGGCTGGCCGCCGAGACCACCGATCGCACGTCGCCGAGCTCGGGCGACCCCCTCGTCGTCTACTTCTCGTCGATCTCGGGCAACACGCACAAGTTCATCGAGAAGCTCAGCGCCCGCTCGCTGCGCCTGCCGCTGCGCACCCACGAGGAGGCCCCCGTCGTCCGGGAGCCCTACGTGCTGGCTGTGCCCACCTACGGCCGCCCCGGCGGCTCGGGGGCAGTGCCCCCGCAAGTCGTGAAGTTCCTCAACCTCGAGGAGAACCGCCGTCAGCTGCGCGGGGTCCTGGGGGCCGGCAACACCAACTTCGGCGAGCATTTCTGCCTCGCCGCCCAGAAGATCGCCGTCAAGTGCGATGCCCCGCTGCTCTACCGATTCGAGCTGATGGGCACCGAGCAGGACGTCGCCAATGTGAACGAAGGACTGATGAAGCTGTGGCAGTGACCACCCATACCTCCCACGCCGGCGTCTCCGGCTGGGGCCACGAAGATCCCAAGGTCCCCGAGAAGTTCCGCGGCATGGGCTATCACGAGCTCAACGCCGTGCTGAACCTGTACGACGCCGACGGCAACATCCAGTTCGACGCCGATCGCCACGCCGTGCGCCAGTACTTCCTGCAGCACGTCAACGAGAACACCGTCTTCTTCCACGACCTGAAGGAGAAGCTCGACTACCTGGTGGAGCACCAGTACTACGAGCCCGAGGTCCTCGAGAAGTACGACTTCGAGTTCGTGAAGAAGCTGTCCAAGCTCGCCTACGGGCACAAGTTCCGCTTCAAGACGTTCCTGGGCGCGTTCAAGTACTACACCTCGTACACGCTCAAGACCTTCGACGGCCAGCGCTACCTCGAGCGCTTCGAGGACCGCGTGGTCATGGTCGCGCTCTACCTGGCCGACGGCGACCGCGAGCTGGCCGAGCACCTGGTGGAGGAGATCATCTCCGGGCGCTTCCAGCCGGCGACCCCCACGTTCCTGAACGCGGGCAAGAAGCAGCGCGGCGAGATGGTCTCGTGCTTCCTGCTGCGCATCGAGGACAACATGGAGTCGATCGGCCGTTCGATCAACTCCGCACTTCAGCTGTCCAAGCGCGGCGGCGGCGTGGCGTTCGCGCTGACCAACATCCGCGAGTCCGGTGCCCCGATCAAGAAGATCCAGAACCAGTCCTCGGGCATCATCCCCGTCATGAAGCTGCTGGAGGACTCGTTCTCCTACGCCAATCAGCTCGGGGCTCGCCAGGGCGCCGGTGCGGTCTACCTGCACGCGCACCACCCGGACATCAACAAGTTCCTGGACACCAAGCGCGAGAACGCGGATGAGAAGATTCGCATCAAGACCCTGTCGCTGGGCGTCGTCATTCCGGACATCACGTTCGAGCTGGCCAAGAACAACCAGGACATGTACCTGTTCTCGCCCTACGACGTCGAGCGCGTCTACGGCATGCCGTTCTCGGACGTCAACGTCACCGAGAAGTACCACGAGATGGTCGACGACGCCCGGATCACCAAGACCAAGATCAAGGCGCGCGACTTCTTCCAGACCCTGGCGGAGGTCCAGTTCGAGTCGGGCTACCCGTACGTGATGTTCGAGGACACGGTCAACAAGGCCAACCCCATCGAGGGCAAGATCATCATGTCCAACCTGTGCTCCGAGATCCTGCAGGTCTCAGAGCCCTCCACGTACCACGACGACCTCACCTACGAGACGGTGGGCAAGGACATCTCCTGCAACCTGGGCTCGCTGAACATCGCGCTGACCATGGACTCCCCGGACTTCGGACAGACCATCGAGACCGCCATCCGCGGACTCACCAGCGTCTCCGAGCTCTCGCGGATCGACTCGGTGCCTTCCATCCGTCGCGGCAATGAGATGTCCCACGCCGTCGGGCTGGGGCAGATGAACCTCCACGGCTACCTGGGGCGCGAGCGCATCCACTACGGCTCGGAGGAGGGTGTCGACTTCACGAACATCTACTTCTACACCGTGACCTACCACGCCGTGCGGGCCTCGATGCTGCTGGCCAAGGAACGCGGCTCCACGTTCGTGAACTTCGAGAACTCGGACTACGCGAACGGCTCGTACTTCGACAAGTACACGGAGCAGGAGTGGCTGCCGGCCACCCAGCGCGTGCGCGAGCTGTTCGCCGAGTCGCAGATCCACATCCCCACCCAGGACGACTGGCGCGAGCTGAAGGCCCAGGTGGCCGAGCACGGCATGTTCAACCAGAACCTGCAGGCCGTCCCGCCCACGGGCTCGATCTCATACATCAACCACTCGACGGCGTCGATCCACCCGATCGCCGCGCCGATCGAGATCCGCAAGGAGGGCAAGCTGGGCCGCGTCTACTACCCGGCGCCCCACATGGATCAGGACAACCTGGAGTACTTCCAGGACGCGTACGAGATCGGCTACGAGAAGATCATCGACACCTACGCCGCGGCCTCCCAGCACGTGGACCAGGGCCTGTCGCTGACGCTGTTCTTCAAGGACACCGCCACCACGCGCGAGGTCAACAAGGCGCAGATCTACGCGTGGCGCAAGGGCATCAAGACGATGTACTACTCGCGCATCCGCCAGCTCGCCCTTGAGGGCACCGAGATCGAGGGCTGCGTCTCCTGCATGCTGTGATCCGCCGGGATCCAGCGCACGACGCGCGCCGAACAGACTTGAGAGGAGACTCGCCGAGATGATGAGCGAGAAGGTGGAGCTCACCCGCCACCACGCTAAGGCCATCAACTGGAACCGCGTCCAGGACCCCAAGGACGATGAGGTCTGGGACCGGCTCACCGCCAACTTCTGGCTGCCCGAGAAGGTGCCGCTGTCCAACGACGTCCAGTCGTGGAACACGCTCACGCCTCAGGAGCAGGACCTCACCATGAAGGTCTTCACCGGGCTGACCCTGCTGGACACCATCCAGGGCACCGTGGGCGCCGTGTCACTGCTGCCGGATGCGGTGACGCTGCACGAGGAGGCCGTCTACACGAACATCGCGTTCATGGAGTCGGTGCACGCCAAGTCGTACTCGTCGATCTTCTCCACGCTGGCCTCCACCAAGATGATCGACGACGCCTTCCGGTGGTCCGAGGAGAACGAGTTCCTGCAGCGAAAGGCCGACATCGTCCTGGACCGCTATGTGGGCGATGATCCGCAGAAGAAGAAGGTGGCCTCCACGCTGCTGGAGTCCTTCCTGTTCTACTCGGGCTTCTACCTGCCCATGCACTTCTCCTCGCACGCCAAGCTGACGAACACGGCGGACCTGATCCGCCTGATCATCCGCGACGAGGCAGTGCACGGCTACTACATCGGCTACAAGTACCAGCGCGCGCTGGAGAACGAGTCGCCGGAGCGTCAGGCCGAGCTCAAGGACTACACCTACGACCTGCTCGACGAGCTCTACGAGAACGAGATCGCCTACACCGAGTCGCTCTACGACGCGGTGGGGTGGACCGAGGAGGTCAAGAAATTCCTGCACTACAACGCGAACAAGGCGCTGAACAACCTCGGCTACGAGGCCCTGTTCCCCAAGGAGATGACAGACGTCTCCCCGGCGATCCTCTCCGCGCTGTCCCCGAACGCCGATGAGAACCACGACTTCTTCTCCGGTTCCGGGTCCTCGTACGTGATCGGCAAGGCCGTGAACACGGAGGACGAGGACTGGGACTTCTGAGACCCCAGCGTTTGCATGAGGCCCGAAAAGCCTGATGGGAGGCCCGGACCTGCAGGTTTCTGCAGGTCCAGGCCTTTTTTCGTGCCTTCTCTCGATGAACAGAGGAGGACAGAGATGGACGTCAGTATCCGTACGGTAAGCACGGGGTGACGCGCCCTGGCCCAGGTGTCGTAGACGCGGCCGCGGGCGCGCGTGACAGCTCGCTCAAGCCGCTGTGCGAGTGCTCCCAGGTCTGGCGGCTTTCCCCACGCAGCCGTGAGATGCGCTCGCGCTCGGCCCCGGTGCGCGGAATGATCTGCGGCATGAGGATCGAGACGCCCACAGCGCAGCTGCTGCAGGAAACCGCCGCCATGGCGACCGCGCCCGGGATCGGGATGTCGTCCGCCCAGATCGAGAACGAGATCGCTGCCGGGCGTCTGCAGCCGCAGTGGTCACAGGTCGCCCTCGACGATGCTGGCAGAGTCATCGGCCGGGCTTTGTGGTGGGCGCGGGACCAGCAGACCCCCATCGAGCTGGACGTGTGGGATGTCATCGCCGACCACGCCGAAGCGCCAACCGTCCTCCGCGCGCTCCTGGAGCACGGCCATGCCGTCCTGGCAGCTCGCGGCATCCCCGTCCCGCTGCCGCACACCATGCGTGTCCCCGTCGCATGGCGCGACGACGCCGCCGTGGTCCACGACGTCCACACGAAGATCGCGGAAGCCGCAGGCATCGGCCTCGGTCGCCACAACGAGCGGCGGCAGTTCGAGTGGGCTCGCGGAACCTCCGTGAGCCCGCCCAGCCCGCGCCTGCGGTTCGAGCCAGCTGACGACGACACGTTCATCAGCCTCTTCGCCCGCGCCGCGCACGGCTCCCTCGACGTCATGACCCGACGCGAGCTGGCCACCACCGATGCGCTGAGCTTGGCGCGAGATGAAGTGGACTACTACCGCTCCTGCCCCGGCGAGCGGGACTGGTGGCGCTTCGCGTACGACCAGCACGGCTCCGTCGTGGGGATCGCCATCCCTTCGGCCACCCCGACGAATCGCAACGTCGGCTACCTGGCGGTCCTGCCAGAGCACCGTGGGCACGGATACGTCGATGATCTCCTCGGGTTCATCACCGCCTTCCATGCCGCCTCCGGAGCGGAGAGGATCACGGCGACCACCGACGCCGTGAACACACCCATGGCAGCAGCGTTCGAGCGGGCCGGCTATCGATGCGTCGAGACGCGAATCGACATCGAACGCTGACCGATTTCCTCAGCTCATCTCCCGCATGCGCTCTCGCTGCCGAGCGCGCATCATGATGACCGGGCACCGGCAATGGGGAGACAAGCCCTAAGCTTACTGCATCGTGATCGGTGTCACGGCAGGACGCAGGCCTCCTGGCACCCTGCCGAGAACTGCCGGGCGAGAGAGCCCCGAGGCGGAGGAGCCCAGATGTCCCGCACAGTCCAGGCGCAGGACCTCGACCTGATCGCCCTGCGTCGGGAGCTGCATCAGATCCCCGAGGTCGGGCTGCAGCTGCCGCGCACACATGCCCGGCTCCTGGCGGAGTTCGAGCATCTGCCGGTGGAGATCACCGAGGCTGCGGGCGCGTCGGGGTTCGTCGCCGTCCTGCGCGGCACCGCATCCGACCCCGCCGACGGTCGGCGCCCGATCGTGCTGCTGCGCGCGGACATGGACGCCCTGCCGGTGGCCGAGGAGACCGGCGAGGCCTTCGCCTCGACCAACGGGGCCATGCACGCCTGCGGGCACGACCTGCACATGGCTGCGATCGTCGGGGCCACCCGCAGCCTGTGCGCCCGGCGCCAGGAGCTGCACGGGGACGTCGTCTTCCTCCTGCAGGCAGGGGAGGAGGGCCACGGGGGAGCGCGGCTGGTCCTGGAGGAGGGGCTGATCAAGGCGGCTGGGCGCCGCCCGGATCATGCCTACGGCCTGCATGTCTGGTCCTCGGGGCACCCCACCGGTTCGATCCGCAGCCGCGCCGGTGCGCTGATGGCCGGGGTGGACACCTTCGACGTCCGCGTGATCGGGCGCGGCGGGCACGGCTCTGCGCCGCAGCACACGATCGACCCCATCCCGATCCTGTGCGAGATGGTCACCCAGTCCCAGGTCATGATCACCCGCCAGTTCGACGTCTTCGATCCCGTGGTGCTCACCTGCGGCGTCCTGCGCGCCGGCGAGGCGAACAACGTGATCCCGGATCAGGCGATGGCCTCCTTCTCCATGCGCACGTTCTCCCATGCCACGCGCCAGAAGATGTTCGGGGAGCTCACCCGGCTGTTCACGCACCTGGCGCAGGCGCGGGGCGCGCACTGCGAGCTGGAGGTCACCGCCTCATCGCCCACGACCCTCAACGATCCCGCCGAGGTCGACTATGTGGAGGCGGTCGTCCAGCGAGGCTTCCCGGGCCGCTGGTCGCCCATGGCGGATCCGGTGACGGCCTCGGAGGACTTCGCCTACGTGCTCGAGCAGATCCCCGGGGCCTTCGTGTTCGTCTCCGCCGTCCCGGAGGGCACCGACCCGACGACGGCGCCGTCGAACCACTCCCCGCAGGCCATCTTCGACGACTCCGTGCTCGATGACGCCGCCCGCCTGCTGGCCGAGCTGGCACTGGGCCGACTCGCTGGGTCATCCTGAACCACCACACCCTCCTTCCTCGAGAAAGCAGCAGGTGCCGTCCATGACCACCACCACCGAGCGACCCCGGCAGAGCGCCGCCCGGACGCTGATCGGAACCGGCGTCGGCAATGCCGTCGAATGGTTCGACTGGAACGTCTACGCCACCTTCGCCGTGTACTTCTCCGTCCAGCTGTTCAATCATGAGAACCCGCAGTCGGCGTTCCTGCAGACCATGGCGGTCTTCGCCGTGGGCTTCGTGGCCCGGCCCTTCGGCAGCTTCGTCTTCGGTTGGATCGGCGATCGCATCGGCCGCCGTCCGTCGCTGACGCTGGCCGTGCTGGCGGCTTCGGCGGGTTCGCTGCTGATCGCGGTGTGCCCCACCTACGACCGGATCGGCTGGCTGGCCTCGGTGCTGCTGGTGCTCGCCCGCCTCATCCAGGGCCTGGCCCACGGCGGGGAGATGCCCTCGGCCCAGACCTATCTGGCCGAGCACGCGCCCCGGGAGCGCCGCGGCCTGTTCGCCAGCGTCATCTACGTCTCCGGCACCTTCGGCCTGCTGATGGGCCTGGGGCTCGGACTGGGCCTGCAGGCCGTGCTCACCGAGGATCAGATGGCCGCCTGGGGTTGGCGCGTGCCGTTCGCGATCGGTGCCGTGCTGGGCCTCATCGCCCTGTGGATCCGCCGCTCCATGGAGGAGTCGGAGGTCTTCGAGGAGCACAGGACCCACACCCAGGCGCTGCAGATCAAGCAGGAGAACGTCTTCGTGGCCGTGCTGAAGAACTGGCCGACCGGTCTGCGGGTCATCGCGATGACTGCGGGCCTGACCGTGTCGTACTACATCTGGTCGGTGACCATGAGCTCGGTCGCTCAGACCTCGTTCGGCTACTCGCCGAGGGAGGCTTTCGAGGCCGCGCTGCTGGGCAACCTCTTCCTGATCCTGGTGCTGCCCGTGTGGGGCTGGGCCTCGGACAAGATCGGTCGACGACCGGCCATCATCATCGGCCTGCTGGGCAGCGCGGTCCTCTACCTGCCCATGATCAATCTGGTGGACGGCGGCACCATGTGGCAGCTGACGTTCGCGATCTGCGTCCAGGTGGGTCTGCTGGCCGGCTTCCTCTCCCACGCACCGGCCACGTACGCGGAGATGTTCCCCACGGGCCAGCGCACGAGCGGCTTCGGGATCTACTACGCGATCGCCATCGCGGCCTTCGGCGGCACCGCCGGCTACGTGTTCACGTGGATCGGCGACGCGCGCACGTTCGGCTTCTACGCCATCGGCCTGCTGCTGATCGCCGTGGCCACGGTCTTCTTCATGCCGGAGACCAAGGGCAAGGACCTCACGGAAGCCTGAGTCGTCCGCACCAGGGGCCTCGGCCTCCCGGGATCGCGTCTGCTCGTCGCCCCCGGGAGGCCGGGGCCTCGTGCTGTCCCCGGCGGGTCGGGTCTCAGCGGAGCCCGAGCTCAGCAATCGCCTCGGCTGTGCGCTCGCGCTGCTCAGGGCTCAACCCCAGCAGCGGCTGCGGCAGGCAGTCGCCCGGAGCCAGTCCCAGGTGCTCGGCGATCGCCGCGACCACCCGCAGGCTGCCGTGATCGGCGAACAGCTCCCACAGGGGCTCCAGGCGCTCGGAGGCGGTGAGTGCGTCCTGCGGGTGCGGGCCAGCAGCGGCGCGCATGATCTCCCGCGCTGGCTGCGGGCATGTCCCGGCGATCACCGAGTGCCACCCGTCGCAGCCGGCCAGCAGGGCGGCGGCCGCGCAGGCGTCGCCGGAAATGCCCAGGGTGACGTGCTCGGGCAGCACCGCTCGGACTGCGGCCACGCGCTCGCCGGCCGTCTCGGGGGCCATCGGCGGGATCTTGAGCGAGGCGATCCCGGGCAGCTGCGCGATCTGCGCGTAGAGCTCGAGGCTGAACGTGAAGTGCGTGGTGCCCGGGTTGTCGTAGACCACCACCGGCAGATCGGTGTGCTCGGTGACTGTGCGGTACAGCTCCAGGACCTCGCGGTCGGTGAGCGGCTGATAGGACGTCGGCGCCAGCAGCACACCGACTGCACCGGCCTCCGCAGCGGCGTCCACGTGAGTGAGGACCTGGGAGGTCCGCAGCGCGCTGGCGCCCACGATCACCGGCACCGAGCCGGCATGCTCGAGCGCCAGGCGCCCCACGCGTTCGCGCTCGGCGCTGGTCAGGTACGCGGCGCACCCTGTCGAGCCCAGAGCGGTGATCGAGTCCACGCCGGATGCGGCCAGCCGGGAGACGATGCTCGCGAATGCGTACTCATCCACGGCGTCGTCGCGCAGCGGGGTGAGCGGGAAGGCGCTGAGGCCGGTGAACGGCGATCCGGCGAGATCAGCGGCGGCACCGCTCATGAGGCGCCCAGCAGAAGTCGCTCCGTAGAGACCTCAGCCCCCAGGGCCGTCAGCGCCTCCACCAGGGCGTCGGCAGCGGCGTGGAGCTGGTCGTTGCTGACCGGGTCGAGCCCGTCGAGGATGAACAGCGCCGAGCGCGTCCGATCGCTCAGGGCGGTGCGCCGGCCCTGGCGCCAGTTCCAGCGGCGGCAGGTGACCCCAGCGTCGTCGCCCCACACGACCTCGCCCTCGTCCGGGTGCTGGATCACCATCTCGCCGCCGGAGGCGGTGTCGAACGGCTCGGTGCCGCTGGCCCGGAAGAGCCGGGCCGGACCCTGGTAGTGCTCCAGGTCCTCGCCGCCGAACGGGATCTGATGCAGCACGCAGATCGCGTTGTAGACATCGGTCAGCGCGTTGACCCGCGGCAGCCCCTTCTCGGCGGCGGAGATCAGCTCCTCGACCGCCTGCCCGCCGTCGCCGGCAGTGACCTCGGGGCTCAGACCATCGACGACCATGAGCAGCCCCCGGTAGTCGGGGCGCAGCTCGAGGACGGCGGGGTCGACGGAGCAGGCGTCGAGGAATTCGCGGGCGGGCATCTTCTGGGTCATGTCGCTCACGCTAGTCGGACCGAGTGCTTCGCCGGCCTGTCCGTGACGGGGTCGGGCCCTGCGAGTCCGGGATGATCCCGCACGCACCACTAGGCTGGTCTCGTCCGCCGGGATCCTCCCGGCATCTCGAATCGGGGTCGGGGTGAGTTCCACGCATCGTCATGGCCTTCTGGGCGCCGCAGCGGTGGTGGTCGTCGTCGCCTCGCTGATCGCAGGAGTTCCCCAGGGCCCCATGTCCAAGCAGGTCCAGCACTACGAGTCCACCGACGAGCCGATCCCCAACCCGGGGCGCGGGATGTCGCACTACACCCAGACTCGCTACGCCGAGGACGGCTCCGGGCACACGCCCCTGGACGTCTGGCAGCTGCGCCGCTGGAAGGACGAGGACCAGACCACGGTCGTCTATCGGATCGTGCTGCTTGACGGATACCGCGAGTCGGACGCGCTGCCGCAGAAGGTCATGGACGACCTGGACGCGGATCTCGACCTGCTCAACGACGAAGGCATGAAGGCGATCCTGCGCTTCGCCTACACGGAGGACGGAACGGACGACGCCACCCCGGATCGCACCGTCGCCCACATCCAGCAGCTGGTGCCGGTGCTCAATGATCACCGCGGCGTGATCCACTCGCTGCAGGCCGGCTTCGTGGGGCAGTGGGGCGAGTGGTACTACTCGGACAACTTCGCCAGCAGCGTCGACGAGCCGTGGAACCTCACCGACGACGACTGGGCGAACCGCCAGCGCGTCATGGATGCGCTGCAGGAGAGCATCGACCCGCGGATCGTGCTGCAGGTCCGCTACCCGGAGATCCATCGCCGGCTCGTGCACGAGGACCGCAGGGACCGGGTGGGCATCCACAACGACTGCTTCCTGGCCTCGGACACGGACATGGGCACCCTGGTCAACGATGACGACCGCGCCTATCTGGAGCAGGTCGCGAAGAACGTGCCCACGACGGGGGAGACCTGCGCGGTGAACCCCGGGCGCTCCGATGACGCCGAGACCGCGGTCTCCGAGCTGCAGCGCTACAGCTGGGCCGTGCTCAACGCCGACTTCAACCAGGAGGTCCTGCAGTCCTGGGGCGAGGACGACCTGGCCGAGATCCAGAAGCGACTGGGCTACCGCTATGCCCTGGCCAGCGCCTCCGCGCCGCGCGAGCTGGCGCCGGGGGAGGACGGCCAGCTCTGGCTGCAGCTGCGCAACGACGGCTACGCGGCCACCGGGCGGCATGCGGAGATCGTCCTGACCTTCTCCGACGACTCCGGCCGGATCGTGCACACCGCGCGGACCGACGTGGAGCTGGATGGCATCCGCCCGGGTGAGGAGGGCTATGTTCCGGTGCCGTTCCAGGCACCCGCCCAGACGGGGTCCTACTCCCTGGGGCTGCAGGTCCCGGATCCGGACAGCGACTCCACCACCGCGGATCTGACCAAGCCGGCCTACAGCGTGCGCCTGGCCAATGACGGCATCTGGGATTCCGAGACCGGCGTCAACGACCTGGGGATGCAGCTCACGGTCGAGTGAGGCTCTCGGTGCTGCGCACCGCGCCGAGGGCCGCCGCACGACCGGCTCGCGTGGCTCCGATGGTGGAGGCCGAGGCGCCGTAGCCCACCAGGAACAGCCCGGGCTCCCCGGCCACCGAGACGCCGTCTTCCTCCATCTGCACGCCGCCGCCGGGCTGACGCAGCCGCAGCGGCGCCAGGTGATCCAGCACTGCGCGGAAGCCTGTCGCCCACAGCACCGCATCCACCGGGGTCTCCCACGCGCTCGAACCATCCGCTTCGGACGGGTGACCGGGCAGGGCGGCGGCGGGGCGCTCCGACCGGTCCAGCAGGGCGTCGACGATCGTGCCCTGCGAAGGCAGCCCGCGACCGTCGGGCCTGGGGCCATCGAGCACGGCACCCGTCTGCGTGAGCCGCAGCAGGGGGCCCCGGGAGATCAGCGTGCCGTCGTCGATGCCGTGGCGGTACTGCTCCGTGAGCGGCAGGCCCGTCGCGGCGACCACCGACAGCGGCGGCAGGCCCGTCGTCGTGCGAGCGGAGACCGAGGCCTCCACGTCCGCGCCCCAGGACTTGTCGAAGAACCGATCCGTCCAGTCCGGCTCCCGACGGGTGCTCCACACCGTGTGCGCACCGGCGTCCTGGAGCTGCAGCAGGAACTGCAGGGCCGAGGTGCCTCCGCCCACCACCAGAACACGCTGGCCGGCGAACTCCTCCGCGGAGGCGAAGTCGCGGGTGTGCAGCTGCCGTCCCGCGAACTCCCGCATGCCGGGATAGGCGGGCCAGTGCGGTCGGTTCCAGGTGCCGGTCGCGCTGATCACCGCGTGCGCTCGCCGCACGGAGCCGTCCGAGGCGGTGACGCGGAACAGGCCGTCGTCGTCGCGCTCCACCGCGGTCGCTGCAGTCGGGCGCACGACGGGCAGTCCGAGCTCGCGCTCGTACGCCGCGTAGTAGCGGGAGACCACGCGGCTGGCCGGCTCGGTCGGATCGGGGTCGCCCAGCGGGAAGCCAGGCAGGTCGTGGATGCCGTGGGCGGCGTCGAAGGTCAGCGAGTCCCAGCGATGCCTCCAGGCGCCTCCGGGTCCGTCGTTGCCGTCAAGCACCACGAACTCCCGCCGCGGCTGCAGCCCCTTGCGCAGCAGGTGCGCCGCCGCGCTGAGTCCCGCCTGGCCGGCGCCGATGACGATGACGCGCAGGGGATCGCCCTCGGCTTGCCCCGAAGTAGATGATGTGTCCACAATCACGAAAGCGCACAGAAGGGGTGAGCTATTCCCCTGAGGCGTGCGCGGGGCTCACAGGGCGGAGATGCGCACCTGCGCAGACGCAGCGGCAGGGGTGCTGCCTGCGGGCGAGGACGTGCCGTCGGCCCAGGTCAGGAAGTCGTCGAACGCGATGATCGGCTTGCCGTACTGCGCGGCCTTCTTCGCCTTGCCGGACTGGGTGCCGAGCTCGGCGACCACCAGGGCGTCACACCGGGTCTTGGTGACGTTGGCGACGGGGGCGAGCCCGTGGGAGGCAGCCAGGCTCTCCACGTCGTAGCGGGAGAGCTCGCGCCCGTCGGCGCCGTGGGCGGTGCCCGTGAAGCAGACTCGCGCGCCGGGGGAGAGGACGTCGGACAGGTCGACGTCTGCGCCCTGGTCGCCGTCCAGGATCTGCGTGCCGAGCTGAGCCTCGATCTCCTGCAGGATCCCGTATGCCGTGGGGCTCAGCGCGGCGCGCCCGGCGGCAGCCCGCAGCGCCTCGGTCAGCGCCGCCGCACGTTCCTCGTCCGACGCATCCAGGCCGGGGGCGTGCACGAGCAGCTCGACGCCCTCGTCACCGCGCGGCATCAGGTAACCGGGGCGGTCGTCGATCGCGGGGAACGGCTCCTCGCCGGTCAGGCCACGCCGGGCGGCGATGTCCCGGGCAGCCAGTGCCCGCTCCAGCGCAGTCGGGGCGCTCAGCCGCGTGCGGTCCTCCCAGGTCAGGGAGCCGTCGTCGAGCTCGGTGCCCAGCGGCATGCGGGTCACGTGCTGGTTGCGCTTGAGCTCGAAGTCGATGCGGCTCAGCGCCTGATCCACGTGCAGCCCGATGGGGGTCCGCTCGCTGAGCAGCGGAGCCAGCGCCGCCCAGGCCTGCTCGAGCAGGGGCGCCAGCTCCACGTCGGCGGCGGTGATGCCGTAGTCGGTGCGCGCGGAGCCCAGGTCGCGGGTGGGGTTCACGAGCGTAGAGGCCTGCTGGCCGTCGTCGGTGACCACGGCCAGCTCGATCGGGCGCGGCTTCCAGCGCGAGCCCTCATCGCCCACCCAGCACACGCCGAGGTAGACGCTGCCGCGGGTCTGCAGCGCCGGTGCCTGGGAGCGCAGGAAGCGGCGGACCCGCTGATCCACGCGCAGGTCCTTGGGCAGCACGTCGCGGGTGAGGACCATGCCGTCGAGGGAGCGGCAGCGGCTCAGCGCCACGTAGAGCTGCCCGTCGGCGAAGGTGCCTCCGGTCAGGTCCACCACCACGCGGTCCAGGGTCTGGCCCTGGCTCTTGTGGATCGTGATCGCCCAGGCCAGGCGGAACGGCAGCTGGGAGAAGGTGCCTACGACCTCGTGCGTGAGCTGCCCGCCCGCCACCGACGGCCGGGTCACCTCCCACAGGTGCCGCGCCACGGTGGCACGCGAGCCGTCGGGCAGCTCGACGACGACGTAGGGCTCGCCGTCGTCGTCGAACAGCGTCTCGGTGATCTTGGCCAGGGTCCCGTTGACCCAGCGATCGGCCGGATCATTGGTCAGCAGCATGATCTGGGCGCCGGCCTTGTACTCGAGCACGTCCTCGGCCGGACGCTCCATGCCGTCGAGCTCGCCGGTGATCCGTGCGGTGGAGAAGGCGGAGTGGGCCGGGAGCCGTTCGAGCATCCGTCGGTTGCGCGCCCCGGCGATGCGGTTGGTCGTGGCCAGGGTCAGCCAGAACTCGTCCAGCGGCGGCTCGAACTCGGGGTCGGTGTGCCGGTTGAGCTCGGTGCGGGCCTCCTCGAGCAGGCCGCCGTCGCGCACGGCGTTGAGGATCTCGACCATGCGGGTGTCGTTGAGCTGGCGGAAGACCGTGGTCAGCTCCACGACCGCGAACGACGACGCCGCGTACTGGTGCCCCGAGAAGAAGAAGGGGGACTCGTAGTAGGTCTGGAAATGCTCGCGCTCCGGCTCGGTCACCACCGGCGGAAGCTGGTGCAGATCGCCGACCAGCACGAGCTGCACGCCCCCGTACGGGGTGCCCGGCTTGGGTCCGAACTGCTCGAGCGCCAGCACCAGGCAGTCGAAGAGATCGGCCCGAACCATGGAGATCTCGTCGATCACCAGGGTGTCCAGGGCCTTCAGCGTCTTCATGAACCGACCCGGCCGGTAGTCCCCGGAGCGCACCTGCTCGGGGGTGATGCCCGCCGGGAAGGAGAACAGTCGGTGCAGGGTGTACCCGCCCACGTTCAGTGCGGCGATCCCCGTGGGTGCGGCCACCACCACGGAGCGGGACGTGCTCTCCAGGAACGTGCGGATCAGCGTGGACTTGCCGGTGCCGGCGCGGCCGGTGAGGAAGACGGGGACGCCGGCATGCAGCTTCTCCAGGGCGTCGGAGAACTCGGCGGTGAGGGTGAGGGACATGCTGGACATGGTCTCAGCTGCAGCATGCCGCGGCGGTCATCAGGCCTTCCGCCGACCAGGATGTTCTGGGATGCGTTGGCGCAAGGTGGATTTCGCGTTCACCCACGCTTCCGCATCTGCCGAGACCCACTTCGCCAGGTCAAGGGCGGACGTCAGATCACACTGCAGATTTCTGCGGTGTATCGGCTCATGGTGAGCTGCGCGATTACGGGCGAACGTGAGGCTCTTCATCCGCCCGGCGACCTCTCTCTGCCGTTGCCAGAGATCCTTGGGGCCGTTCTCGAAGGCCCTGTGTGTCGCTGGAACCCAGAGCGAGGTCAAGTATCTGGACTCGACGAGGAAGCGCCAGAAGCCGAGACTGAGCTCGGCAATCACTTTGCCGTGGATCTCAGCGTCTTTGCCGTGGCGGGTTGCCCGCTGGCGGGCCTTGGAAACGTCCAAACTGGCGCGATCATCGAGAGGAGCCAGGTCGAACCAGCTGATTCCTGGGCGCTTCTTCTGCGCCCATTCCGCAAGTGCGGCGTCAATGGCATTCCTGATGATCACTTCGACCATCGAGGTGAGCTCCAGCACCGATGCAGAAGCAGACATGTTCCACTCGTACAGCTCGAACGCTCGCTGATTGCTGCCGTCAGTGTCTGCGAAATAGGAGGAGAGCCGCTCGTTGGTCAGGAGTCGGCGCAGCTCGCCGTAGTCCCACTCACGGGACGGTGGCGCGGGTGGATGAGGCGTTGACATCGCTCTCTCCTGCGGTAGAGTCTTCCGCGAAGACCCCGGAACGATCACTGGCCGTTGGCCACATCGCCGGGGTTACTTTTATGCCCGACACCGCGACTAGGCTCACGGCCTGCTGGCGCTGCTCGTGACGGAGTCACCGTGAGCCTAGTTGTAAGAGGGCATGACGTTATTGGCTCGGGCCGGGACGTGTGAGGCCGGGGGCTGATCGCCACAGGCGGTATGCGGTCGATGGTAATTGAAGTGGTTGACCCACACCCCGATCGCATCCCGTCGGGCGTGTTCGCTGGTGTAGGGGCGGGCGTAGAGCACCTCGTCGGCGAGCAGGCGGTTGTACCGCTCCACCTTGCCGTTGTGGCGCGGTGTGTAGGGGCGGATCCGCTGGTGCCGGCTCGCGAGGGCCTCGACGGTGCGAGTGAAGTCGCGGGCCTTGTAGTTGGCGCCGTTATCAGTCACGACCCGGTGCAGCCGGGTGATGCCGTGGGCGGCGAAGAAGGCCCTCGCCCGGCAGAAGAACCCGATCGTGGTCACCGCCCGTTCGTCCTCGAGGGCCTCGGTGTAGGCCAGGCGCGAGAAGCCGTCCACGGCCGAGTGCAGGTAGGTGTAGCCGACCTTCGCCCCGGGCCCCCGCTTGGCCGCCTTCGCGGCGTCGGATCCGCGGCCGTGGGCGCGCCAGCCGCCGCCGTCGGGGATCTTGCCGACCTTCTTCACGTCGAGGTGGATCATGTGTCCGGGCCAGGCGGCGCGGATCCGTCTTGGAGTCCTGCGCGAGCTCTCGCCCTCAGGGGTCAGATCCCGAAGGCGGGAAATCCCCAGCCGGTGCAGCCACCGGCCCACGGTGCGCAGACTGATCGCCACAGCGCGGTCGATCAGGTGACGATGGATGCGCCTCGCCGACCATTTGCGCTTCCGACGGAGGGTCTCGATGAGCTCCACGACCGCCGCCGGGGTGCGCGTACGGCTCTCGTGCGGGGTCGAGGGGCGGTCGACCAGCCCGGCCTCACCGTGCTGGAGGTAGCGGGTCACCCAGGTCGCCACGGTTGGTCGGGAGACGCGGAACTCGGCGGCCACGTGGGCTTTGGGGATCCCGTCGTCGAGGTGGCGCAATACCATGCGCAGCCGGCCGGTCGGTGTCAGGGGTGCGTTAACGTGGGTCATGAACGGGCTCTTTCGTGCGGATGTTTGTGTAGGAACTTCCATCCTGTGCCGAGGAGCCCGTTCCTCATCTCATCGACGCACCCGCACTAAGAACCTCATGACCCACAACAACTACATCGCCCGCAGTCTGCTCGAGACCGGCGGCTTCAGGCCCCAACTCCTACACCCTCAACTGTGAAGAGCCTGCAAAGAGGTCTCCGTGAACGTGGGCGAGAACCGTGGCCCCCGCCCGCTCGTGCAGGTCGTCGACGTTCTGGGTAGAAATCCGCAGGTCCATGTCGGGGTAAGCCTGCCATTGGGCGATCGCCAAGTGCCCGGGGTGCGGCTGGGCGCCGCGCACCAGGGATGCACGCCAGGCGTACCACGCCCAGCACTGGGCGGGGTCGTCCTCCCAGGCCTCCGGTGTCGCCAGCTCCGTGGGATCGAAACGTTCCCACAACCCGGTCTGCGCATCGCGAAAGGTCGGAACACCGGATTCGGCAGACATCCCCGCGCCGGTCAGCACGGTCACCCGCCGTGCGTTACGGGCAAGCTCGAGGATCTCGGTGGGGATCTGCTCGGGGGAGGACATGCTCCTCAGGCTAGCGCCCCACTGAGGGTTCCGGCAGGTGAGTCCGCCATGGGGATCTCGAGCGCGGACAAGCTCTCACAGGGTCGCTGGGGGCAGTGAATTATTTGTTACCCCTCTGTAACCGGCCTGGTCGGCTGGGTGAAACAGCCTGCCCGTAGGTTTCTTCGTAATGGTGACGACCGAAGGAGCCACGCATGTCACTGGATACGCGTCAACAAGGTCTGCTGGATGACCTTGACACACTCGCTGTCGATGAACCGTTACGGCACCGGCCCAACCGGTGGATCGACGGATACAACCCCGAGAACGAGACACAGTGGAATCGTGAGGGCCGGGGCATTGCCCGCCGGAACCTGAACTGGTCCATTTATGTCGAGTTCTTGGGTTTCGTGGTGTGGCAGCTTTGGTCCGTGGCCGTGGTGGCCATGCCCGCGGCCGGTTTCTCGCTGAGCACCTCGCAGCAGTTCTGGCTGATCTCGGTGCCCAGCCTCGTGGGCGCCACCATGCGTTTCCCGTACACGTTCATGGTTCCGATTTTCGGTGGCCGCATGTGGACGGTCATCTCCGCCCTGCTGCTCCTGCTGCCGGTCGTAGGCATGGGGATGTGCCTGGGCAACCCGGACACCCCGTTCGGTGTGCTGCTGGCGGTGGCCGCGCTCGCCGGTTTCGGTGGCGGCAACTTTGCCTCGTCGATGACCAACATCACCTACTACTTCCCGGCCAAGGAGAAGGGCTGGGCGCTGGGTCTGAACGCGGCCGGCGGAAACCTGGGCTCGGCCGTCGCGCAGTTCACCGTGCCGATTGTCATCACCGCCGGTGGTGTGCTGTTGACCGGTGGCCCTATGGTCAGCCTGGCCGGCTGGTTCTGGGTTCCGTTCATCCTGCTGGGTGCGGTTGGCGCGTACTACTGCATGAACAGTCTCTCCCACGCCACCGCGGACGTCAGCTCGTATCTGGCCGCCCTCAAACATGGGCAGTTGTGGGTCATCGCGGTGCTCTACATCGGTACTTTCGGGTCGTTCATGGGCTTCGCCAGTGTGTTCCCCAAGCTCATCGCGGACACGTTTCCGCAGTTCTCCGCCTTCACCATCGGCGCGGCCACACTGTCCCTGGCGTTCCTCGGCGCGCTGGTCGGTTCCCTGGCTCGTCCCTACGGTGGGAAGCTGGCCGACAAATTCGGCGGTGCCCGCCCGACGATCGCAGCGTTCGCTGTCATGGCCATCATGGCGCTGGCGATCATCGGGCTGCTGCGGCTGGGTAACTTCTGGCTGTTCCTGTTGGGCTTCCTGGTCCTCTTTATCGCCTCCGGCATGGGTAACGGTTCGACCTACCGGATGATCCCCACCGCGTTCTCGCTGGCCTACGGCGACGACCAGAAAGCCACGCGCGCCGCGGCGTCGTCGTTGGGCATCATTTCCGCGATCGGTGCCTACGGCGGGTTCCTGATCCCGCAGGTACTTCGCATCGTCCACGAGAACACGGGCGGGTACGACGGCGCATTTATCGGTTTTGCCGCCGGGTACCTGGTGCTGCTGGCCATCACGTGGGGCGTCTACGCCCGCAAGGGCACCACGTTCGGAGACGGTCGTGTCTGAATCCCTCATCACCCAAGAACCGCCCGCGAGCCACGGGGTGGCCAGCCATTGCCCGTACTGCGCCCTGCAGTGCGCCATGACACTGACCCCCAACTCGGACGCGAGCGAACCCGTGACGGTGACCGGGCGCGAGTTCCCGACCAACCGCGGCGGACTGTGCCGCAAGGGCAGCTCCGCGGCCAAGGTCCTGGGCCTGGGGGATCGGATCACCCAGCCGATGATCCGCACGGCCCACGGACTGGAACCCACCACGTGGGACCACGCGCTGACAGCGATCACCGAGGCGATCCGGGGCACCCAGCGTGAGCACGGCCGCGACGCGGTGGGGATCTTCGGAGCCGGTGGGCTCACCAACGAGAAGGCCTACGCACTGGGCAAGTTCGCCCGCGCGGTGCTGCGAACCAGTCGGATCGACTACAACGGCCGGTTCTGCATGTCTTCGGCGGCGGCCGCCGGTAACCGGGCCTTCGGTTTGGACCGCGGCCTACCGTTCCCACTGACCGATCTGGACCGCGCGCACGCCGTGCTACTGATCGGCTCCAATGTGGCGGACACCATGCCCCCGTTCGTCCAGCACCTGGCCTCCGCGCGGGAGCACGGCGGGCTGTTCGTGATCGACCCGCGCGAGTCCGCCACCGCGGACCTGACCCGCTCGGAGGAACGCGAGTGCGGGATCCACCTGGCACCGACCCCCGGAACCGACCAGGAACTACTGCTGGGCCTGATCCACGTGGTCATTGCCGAGGGCCTCTACGACGCCGCCTACGTGGCCTCCCGCACCAATGGTTTCGCCCGGCTCAAGCGCACCGCCCAGCGCTACTGGCCTGAACACGTCCAGAGCCTCACCGGTGTCCCCGCCGCCAAGATCCGGGCGGTCGCCCGCGGGCTGGCCACGGCCAAGGACAGAGGCGCGTTCGTCCTGACCGGGCGCGGCGTGGAACAGCACACCAATGGCTCGGACACCACCAGCCTCGCCATCAACCTGGCCTTGCTGCTGGGGCTGCCGGGCCGCGAACCCGGCGGGTACGGCACCGTGACCGGGCAGGGCAACGGCCAGGGCGGGCGCGAACACGGTCAGAAGTGCGATCAGCTGCCCGGCTACCGTTCCATCAACGACCCGCAGGCCCGAGCGCACGTGGCCTCGGTGTGGGGCATCGATGAGCAGGACATCCCCGGTCCGGGGATTGACGCCACCCAACTGTTGCTCTCGTGCGGCACCGACCACGGGGTGCGCACACTGATGATTCACGGCTCCAACCCCGTGGTCTCCGCCCCGAATGCCACACGGGTGACCCGTGCACTGGCCGACCTGGATTTCCTGGTGGTCAGTGACTTCGTGCTGTCGGAGACCGCTCAGCTGGCGCACGTGATCCTGCCGGTGGCGCAGTGGGCGGAGGAAGAAGGCACCATGACCAACCTGGAGGGCCGGGTCATCCGCCGTCGTAGGGCGCTGCCGTTGCCCGGCGCCGCGCGCGACGAGCTGGCCGTGCTGGCCGAGCTGAGCACCCGGTTGGGTTCCACCATGTTCTTCGGAACGGCGGAGCAGATGTTCGAGGAGCTCACCCGAGCCTCGGCCGGTGGCCGCGCGGACTACTCGGGTCTCAGCTACGACCTGCTCGACCAGGAGAGCGCGTGCTATTGGCCCTACCCGGCGGGCAGCGCGGGCACACCGCGCCTGTTCCGGGACTCGTTCCCCACCGCGGACGGCCGTGCCACCCTGGCGGACGTGTCCCCCCGGGCGATTGCCGAGCGGATCATCGACGGGGCCGAGCTGACCCTGATCACAGGCCGCCTGCTGGGCCACTACCAGTCGGGTGCCCAAACTCGACGGGTCCCGGAACTGCTCGCCTCGGATCCTGACGGGCGAGTCGAGATCAACCCGGAGACCGCCCACCTCTACGGGGTGGTCGAGGGGCAGCTGCTCACTTTGCACAACGAGCGGGGAACCGTGCAGGCCCGGGCTCGGCTGTCCCGACAGATCCGCCGCGACACCCTGTTCATGCCCTTCCACTTCGCAGGGTCCAACAGTGTGAACCGTTTGGTCTCCTCGGCCACGGACCCGCTGTCCAAGATGCCGGAATTCAAAGCCACCCGCGTGTGGGTGTCCCAGGAGGAACAGTGCGTCGCATAGTCATCATCGGTTTCGGCCCGGTGGCCGCCCGCCTGATCGAAGAACTCGAGGAACCCCTTGCCCAGAGCCAGGTGCACGTGTGCGTGATCGGGAGCGAGCCGGAAGGTGCCTACAACCGCATCCTGCTGGCCAACCTGGTCACCGGGCATAGCACCCCGCAAGACCTGGACCTCGCGTGCGATGAGACCAACTTCCCGGAGGGGGTAACGTTCCTCACGGGTACCACGCTCAGCGACATTTCCTTGGACGGGCAGTACCTTCACACCACTGATGACCGGTTGATCTCCTTTGACGATCTGATCTTCGCCACCGGAGCGCGCGCCGTTCTGCCGCGGGTCCCCGGATTGGACGTTCTGGACACGGATCCGTGCCACCTGGATTCCATCCCCCTACCCGGAGTGCACCCCTTGCGGGACATGTCCGACGCTCGGCGGTTACGCGAGGTGGTCGAGACGGGCCAGGATGTCCTGGTCCTCGGCGGTGGAATTCTGGGGATCGAGCTTGCGCTCAACCTTGCCGAGCACGGAGTGCAGGTGAGCTTGATCCACCGTGGGCAGGACCTGATGCCGCGGCAGCTGGATCCTGACGCCAGCCGAATGCTGGCCCACGTGCTGAGGCAGGCCGGTATCCAGGTGATCCCCGGGGGCATCAACGGCGTGCGCAGTGAGGGTGGTCGCTTCACGGGGGTCGTCTTGGACGATGGAACCGTGCGAGAAGCCGGCGCGTTGATTCCGGCCATCGGAGCGCAGCCCCGTACCGAGTGGGCCAAGAAGGTGCGGCTACCGACCCATCGTGGGATTTTGGTCGATCATCAGTTGCGGGTCCACGGCACCTCGAACATCTACGCGATCGGTGACTGCGCGGAGGTGCTGTGCAGCAATCCCGTGTGCCCAGAATGTATGGCTATCGACTACCAGGATTCCGCCCCGAGCGGGCTGATCGGCCCGGGGTGGCAGCAGGCGCAAGCCCTGGCGGACATTCTGGACGGCACCCACAACCGCGTTCCTTCACAGGTGTCGCAACTGATCACCATGAAGTCGCAGGCCGTGAGCCTCACCGCTGCGGGCTCGGTGCACGCTCGAGCCTTCGAGCAGCCGAGAGTCGACGTGGCCACCTGGGAGGACCCACGCACCGGGCGTTACCTCAAGGTGGTCTCGCGCGATCGGAACATCCTCGGATTCGTGGCTCTGGGGGCGCCGGAGGCCGGTGCCGAACTGGCCATGCTGTTCGAACGATCCGGTGCCGCCCCGGGTGACCCTTCCGTGTTGCTTGCCGCGGACACCCCGAGCGGCGCGGATACCGCACCGGAACTGACCCCGGAGTCCATCATCTGCCGGTGTGCGGGGGTGGCCCTGGCACCCATTCAGCAGGCCGTGTCCGCCGGAGCCACCACCGTGGCCGAGGTCTCCAAATGTTCCCGCGCCGGCACCGGTTGCGGCGGGTGCAAGGACAAACTCGAATCCGTGGTCTCCCAAGCCATGGCAGCCTGAGCCGCCACACCGACCACTTGTATGCACCACAGTCGCCAAGGAGAACCGCCATGACCGTTCTGACTCGCGAGACCCACTCCACCGCCGTCGAAACCCTCACCTGGACCCCCGTGGTCGAAGAACACCGTCTGGAACGTGACGTCGGCGCGGCCGCCCTGCTCAAGGGCCGCCACATCGCCCTGTACCGGACCTGGAACGACCGGCTGTACGCGAGCTCCAACGTGGACCCGGACACCGGTGCCTCCGTGCTCTCCCGCGGGATTGTCGGCGAATCCGGTGGCGTCCCCACCATTGCCTCGCCCCTGCTCAAGGCGGTCTTCAACCTGGAGACCGGTGAGTGCCTGACCAATGACGAGCTGTCCGTGGAGACCTACCCCGTTCGAGTGGTCGACGGAATCATCCAGGTCGGCCTGGATTTCTAGGTCCGACGCAGGCGCAATTTACACGGGCGTAAGAAAGTGACAACGGCCGGGTGACATTCGATTTCTACCGTGGAGACACGTTCCAACTCCTAGGAGAACCCCATGCCCGAACTCATCAACATCCGGGACCTCCCGACCTCCGTGTCTGAACGCAGGGTCGTGGTGGTCGGCGCGGGGCCCGCAGCACACCGCTTCGTCACGGCCCTGCGCGGGCGCGGCGACCGCAGCGACGTCGTCGTCCTGGGAGAAGAAAGCGTGGCTCCCTACGACCGCGTCAACTTGGCCAAGCACTGGGACCCGGACCACGATCTGAGCCTCACCAACGTGGGTATGTGGAACGAACGGACCCACCTGGTCACCAATGCGTGGGTCAACAGCATCGACCCGGAGCGCAAGAGCGTGCACGTCAACGGTGAGACGGAACTAGCCTACGACGAATTAGTGCTCGCGACCGGTTCGGCCGCCACCATGCCTCCGTTGCCCGGCAATGACCTGGCCGGAGTCTACGTCTACCGCACCGTGAACGATGTCGATCGGATGCGGGCCAACGTTGAGGCCCTCAGTAGCGCCCGCGGCCCCGAGAAGCCGCCCCAGGCCGTGGTGATCGGCGGCGGACTGCTGGGTCTCGAGGCCGCCGGCGGGTTGGTCAAGTACGGGTTCGAAACCCATCTGGTGCATTCGCGGGACTGGCTGATGTCCTCGCAACTGGACGAGGGCGGCGGGCGGACCCTGAACCGGGCCATCGAGCAGCGCGGGATCGAATTACACCTGGGACAGCGCCCCAGCGCGGTGCTGCCCGCCGCCGCGGACCCGTCCACCGTGGGCGGGGTGGCGGTGGGCGAGGATCTGATCGAGGCGGACCTCGTGGTGTGGGCCATTGGCATCACGCCCCGTGACGAGCTGGCCCGCGACGCCGGTTTGGAGACCGCGCCCAACGGTGGCGTGCCCATCGACACCGCGTGCCGCACCGCGACCCCCGGGATCTGGGCGATCGGTGAGGTAGCCAGCTTCGCCGGAACGTGCGTGGGCCTCGTGGCACCGGCCAACGCCATGGCCGAGGTGGTGGCCGCGCAGTTGACCGGCGGTGACGACGAATTCACCGAGATCGACGACGCCACCAAGCTCAAGCTCCACGGCCTGGACGTGGCCTCCTTCGGCGACTCGCTGTCCCGGAAGAGCGGGACCCTGGACGTGGTCATGTCCGACCCGGTCGAGGGCGTCTACCAGAAACTCGTCCTTTCCGACGACGCCAGGACCCTGCTGGGCGGGGTGTTCGTGGGGGACGCGGAACCGTACGCGAGCCTGCGCGCGCTGCTGGGCCGCCAACTGCCCGGAGCGCCCAAGGCCTATCTTTCCGGCGGTGGCGACGTTCCCGACGCGGAAATGCCCGACGATCTGGTGGCGTGTTCGTGCAACAACGTGACCGTGCACGAGATCAAGCAGGCCGTGGGTCAGGGCTGCCACGACCTGGCCTCGGTCAAGAAGTGTTCCAAGGCCGGGACGCAGTGCGGATCGTGTGTGGGACTGGTCGGCAAGATCATGACCAAGGAAATGGAAGGCGCCGGTCTCGAAATTTCCAAAAGACTGTGCGAGCACTTCGAACTGTCCCGTCCCGAGCTGTTCGAGGCCATCAGGTTGTCCCGCCTGACGAGCTTCACCCAAGTCATCGAGAAAATCGGGACAGGCCGCGGTTGCGACATCTGCAAGCCGGTTGTCGCCAACATTCTGGCCACCGCCTTCCACGAGCACGTGTTGGACGGCGGCCGCGACGGACTGCAGGACACCAACGACCGTGCTCTGGCCAACATGCAGAAAGACGGCACGTATTCAGTGGTCCCGCGCATCCCCGGGGGCGAAATCACCCCCGAGAAGCTCGCGGTGATCGCCCAGGTGGCCAAGGAGTTCAACCTCTACACCAAGATCACCGGTGCTCAGCGTATCGACCTGTTGGGCGCGCGCTTGGAGCAGTTACCGCAAATCTGGCAGCGGCTGATCGACGCGGGCATGGAATCCGGTCAGGCCTACGGAAAGTCGCTGCGCGCGGTCAAGTCCTGCGTGGGTTCGGCGTGGTGCCGCTACGGCGTGCAGGATTCCGTGGGCATGGCCGTGCATTTGGAGAACCGATACCGCGGACTGCGTAGCCCGCACAAGCTCAAGATCGGCGTCTCCGGGTGCGCCCGTGAGTGCGCCGAGGCGCGCGGCAAGGACGTGGGGGTGATCGCCACGGACAAGGGCTGGAACGTCTACGTGGGCGGTAACGGCGGGTTCACCCCCCGGCATGCGGAACTGCTCGTGAGCGACGTCGATGACAGGATGCTGGTCAAGGTCATCGACCGGTTCTTCATGTATTACATCCGCTCCGCCGAGCGGCTGCAGCGCACCGCACCGTGGGTCGAGTCCTTGGAGGGCGGCATGGACCATCTCCGCGAGGTAATCCTGGAGGACTCGCTGGGGATCTGCGACGAACTGGAATCGGCCATGGGCGATCTAGTGGCCGACTACCGCGATGAGTGGGCCGAAACCCTCAACGACCCGGTGAAGCTGGCGCGTTTCACGCCGTTCATCAATGACCCGCAGGCAACGGACGAGACCATCGTGCAGGTGCCCGAGCGCGGGCAGGTGCGTCCGGCGACCGCCGGTGAGCGCGGGATGATCTCCGTGCCGACCATCGGGATCGGTGCATGAGTGATTTCGACTGGAACGGTTGTCCGGTCCTGCTCGTGGGAACCGGCCCGGCCGCGCCGCTGGAGGTCGCCCGGCTGATCCGCGCCGGTGCCAGGGTGAGCGTTGCGGGCACCGCGGAGCAACTGTGTGCCCGCGGGGATGCGCTGGCTAGGTGTAGGAGGGCATGACGTTGTTGACTCGAGCCGGTGTGCGTGAGGCCGGGGGCTGATCACCACAGGCTGTATGCGGGCGATGGTAGTTGTAGTGATTCACCCACACCTGCACGGCCTGCCGGCGGGCCTGCTCGGAGTCATAGGCCCTCGCGTAGAGGACCTCATCGACCATCAGCCGGTTGTAGCGCTCGACCTTGCCGTTATGCCGCGGCGTGTACGGGAGGATCCGCTGATGCCGACCCGCCAGGGCCTGCACCGTACGGGTGAAGTCGGCGGCACGGTAGTTGTTCCCGTTGTCCGTGACCACCCGCTCCAGGTCGGGGATGCCGTGCGCGGCGAAGAACACCCGGGCTCGGGAGAAGAACCCGATCGTGGTGGCAGCACGCTCATCGGGCAGGGCCTCGGTGTAGGCCAAGCGCGTGTGCGCATCGATTGCCGAGTGCAGGTACGTATAGCCGACACGGCCCTGGCGCTTGGAGGCCAGGGCCGCCTGGCTGCCGCGGCCATGGGCCCACCAGCCCCCGCCATCGGGGATGCGCCCGAGCTTCTTCACGTCCAGGTGCACCATCTGCCCGGGCCTGCTCGTACGGATGCGCTGTGGGGCTCGGCGCAGCTGTTCCCCGGCCGGGGTGAGGTCGCGCAGTCGGGAGATCCCGAGTCGGTGCAGCCACCGGCCCACGGTGCGCAGATGCAGCTGATGGCCTTCGGCGCGCAGATGGTGATGGATGCGCCGGGCTGGCCACTTCCGTTCCCGCCGCAGCTCTTCGATCCGGACGATGAGCCGCGGATCGAGCTGGCTGGTGGCCGTGTGCGGACGACTGGAGCGGTCCTTCAACCCCGGCCGCCCTTCGGCGCGATAGCGGGCCACCCAGGTCGTGACGGTCGGGCGCGAGACACGGAACTCGGCGGCCACGTGAGCGATCGGGATGCCGTCGTGCAGGTGGCGTTCGACCATGCGCAGACGCCCGGTAGGGGTCAGTGGTGCATTAGCGTGGGGCATGAGCGGGCTCTGTCTTTCCGTGGATGGGTCGTGTAGGAACTTCCATCCTGCGGCGAAGAGCCCGCTCGCCTCATCTGAGCACGCCGTTGGTGACAAGAACCTCATGCCCCACAACAGCTAGGGTGGCCCGGCGGCTGGGTGTGAAAGCGGACCCGGCCCGGGAATCGGTGCGCACCGCGTTGGAAGCCTGCACCTTCGTGGGCGCGGAGGCCGCGGACTTCGACGCCGACGCTGCAGCGTCCGGTGCCGCGGCCGTGGTGTGCGCCGCCGACGACGCCGCGGAGACCAAGCGGTGGCGTGCCTTGAGCAGGAGGCACGGCAAACCGTTCTCGACCCTGCGCTCGGGCAGGCCCGGTGTGGCCCTGGTGGGTGGTGGTCCCGGTGACCCGCAGTTGATGACGGAGGCGGCCCGGCAGCACCTGATGCGGGCGGACGTGGTGCTCTACGACAAACTGGCACCCACCGCGGTGCTCGAGCAACTGTGCCCGGGAGCCCTGCTGGTGAACGTGGGTAAGGACCCCGGCCATCACAAGATGCCCCAATACTTGATTGAACGGGCCCTGGTGGAGTTCGCCCGCGCCGGGGCGTGTGTGGTGCGTTTCAAGGGCGGGGACCCGTTCGTGTTCGGACGCGGCGCCGAGGAACGGCGGACCCTGCAGGGGGAGGGCATCGAGGTCACTGTGGTCTCCGGGATCAGTTCGAGTATCGCGGTGCCCGCGGCTGCCGGTATCCCGGTCACGTGCCGCGGCATCAACCGCTCCTTCACCGTGATCTCCGGTCATGAGGTGCCCGCTCCCGACGAGCTGGAAGGCCTGGTCAAGGTGGGCGGCACCCTGGTGGTGCTCATGGGGTTGGCGCACCTGCCCGAGCTCATGGCCGGTCTGGTGAAGCACGGCCTGGATCCGGAATTGCCCGCCGCGGTGGTCGAAAAGGGTTCCACACAGCGGCAGCGGGTCTTTGCATCCGCAGCGCGCTCCATTGCGCGTGTGGTATCCGACGAGGGAGTGAGCTCCCCTGCGATCGTCGTGCTGGGGCACGTGGTCGAACTGGGCGATGACCTCGCGCGGTTGATCGAGAGAGTTTCAAACGAGCGCTCAGAAGAGTCTGAGCCACTGAAGTCTCCGCTCACACGCGGGCCCACCGCGGAACCCGCAGCCGAAATTCGGGACGGCGGGATCCCGGGCCGGGGGATTCGCGATGGTCGGATTCAGGAGGAACCTGGGACGGCGTCGTCGACGGTCAAGGCGAGCGAGAAGGTGCTCGTGGCTCCGTCGGATTCCCTGACCGGCTTCGTGATCGCTGTGACCGCCTCACGCCGGGCCGAGGACCAGGCGGAGGCTTTCGAACGGCGCGGCGCCACCGTGCTCAAGGCGCCTACCATGCGCATCGTGCCCACCGAGAACGACGAGACGCTGCACCGGGCCTCCGCCCAGGTGATCGAGGACAAACCGGGGGTGCTGCTGGTCACCACGGGGCACGGTGTGCGCGGATGGTTCGAGGCTGCGGAGGCCGGTGGAACACGATCCCAACTGTGTGCGGCGCTCGAGGGCGCTGACATCCTCGTGCGCGGAGCCAAGGCCCGTGGGGCCATCAAGAGCCTCGGGCTCGTGGAGCAGGGGGTTGCATCGCAGGATTCTACGAGCTCCCTGGTGGACCTGGCACTGAGCCGCGGCGTGGCCGACAAACACGTGGTGTTCCAACAACACGGGGCCGTGGACCACGCACACGTGGAACGCCTCGAACGCGCCGGCGCGCGCCTGACCGTAGTCCAGCCCTATCGATGGGAACAGCCCCGTGATGTGGCCGCAGTCTCCCAGCTGATGCTGGCAATCATCAAGGAACACGTCAACGCCGTGACCTTCACCTCCGCCCCCGCGGTGGAAGCGCTATTCGAACGCGCCCAGAAGGAAGGGACCATGGAGCCATTGCTCGAAGCACTGCGTCACCGTGTGCTCAGCGTGGCCGTGGGGCACGTAACCGCGGAGCCGTTGCAGCGGGCGGGAATCACACCGCTGATCCCGGACCGCCCCCGCATGGGGTCCCTGGTGCGGGCACTGACCACCCACCTGGAAAGACAGACCGTGGACCTGCCGCACACGCCGTTCGGACAGGTCACCCTGCGCGGCGCGCATCTGCTGTGCGGGGAACGCCGCGTGGAACTGCCCTCCCACCTGGCCAACATCACACGCGTGGTGATGCAGGCCGCAGGGGACTTGGTGACTCGCCAGTCCATCCGCCGTGAAGTGCCCGCGGCGCCCAGCGACCACGCCATCGACATGGCCATATCCCGGATCCGAAAACTCACCGGGGAACCCAAACTGATCCTTACGGTCCCCAAGATGGGATTCCGGGCCAACGTGAGCCTGTGACACAGCGGGGGCCGTGGCCGTGGTTGCGTCCTTGGCGCCCGCTTCCACGCTTGCGGTCCTTGCGTTGGGAGGTCCCGGTGTGAGGTCTGGGCGCTCACAAGGTGGCGGCGACGGCGGCGGCCAGCCGCGCATCAGAGGTGTACAACGCGGTCGTGTCGAAGGTCGAGGCGGTGCTCATGATCTCGTCCGCGCCGGTACGCACGAGCAATTCACTGATTGCGCTCAAAACCTGGTCCTCGGTCCCCGCGATCACGGGGGCCAATGCCTTGGCCACGTTGCGTTGCTGCCGTTGCGTCAGGGAATCCGGTAGCGACGTCGTCGGCTCGAGCGGCGGAAAAGCTCCCGTGAGGCGCGATTCGGACATGGCCCACGCTTCGGGCAGAGAGAGTTCGCGCGCCTCGGAGGGAGAATCCGCAACAAAGATCTCCGTGGAAGCGATCAGGTACGGCTCGTCCAGTTGCTCGCTGGGGCAAAAGGTGGAGCGGTACTCGTCGAAGGCCTCCGGCCCGGCGGTGAGCAACGGTCCACCGACCACCGCCGGCAGACCCAGGCGCGCCGCGATCTTCAAGCCACTTCCGGTCCCCAACACGAATAGCGGGATGTGGCCGTTGTGGGCCGGGCGCATCGTGATATCCGCCCTGCCGGTCAGGTATTCGCGTACGGCTTCAATGGCGGATGCGAAGTCTTTCGGTGGCGCGGACATGGTGCCCAGGGCCCTGCGCACGGGCTCAGTGAACCCCAGGGAACGCCCAAGTCCAAGGTCGAACCGTTGCCCGTGCAGGGCGGTGAGGACGGCGAACTCCTCGGCCACCACCAGAGGGCGGTGATTGGGCAACATGACTCCGCCGGAACCCACCCGGATCGAGCGAGTGGCCGCCGCAACCGCCTGCGCGAGCAGCGCTGGCGTGCCGGAGGCGACCCCCGGGACCCCGTGATGCTCTGAGACCCAGAACCGGTGATAACCGGCGGCCTCCGCGTGCCGGGCGCGCTCCACCGTCTGGTGCAGGGCGCCGGCATCGGATTCTCCCTGGCGGATGCGGGAACGGTCGAGAAGGGACAATGGAATGCTCATCATCCACGCAACGCCGGGGCGCAAGCGCTCATTCCAAAAGAACCGTGCAACCCCAGCCAGGGCCGAGCCACGAAGTCGGCCGCGGCCGCCTCTAATACCGGGTCGTGATGGAATCCAACGCGGCCTGAGCTTCCCGAGTGAGGTTTTCCGGCAAGGGGGCGCTCTTGACCGATTCGGCGGACAGTTGCTGCCCCTCCGGGCTGACCACGTAGCGACCGAACGTCTTGACCAGTTCCAACGTGTCGGGATCCGCGTAGCTGGTGCAGTACACGTGGTAGGAGACCAAGACCACGGGGTAGGCGCCTTTGACGTCGGGGGTGCGGTCGATGTCCAGCGCGATGTCATGCTCCCCGGTACCTTGCACGCGGGAGGACGCCCCCACGGCCGTGGCGGCGGTCTGGGCGTTGACGGGTACGTACTCGGTGTTGACCTTGACCCTGGCTTTACCCAGAGAGCCTCCTACGAGGGAATCGTCCGCGTACGTGATGGCGCCTTCGGTCTGGTTCGTCACGGTGACCACTCCGTTATTTCCCTGCGCACGCTCACTGGGCAGGGAATTGGGCCAGCCCCCGCCGTGCTCGTCGGTCCATACCTCTGAAGCCGTGGCTTCGAGATAGTCCGTGAAGTTCTCCGTGGTGCCGGAATCATCGGCCCGGGCCACAGGGGTGATCGGGGCGTCAGGGAGATCAACACCGGGATTCTGGTCGATAATGGCCGGATCATTCCATCGTGTGATCTCGCTCCGGAAGATCTTGGCGATCGTGGGCGCGTCCAAGTCCAGTTCCTCGATCCCCGGCAGATTGAACGCGATGCTGATGGGGGAAATGTACACGGGAACGTTGACGGCACCTCCCGGGCCGCAGGCGTTCCTGACGTCCGCTTGCTCCTCGGCGTCCAAGTAGGCATCCGAGCCGGCAAAGTCTGTGCCGCCTCCCACGAGAGCGGAACGTCCCGCACCGGAACCCGCCGAAAGGTACTGCACGTTGGCGCTGGGGTACGTGGATTCGAATCCGGTGCGCCATGTCTGCATGGCCGCATTCTGAGCGGAGGAGCCGATTCCGGTGAGGATGCCCGTTAGCTGTAAGAGGGCGTGACGTTGTTGACACGGTCCGGGGTGCGCGAGGCCGGGGGCTGGTCGCCGCAGGCGGTATGGGGTCGGTGGTAATTGTAGTGATTGACCCAGACCGCCACCGCGGCCCGTCGGGCGTGTTCGCTGGTGTAGGTGCGGGTGTAGAGCACCTCATCGACCAGTAGCCGGTTGTAGCGTTCGACCTTCCCGTTGTGCCGCGGCGTGTAGGCACGGATCCGCTGGTGGCGGGAGGCCAGGGCTTTCACGGTGCGGGTGAAGTCCCGGGCTCGGTAGTTGGCCCCGTTATCCGTCACGACCCGGTGGATCCTGTGGATCCCGTGGGCGGCGAAGAAGGTTCTGGCCCGGGCGAAGAACCCGATCGTGGTCACCGCTTTCTCGTCGTCGAGGGCTTCGGTGTAGGCCAGACGGGAGAAGCCGTCCACGGCCGAGTGCAGGTAGGTGTAGCCGACCCTCGCCCCCGGCCCGCGCTTGGACTTCAACGCCTGGGCGCTACCGCGGCCGTGGGTCCGCCAGCCGCCACCGTCGGGGATTTTGCCGACCTTCTTCACATCCAGGTGGACCATATGCCCGGGCCACGCAGCGCGGATCCGCGCCGGGGTCCTGCGGGCGTTCTCGCCGGCCGGGGTCAGATCACGCAGCCGGGAGATACCGAGTCGGTGCAGCCACCGGCCCACGGTGCGCAGGTGCAACTGGTGGCCGAGGCCAAGCAGGTGGTGGTGGATACGCCGGGCCGACCACTTCCGCTCCCGGCGCAGGGACTCGATCAGTTTCACGACCACTGCCGGGGTGCGCTGCTGGCTGCGCCGCGGAATCGAGGGGCGGTCAACCAGACCTGCCTCGCCGGCCGCGAGGTAGCGGGCCACCCAGGTGGCCACCGTGGGCCGGCTGACGCGGAACTCGGCGGCCACGTGGGCCTTGGGGATCCCGTCCTCGATGTGGCGCAATACCATGCGCAGCCGGCCGGTCGGTGTCAGGGGTGCGTTAACGTGGGTCATGAACGGGCTCTTTCGTGCGGATGTTTGTGTAGGAACTTCCATCCTGTGCCGAGGAGCCCGTTCCTCATCTCATCAACGCACCCGTGACAAGAACCTCATGCCCCACAACACCTAGTGTCGGTGCGATGCGGGCAACACGCCGAGTCCGCGCCGACGCAAGACGACACTCTGGCCGATGATGTCGCATCCTGCCTGCCGTGGAGTGACGTGCTCTCCTGCCCGATGCAGGCCAGTATTGTCCTGACAGTGGCGTCTGGCAGGCTCGACGCCCTCACTGATACGACACGAACCACGGCTTCGGCTCGATGTCGTAGGTCTGCTCGGGCGTCCAGGTGGGGGTGTCCTCGTCGTAGAAGTTCTTCCACGCCATGCGCATGCCCTGGGGCAGATCCGTCTTCAGCGTCTCCCAGGTGCTCAGCTTCAGATCGCGGGTGCCGTGGCCGTCGGCGTGGATGACCATGGCCAGCTCCGGCACGGTGGCATCGATGCTCGCGCGGTCCGGGAGCATGGTGACGGAGAACTGATGCAGGATCAGCACCTTCTGCGGCAGGTCTTCCCCCCGCACGATGCCCGCCAGCCACTGGGCGACCTCGTTGACCTCGGCGGCGCCCACCGAGCCGACCTGCACCATGTGCCGAGCACCGGGCTGCAGCCGCCACTCGGGATCCAGCGCCAGGCCCACATGCGGCTGCCGCAGTAAATCCTCGTAGCGCTTGGCCTGGGTCAGGAAGTCCGTGGAGCCGGGCTGCAGATCCAGCACGCAGTAGATGCCGGCCTCGCCTGCGGCATCGATCCACGGCTTCAGGGACTTCGGATCCAGCTCGTTGGAGTAGTCGCCGTCGGGGCCGGCCTCGGCGGAGGCCACGGTGGTGATGATCTCGAAGGCCGGGATGACCGGTTCCTCGGAGAACGGCTCGTACTCCTTGGCCAGCTCCTGCACGCGTGTGATGGACGCGTCGACGTCCTGCTCGCCCAGACAGCCCAGCCCTGGGACGCCCGGGGAGCCGTAGAGGGCGGTCATGCGCCGGCCGGGGAAGACCTCGGTGCCGCCGCCGGGCAGCTCGACCGGCTCCGGCGTCGACGACGCGCTGCCGCCCGTGGCCTCGGAGTCGCCCTGGCCGTCGTCGTCCTGCGAGCCGCAGGCGGCCAGGCTCAGCACCGCCGCGGCGGCGCCGCTCAGGAAGACGGATCGGGGGAGTCGGGCGCTGCTCATGGGGGTGAGCTCCTCTGCGGGAAGACATCGGGAAGAGCCTTCACCCTAAGCTCACTGAGCAAGAGGAGCCCTCAGGGTTGCCCGGGGTTTCTCGTGGTCCCGGGCGCTCAGGCCACGGGGATCTGCCCCGTGGGCGGCGACGGGGTCCGACCTGCGCCGCGACCGTGGACGAGCCAGTAGTACCCGACGGCGACCAGCAGCACACCGGCTGCGCACAGGTACATCCCGCGGTAGCCGAGAGCGGGCATCACAGAGCCGAGGACAGCGGGCCCGACGGTCGCGCCGAGGTCCATGCACAGGAAGAAGGTCGCCGTTGTCAGTCCCACGCGAGCGATTGGGGCGACCTTGACGGCCGCCGCCTGGGCCGCGGTGATGATCGCGCCGAAGGAGCAGCCCAGCATGGCCCCGGCCGCCAGCAGCATCCATCCGGAGCTCGCGAAGGCCAGCATGACCAGGGTCGCCGAGAACAGCACCAGCGCCGGAGGGATCACGCTGTTGTCGCCGCGCCGGTCCTGCCGCCTGCCCAGGTACGGGCGCGTGAGGACGATGGCGATCGCGTACACGACGAAGAAGGCCGCGGCCGAGCTCACCAGATCCAGCTCGACGGCGTAGGCGTTGAGGTAGGTCAGGATCGTGGAGTAGGCCATGCCCGCGAAGACCATGAGCCCGGATATGGGGAGGGCGCGCGTCTCGATGATCGACGACAGCCGCCACTGCCGTGCCGAGCGGCGCTGGGCCTGAGTGAGCTCGACCTCGGGGACGCGCAGCACGAGCACCACGATCAGGGCCAGGCCCGCCACCGCGGAGACGAGCACGAAGAGGCTCCCGTAGCCAATCGAGCGCGAGAGCCACACGCCCAGGGCGGGGCCCAGAGCTGTGGCCAGGGTGGTCGACAGGCCGAAGTACCCCGTGGCCTCGCCGCGGCGCCGGGCGGGGATGACGCCCTGCACCGCCGCCGGGGCGATCGTGGTCACGGCGGCGAAGGCGATGCCGTTGACGAAGCGCACGGCCAGCAGCCCCGCCATTCCGGTGTCCGGCAGATAGGCCGTGGAGATCAGCGTGAACAGGACCATGGCCGTGACCAGGACGCGCCGCCGTCCGATGAGCTCCATGTACTTGCCCGTGAGCAGCCGGGCGATCACCGCGCCGACGGTGAACGACGACGTCGTCAGCCCGGCCTCGGCCTGACCGGCCGAGAAGCGGTCCATCGCGTAGGCGGCCGAGATGGTGGTCACGAGGTAGAACTGCATGGACACCAGGAACTGGACCAGCCACAGCAGCACGAACCGGGTGCTCAGGATCCGCGGCGACAGGTCCTTGGACGCCTCGGGGGCGGGGCGCTGCAGCAGCGGGATCTGCCCGGTGACGGGCTGGTCGTAGCGCAGCGGCTCGACCTCGGGCTCGGCGGAGTCGTGGGCCTGCCGGTCCTCGTGGGGATCGTCGGGGTCGTCCTGCGGGGCGGGAGGCTTGGTCATGTGGCTGCGGGGACTCCGTTCGAGGCATGCGGCGACCGGGAGGTCCGGGACCCCACCCATTGTGCCCGCTGCTCTGGCCGCTGCCGCGAGCTGCGGCGTCGCACCGCGCCGGTAGCATGGCCTGGTCGCGCGGCCCCTGTACGGCCGCGTCCCTCGAACCGAAAGGCTGCAGCAGCTCATGAGCGAGTCCGTGTCCCAGAACCCCTCCGCGCAGGATCCCAGCGTCGGCGGGATCACCGTCACCGTGGACGGACAGCAGCAGCAGGTCGCGACCGGGACCACCGCCGCTGATCTCTACCAGGGCCAGCGGGAGGTCGTCGTCGCCCGGATCGAAGGCACGCTGCGCGATCTTGCCACCCCCCTGGCCGACGGGCAGTCGATCGAGCGCGTGCTGATCTCGGACCCGGAGGGCCTGGAGGTCCTGCGCCACTCGACCGCCCACGTGATGGCCCAGGCGGTGCAGGAGCTCAAGCAGGAGGCCAAGCTCGGCATCGGCCCGTACATCACTGACGGGTTCTACTTCGACTTCGACGTCGACGAGGCCTTCACCCCGGAGGATCTCAAGGCGCTGGAGAAGCGCATGCAGAAGATCGTGAACTCCACGCAGAGCTTCCGCCGGCGCTCCGTGACCCACGATGAGGCCGTCGCGGAGATGGCCGATGAGCCCTACAAGCTCGAGCTGATCGGGCTGGCCCAGGGCCCCGGCTCCGGCGCGGAGGTCGCCGCCACGGAGGGCGCCTCGCAGGAGGTTGCCGCCGGCGAGCTGACCATCTACGACAACGTCGACCGCAAGTCCGGCGAGATCGTCTGGAAGGACCTGTGCCGCGGGCCCCACCTGCCGGACACCAAGCTGATCGGCAACGGCTTCGCCCTGATGCGCTCGGCGGCCGCCTACTGGCGCGGCTCGGAGAAGAACAAGCAGCTGCAGCGCATCTACGGCACCGCCTGGCCCACCAAGGACGAGCTCAAGGCGTACAAGGATCGCCTCGCCGAGGCCGAGCGCCGCGATCACCGCAAGCTGGGCTCCGAGCTGGACCTGTTCTCCTTCCCGGACGAGATCGGCTCCGGCCTGGCCGTGTTCCACCCCAAGGGCGGTCTGATCCGCATGGAGATGGAGAATCTCTCGCGCGAGCAGCACGTCAAGCACGGCTACTCGTTCGTGAACACGCCGCACATCACCAAGTCCACGCTGTACGAGATCTCCGGGCACCTGGGCTTCTACAAGGACGGCATGTTCCCGCCCATGCAGATGGACGAGGAGCGCGACGCCGCGGGCAACGTCACCAAGCAGGGCCAGGACTACTACCTGAAGCCCATGAACTGCCCGATGCACAACCTGATCTTCCGCCAGCGCGGCCGCTCCTACCGCGACCTGCCGCTGCGGCTCTTCGAGTTCGGCACGGTGTACCGCAACGAGAAGTCCGGCGTGATCCACGGCCTGACCCGCGCCCGCGGCTTCACGCAGGACGACGCCCACATCTACTGCACGCGCGAGCAGATGCGCGATGAGATCGCCACCACGCTGGACTTCGTGCTGGACCTGCTGAAGGCCTACGGCCTCGATGAGTTCTACCTCGAGCTGTCCACGCGGGACCCGGAGAAGTCGATCGGCGACGACGCCGCCTGGGAGGAGGCCACCGCCACGCTGGAGGAGGTCGCCACCGCCTCGGGCCTGGAGCTCGTGCCGGATCCGGAGGGCGCTGCGTTCTACGGCCCCAAGATCTCGGTCCAGGCTCGCGACGCCATCGGGCGCACCTGGCAGATGTCCACGATCCAGCTGGACTTCTTCATGCCCGAGCGTTTCGACCTCGAGTACGCGGCCGCCGACGGCTCCCGTCAGCGCCCCGTCATGATCCACCGCGCGCTGTTCGGCTCGATCGAGCGCTTCTTCGGCGTGCTGACCGAGCACTACGCAGGCGCCTTCCCGGCGTGGCTGGCGCCCGAGCAGGTCCGTGCCATCCCGGTGGCTGAGGCCTTCGACGACTACCTGGGCGATGTCGTGGCAAAGCTGCGCACCGCCGGGGTGCGCGCCGAGCTGGACTCATCCTCGGACCGGTTCCCCAAGAAGATCCGCACCGCGTCCAAGGACAAGGTGCCGTTCGTGCTGATCGCAGGCGGCGACGACGCCGAGGCCGGTGCAGTGTCCTTCCGCTTCCGTGACGGCTCGCAGGAGAACGGCGTGCCGGTCGAGGAGGCCGTCGCCCGGATCGCCGCGCACGTGAGCAACCGCGTGAACGACGACCCCGTCCCCTCGGCCGCCGCAGGCGATGAGACGGTCGGGCAGGCCCCCGGCGTGGACGCCGATGCGCCGGGGTCGCAGGGCGCGCAGTCATGAGCACGGGGGAGCCGGGCGCGCGCGTGGGCCAGCACCACTGGGTGCGCCAGGACGATTTCGAGATCCCCGGGGTGCCGGATTCGTTCCAGCGCCTGTGGACCCCGCACCGCCTGGCCTATGTGCGCGGCGAGGACACCTCGGTCGAGACGGTGCCGGGCTGCCCGTTCTGCACGGGCCCCGAGCGCCGGGACAACGAATCCCTGATCGTCTTCCGCGGCGAGCACTGCTTCGTGATCCTCAACGTGTTCCCCTACAACCCGGGCCACCTGCTGGTGTGCCCGTACCGCCACGTGGCGGATCTGACGGAGCTGACAGACCAGGAGCTCACCGAGCTCATGCGCCTGACCCGCGACGCTGTCGTGGCAGTGAGCGAGGCCTCGCACCCGAACGCCTTCAACACGGGGCTGAACCTGGGCCAGGCCGCCGGCGGTTCGCTGTCGGATCACCTGCACATGCATGTGGTGCCGCGGTGGATCGGGGACTCCAACTTCCTGCCCGTGACCGCGCACACCAAGGCGATCATGGACACGCTGGGCGGGACCTGGACCGACATCCGGGAGCACTGGCCGGAGCCGGATTCGGCGGCGGAATCGGCTGCTCAGGGGCCCACCGGGTCGTCCGAGGAGAATTGATCACCCCGGCCTCGCCCGCGCAGGGGCAGCGCTCGGCCGTCGCGCTGATCCTGACGCTGGCGCTGCTGTCGGCGGTCTCGCCGCTGGCCACCGACGTCTACCTGCCGTCGTTCCCGGAGATGACGCGGGAGCTGGCCACCACGGGCTCGGCCGTGCAGCTCACGCTGACCACGTTCATGATCGGGCTGGGGCTGGGCCAGCTCGTCATCGGCCCGCTGTCCGACGCCCTGGGGCGGCGCGGTCCGCTGCTGATCGGCACGGTCGTGTGCCTGCTGGCCGGCATCGTCTGCGCGCTGGCGCCGAGCATCGAGGTGCTGGTCATCGCCAGGTTCGTGCAGGGCTTCAGCGGTGCCGCCGGCGTCGTGATCGCCCGGGCGATCATCACGGACATCACGCGCGGGGCCACGACCGTGCGGCTGATGAACATCATGATGATCATCGGCGGTGTGATGCCGGTGATCGCGCCCATGGCGGGCGGGGCCATCCTGCAGGTCGCTGACTGGCGAGGCATCTTCTGGGTGATCACCGCGATCGTGACCGTCATGGTCGTCGGCATCCTGACCGTCGTCCCGGAGTCCCTGCCCGACGCGCGGCGCCAGGAGGGCGGTCTGCGGCGCATGGCATCCACCATCGACGCGGTGCTGCGCACGCCGGTCTACGCGGGCGGCGTGGTCGTCTCGGCCATGTCCTTCGCCACGCTGTTCGCCTATGTCTCGGCCTCGCCGTTCGTCATCCAGTCCATCCTGGGGCTGCCCACGATGGCGTACTCGCTGCTGTTCGGCCTCAACGCGCTGGGCATGACCTCCGGCAGCCTGATCTCGATCCGGCTGGCCGGGCGGGTGCCCGTGCAGCGCACCCTGGGCACGGCGCTGATCGCGCTCACGGCGGTCGCGGTGGCGCTGGTCGTCGTCGTGCTGATCGGGGTGCCCGCCGTGCCCACCCTTGCGCTGCTGTTCTGCGCCACGACCGCCATGGGCTTCATCCTGGGCAATGCCTCGGCGGTGACCATGCAGGCGGTGCCCGAGACTTCCGGCACCGGCTCGGCGCTGATGGGGGCGCTGCAGTTCGGAATGGGCGCGCTCGTCTCCCCGATCGTGGGCATGGCCGGCGAGACCGACGCCCGCCCGATGGCGTTCACGATGGCCGTGTGCGCGTCCATCGCGCTGGCTGCGTTCCTGATGATCCGGCGACGTGCAGCCTCGGCTGACGACACAGTCGGGAGCAGCTGAGCCACAGAACCAGTGCTCTGCGGTGGCCCGAGATCCGTTCCCCTTGTGTCGTCTGACCTCTCGTGTCTGCTGGAGCCACCCTCGAGCTGGGCCTTTTCGCCACAGCGTCGTGGGAGTGAGAGGAGCCCCGAATGCACGAGTCGGACCATCCCGAGCTTCACGCCTGGGTGGACGAGAGCATGCGACAGCACGCTGTGCCTGATCCCATGTATCTGCTCGGTGCAGTCGTCTCCGAGCCGGCTCGCTGCTCCGGGACGAGACACCAGCTGCGGACCGTCCTCCCGAAAGGAGCTCCGAAGCTCCACTGGCATGAGCTGAGCCCACGGAAGAAGACTGAAGTCACAGCAGTGGTGGCCTCTGCCGAAGGCGAGCATCTCGTGGTCGTGGCGACTGCGCTGAACCTGCGTAAGCAGGAGCGGGCGAGAGCGGAGTGCCTCAAGTGTCTGCTCTGGGAACTAGGTCAGCGCCATGTCAGCCTCGTGCACCTGGAGTCGAGGACTCCGTCGCTCAACAGACGCGACATGGACCTGATTCTTCGTCTGCGTGGCCAGAGAGCGATCCCTGCGGGCATCAGGGTGGAGATCGAGCTGCCCTCGATCGAGCCGATGCTGTGGGTCCCCGATCAGGTCTTGGGCGCGGTCGGTGATGCCGAGACGGGCGACAGGAGATGGCTCGACCAATTTCAGGGAGCCGTCCAGATCATTCGCATCGTGCTGCAGTAGACAATAGGCAGCGCGAAGGCCAGGTCCCGTCAGCGCGGGGATCCTGGCCTCTACTTCTCACCCACCCGCAGGAGGGGAGCTGCCTTCAGTAAACCTCACGGGCGCATCCTCTGTCCAGGCCCAGCCGAGGGCGGACTCACTTCATGCTGCATGCACCGGTCGTCGATGCAGGAACCGCGCCTCGCCGGATGCTCCTTCATCGTCTGGTGCGCCTCGGCCAGGGCTCTGAGCCACTGTCCGGCTTCTCGAGGATGGCCCAGACGCACAGTGGTCAATGACGGGAAATGGTCTTCCACGGTGGGAATGATCGGCTTGAGCTCGTTCCTGGTTCGCCAGCCCCACCGCATGATGTGCTCCTCATCGGTGAAGAAGGTACGCAGCGGGGGCTCCTGGTTCCCGTTCCACAGCTCCTGCCGCAGCAGGCGTCGGCGCAGGGTGCGGCGCATCAGCCGAGTCATCTGCACCGAGGTCGGGTAGTCCAGCCAGAGCAGGGTGTCGGCGCGCTCCAGGAGCAGGGGCCGGACCTCGCGGTATTGCAGCTCGATGACCCACTGGGGTCCGGAGGTGTACCGCTCGACGTCGGCGACGAACGACTCGCGGCGTGTCCACTTGGGACCGTGGTGCAGGCTGTCGATCTCCACCCGCGGGTATCCCATCAGCTCTGCGATCCGGTTGCAGAGCGTGGTCTTTCCGGTCCCGCTGCCGCCGGCCACGGTGATCCTCTGGGGCATTCCGGTGAGGGAGGCATCTGCGGTGAGCACGCAGATCAGCCTAGGTGTCGTGGCGTGTCATGGCACCTGAGTCTTCAGGCCCCGCCGCCGCTGGCATGACCGCCTGACGCATCCAACTCTCGCCCATGCGCCGCCCGGGTGTGCCTAGGCTCGTGTCACACCGCATCGCGACAGGACCGCTCCTGCTGCCCGCTGCGGCCCACGACCCGAGGAGACGTCCGATGTCCGCGAATCACGGCACCACGACTGCGCTCAAGCACCTGAAGGCGCAGCTGGGGGCGCGGCTGAGCACCGACCCCGCTGAGCTCGAGCCGCTGCGGGAGGACCGCTCGGGGCACCGCAGCCCGGGCGCCCCGCTGGCGCTGATCCGCGCCGGAAGCATCGAGGACGTCCAGCTCGTGTGCCGCACCGCCTCCGAGCACGGCATCCCGGTGGTCACCCGCGGCGCGGGCACCGGCCTGGCGGGCGGGGCGTGCGCCGGTCCCGGCGAGCTCGTGCTGTCCACGCAGGACCTGGATCAGGTGCACGAGATCTCGGTGCCGAATCGCCTGGCCGTCGTCGGGCCGGGGATCCTCAACGGCGCGCTGAACGCCCGACTGGCCGAGCACGGACTGTGGTGGGCCCCGGACCCCTCGAGCAAGGACATCTCCACGGTCGGCGGCAACATCGCCATGAACGCCGGCGGCCTGCTGTGCGCCAAGTACGGCGTCACCCGCGAGGCGGTGCTCGCGCTGACGGTCGTGCTCGCCGACGGCCGTCTGATCTCGGTGGGCCACCGCACCGTGAAGGGCGTGACCGGCTACGACCTCTGCGCGCTGATGATCGGCTCGGAGGGCACGCTGGGCGTGATCGTCGAGTGCACGCTGGCCCTGCGTCCCGTCGTGACCGGCCCGGGCCCCGTGGTCTCGGCGAGCTTCCCGAGCGTCATCGCAGCCTCGGCGGCCGCCTCCGCTGTCACGGCGGAGGGTCTCACCCCTGCGCTGCTCGAGCTGATGGACGGGCCCACGGTGGAGTGTGTCGAGCAGCGGCGCGGTCGGCGCATCGGCTCGGCGGGGTCGTCGTTCCTGCTGGCCCAGACCGACGGGCGGGAAGCCGACGAGGTCGCCGGGAGGATCGCGGCGATCTTTGAGGCCGCCGGCGGCGAGGTCCGCGCGGCCGAGGACGAGGCGGAGGCCGATGAGCTCATCGGTCTGCGACGCAGCGCGTTCCCGGCGCTGGAGGCGCGTGCGCAGCGGATGGCCCAGGAGGGCGGCTTCGCCGGCGGCGGCTCGATCCTGGTCGAGGACATCGCCGTGCCGCGCGACCGGCTGGCCCAGGCCTTCGAGCGCATCCGCGAGATCGAGCTGCGTCACGGGATCCTCATCCCCACGACCACCCACGCCGGCGACGGCAACCTGCACCCGATCTTCCTGGTCGGCGACGACGAGGTCCCCGAGCGGATCTGGGAGGCCGCCGGAGAGGTCTTCCGGATCGCCCTGGAGCTGGGCGGCACGCTGTCGGGGGAGCATGGCATCGGCCTGCTCAAGCGGCGCTGGCTCGGAGATGAGCTCGGAGAGGATCAGCTGGACCTCCAGGCGCAGATCCGCGCGGTGTTCGATCCGCAGGGGATCCTCAATCCCGGCAAGGTCTTCGCACGGGAGCACTGAACCTGGCGGCGAGCCCCGGCCCTGCCGTCGCTGAGTCGTCAGGGCGACGAACTAGGATGTCCGCCATGTCCAGACCACTTGTGAGGCTCCTCGGCCAGGGCGTGCGCGCCGCCACCAAGCTGCGCGGCGGAGGCTCGGCGTTCCCCGGGCTGGTGATGGAGAAGCTGCACCCGGACTTCGTGGCCGAGCAGCTGGCCCGGCTGCCCCAGGGCGTCGTGGTGATCTCCGGGACCAACGGCAAGACGACCACCACCAAGATGGCCGTCCAGCTGCTCGAGTCCCAGGGCCTGCGCGTGTTCACCAACCGCACCGGCTCGAACTTCGTGCGCGGGGTGGCGGCCTCCCTGCTGGAGGAGATCTCCCTGACCGGCAGGCTGGACGCGGACATCGCCGTGCTGGAGCTCGACGAGGCCCACGCGGTCCACTTCGTGAAGCTCGTCCAGCCCCGGTTCGCACTGCTGCTCAACGTCATGCGAGATCAGCTCGACCGCTTCGGCGAGATCGACACCACCCGCCGCATGCTCTCCCAGATCGCGGCGGCCACCACCGAGGCCGTGGTCCTCAACCGCGAGGACCCGCGCATTGCCTCTCTGGCCGATGACGTCCGCCCCGGGACCGCGGTGCACTGGTACGGGCTGTCGGAGAAGCTGCGGCCCATGTTCCCGTCGGACGACGACATGCGCGGCGCCGACGGCCCCGAGGCTCCGTTGCCGTCGCAGGAGGCCAAGCCGGAGGCCGTCGTGCAGCTCGACGACTTCGAGGCCACAGACGTCACGTTCTCCGTGCGCGGTGAGCCCGCCAAGGCGGAGGTCCACCTCTACGGCGTCTACAACGTCTACAACGCCGCGGCCGCCCTGGCACTGGCCCTGACCGTCTCGCAGGAGCGCAGCGGCCTGTCGGCGGCGCTGCCGTCGCTGCTGGGCGAGCTGTCGCGCGTGACCCCGGCCTTCGGGCGCGGCGAGACGATCATGGTCGACGGCACCCCGCTGCAGCTGCTGCTCGTGAAGAACCCCGCGGGCTTCCGCCTGTCGCTGGCCTCCGCCGCACCGGAGTCCTACGCGACCATGATCTCCATCAACGACGAGTACGCCGACGGCCGCGACGTCTCCTGGCTGTGGGACGTCGAATTCGAGTCCCTGCGCAGCGGGGGAGTGGACATGGTCACCGGCACCCGGGCCTGGGACATGGCTCTGCGCCTGGACTACGACCAGGTGCAGGTCGGCGCCGTCGAGCCGGACATCGCCCGAGCGCTCACGGAGTTCATCGCCTCCGCCGACGGACGCCCGATGCGCGTCTTCTGCACCTACACGTCCATGCTCACGCTGCGCCGCGAGCTGCGCGCCGTGGCCGTCGTGCCCGAGATCTGAGAGAGGACCGCGATGACCACTGCGACTCCCAACCTCCCCGCCGCAGGAGCCGAGCCCGAGCTCGGCGGGCAGGGCGAGATCCACCTCGTGCAGCTCTATCCGCGTGACATGAACATCTACGGCGATTGGGGCAACACGCTGACGCTCAAGCGCCGTCTCGAGCGCCGCGGCTACAGCGTGCGCGTCACCGACTACAACCCCGGCGACTCCTTCCCCGGCGACGGCGACATCTTCGTGGGCGGCGGCGGCCAGGACTCCGGGCAGTTCCGCGTCATGGAGGACCTGCAGCGCATCAAGCCCCTGCTGCTGGAGCTGGTGGAGGATGGCGCGCCCATGCTCGCGATCTGCGGGCTCTACCAGCTCTTCGGCCACCGGTTCCGCACGATCGGCGGTGAGACGCTGACCGGCGTGGGGATCTTCGACCTCGAGACCGTCGGGGGCCCGGAGCGGCTGATCGGCAACATCGTCACCGAGTCGCCCGATCTCGGCACCGTGATCGGCTACGAGAACCACTCCGGGCTGACCCACCTGGGCGCGGGCCAGGAGCCGTTCGGTCGCGTGATCTCCGGTGCGGGCAACGACGGCCAGGACGGCACGGAGGGCGCGGTGACCCGCGAGGTCATCGGCACCTATCTGCACGGCTCCCTGCTGCCCAAGAACCCGGCGGTGGCCGATCACCTCATCGCCACGGCGGTGCGGCGACGCTATGCGCACGAGACCCTCGAGCCGCTGAACGATCTGCTGGCGGAGAAGGCGCGGGAGGTCGCGGCCTCCCGTCCGCGCTGAGCCCGGGACCCGTCGCCTACAATCGACCAGCAGACTTCCCAGCGCAGCGTCATGCGCCGCGGTGGTGCGCCGCACGGCCCCTCCGGCCGTGACCGGCACCCCCGACGCACGCGCTGCCAGCCGCCGCCGGGAGGAGCCCGGCGCTGCGGCACCGACACGAACCAGGAGGCAAGCCATGTCCGGTCACTCCAAGTGGGCCACGACCAAGCACAAGAAGGCCGCCATCGACGCCAAGCGCGCCAAGGCCTTCGCCAAGTACATCAAGGGCATCGAGGTCGCCGCGCGCCAGGGCGGCGCCGACACCGCGGGCAACCCGGCGCTGGATCTGGCCGTGTCCAAGGCCAAGAAGAACTCGGTGCCCAACGACAACATCGACCGCGCCATCAAGCGCGGCGCCGGCCTGACCGGCGAGGTCATCGAGTACTCGGAGATCTTCTACGAGGCCCGCGGCCCCCAGGGGTCGGCGCTGTACATCGAGTGCCTGACCGACAACAAGAACCGCGCGGCCTCCGAGGTCCGCGTGGCCGTGACTCGCAACGGCGGCACTATGGCCGATCCGGGCTCGGTCACCTTCATGTTCGAGCGCAAGGGCGTGGCCGAGGTCGCCAAGGCCGACGGCGTCACCGAGGACGACGTCATGATGGCCGTGCTGGACGCCGGGGCGGAGGAGGTCATCGAGGACCAGGACGTCTTCGAGGTCATCTCCGAGGCCACCGACCTGCCCCAGATCCGCACGGCTCTGGACGAGGCGGAGCTGGAGTACAACAACGACGACCCCCAGTTCCGCCCGAACATGAAGGTCGAGCTCGACGCCGACGCCGCGCGCAAGTTCCTGCGCCTGGCCGACGCGATCGAGGAGCTCGACGACGTCCAGAACGTCTACTCCAACGTGGAGATCACCCCCGAGGTCGCCGCCCAGCTCGAGGACGAGGACTGAGCCAGGCTCCGGCACCCGCCCGACGTCCCGCCATGGGCTCCGCGGCCAGGGCGCAGGCCCCCGAGCAGGTCATCCTGGGCGTCGATCCCGGGCTGACCCGCTGCGGGTTCGGGATCGTGCGCATGCGCGCCGACCGCCGCGCCGAATGGGTCCACCACGAGGTCCAGGGCACAGGCGCCGACGAGCCCCTGGAGCAGCGGATCCTGCGCATCGCCCAGGCGGCCGATCAGCTGCTCGAGCGCTTCGCCCCGGATGCTATGGCGATCGAGCGCGTGTTCGCGCAGAACAACGCCCCCACCGTGGTCGGCACCGCCCAGGCCTCGGGCGTGGTGATCGCCGCCGCAGCCGCTCGCGGGGTCCCCGTCGCCTGGCACACCCCGTCCGAGGTCAAGGCCGCGGTCACCGGCGACGGCTCGGCCGAGAAGGCCGCCGTGACCAAGATGATCGCGCGCATCCTCCGCCTCGAGCAGCTGCCGCGTCCGGCCGACGCCGCCGATGCCCTGGCGATCGCGGTCTGCCACGGCTGGCGCTCCGGTGTGGGCGCGGGCCTGGACGCCCAGGCGGGCACTACGACCACGCACCAGGGCGCCCGCACGGGACTGCAGCGCGCGAGCCAGGAGCGCGGCACCGCCCTGACACCCGCTCAGCGCGCCTGGCAGGCCGCGGAGCAGAAGGCTCGGCGCGGCCGCTGAGGGACCGCATCGTCCTCGGGTGCGGGCCCTCGTCCCGGGCGAGGGCCTGCGCTGTGTGGTCGTCGCGGCTTGGTAGGGTGAGCGAGGCATCGTACTGATGTTCGAATGGCTGCCCGATTCGCGGGCGGCTCCCCGCATCGAGGAGAGGGTGTTCCCATGATCGCGTCCGTGCGCGGCGAGGTGCTGCACAAGGGGCTGAGCACGGCCGTCGTCGACGTCATGGGGCTGGGCCTCGAGCTGCAGGCCACCCCGCAGACTCTCTCCGGGCTGCACGAGGGCCGCGAGGCCCGGCTGGCCACCGCGTTCGTGGCGCGCAAGGACGACTCCCCGCTGCTGTTCGGCTTCGCGGACGCGGAGGAGAAGGAGATCTTCGAGACCATGCTGGGCGTCTCCGGCATCGGTCCGCGCACCGCACTGGCAGTGCTGGCCGCGCTGGGCACGCAGGAGGTCCGCACGGCCATCGCCCAGGGCGACCCCAAGCCGTTCACCACCGTCTCCGGGATCGGGCCCAAGGGCGCCAAGCGCATCGTGCTCGAGCTCGCGGACAAGCTCGTTCCCGCCGATCCGGCACCGGCCTCGGCCCCGCAGGCGGCGCAGATCCCGCTGTGGCGCACCCAGGTCACGGAGGCCCTCACAGGTCTGGGCTGGAACGAGAAGGACGCCTCGGCGGCCATCGACGACGCCCTGGTCGGTCGAGAGGAGCTCGCCGACTCCGGTGACGTCGCCCTGATCCTCCGCACCGTGCTCGCGTGGCTCGGCGCCCGGGCCTCGGCTCCTGCCGCCGGCCGGGGCTCGACTCGCACGGGGGAGGGCCGCTGAGCATGGACGCACAGCACAGCGGGTCCGAGCGCCTGGTGGGCGGGGAGCCGGAGCTGGACGAGCGCGCCGTCGAATCGGCCCTGCGCCCCGAGTCCCTGGCGGACTTCGTGGGTCAGCCGCGTGTGCGCCAGCAGCTCTCCCTGGTCCTGGAGGCCTCCAGGCTGCGGGGCCGCAGCGCCGATCACGTGCTGCTGTCCGGACCTCCCGGTCTGGGCAAGACCACGCTGGCCATGATCATCGCCCAGGAGATGGGCGCTCCGCTGCGCATCTCCTCCGGGCCTGCCATCCAGCACTCCGGCGACCTGGCCGCGATCCTGTCCTCCCTGACTGAGGGCGAGGTCCTGTTCCTCGACGAGATCCACCGCATGTCCCGGCCCGCCGAGGAGATGCTCTACATGGCCATGGAGGACTTCCGGGTCGACATCGTGGTGGGCAAGGGCGCCGGGGCCACCTCCATCCCGCTGGACCTGCCTCCGTTCACCCTGGTCGGTGCCACCACGCGCGCCGGGCTGCTGCCGGGACCGCTGCGCGATCGCTTCGGCTTCACCGGGCACCTCGAGTTCTACAGCGACCACGAGCTCGTCTCCGTGCTGCGCCGCTCCGCCGGGCTGCTGGACCTGCGCCTGTCCACGGAGGGCTTCGAGGAGGTCGCCACCCGCTCCCGCGGCACTCCGCGCATCGCCAACCGCCTGCTGCGCCGCGTGCGCGACTGGGCGCTGGTCCACGGCGTGGACAGCATCGACGCCCGCGCCTGCTCCGCCGCCCTGGAGATGTACGAGGTCGACTCGCGGGGCCTGGACCGCCTGGACCGCTCGGTGCTCGAGGCGCTGGTCCGCCACTTCGGCGGCGGACCGGTGGGGCTGTCCACCCTGGCGATCGCCGTGGGGGAGGAATCGGAGACCGTCGAGGAGGTCGCCGAGCCGTACCTGGTCCGCGAGGGCCTGCTGGCGCGGACCCCGCGAGGACGCATCGCCATGCCTGCGGCTTGGGAGCACCTGGGACTGGTACCGCCCGAGCACGCAGCCTTCCGGGACACTGCGGTGCGCCAGGCCCTCGGCGACCAGGACCCCCCGCAGCAGTAGCCCTCCGGACGGCGACCGGCTGCGACCCGGCGCCTGGGAGCCCGCTGACCGGGCCCTGCGCGGCCTCGTCCCCTACCATGGACGGGAATCCTCGCCGCCGCCGCGCTGCCCCACGTGCTTGTCCAGGGGCGGAGTCCCGGTCGCGGCACCGACCACCACGCGATGCGCAGAAGCGCATCGCAGGATCAGGAGTCTGCATGACACCCGTCGTCACCGAATCGCTGTCCGCCGCCGGAGCCGCTGGAGGCGGCGGCTCCTCCATGCTGCTCTTCGGCTTCATGCTGCTGCTGATCATCGGCATGTTCTGGTTCTCCAGCCGCACCCGCAAGAAGCAGCAGGAGAAGCTGAAGTCGCAGCAGCGCGCCATGGAGCCCGGCATGGAGGTCATGACGAGCTACGGCCTCTACGGCCGCCTGGTCTCCAAGGACGAGGATGCCGTCAAGGCCGTCATCGAGATCGCCCCGGGCACCCAGGTCACCGTGCACCTGCAGACCCTCACCAACGTGGTCGAGCGTGACACCCCCGCTGCCGGCGGCACGGATGCCGCAGGCTCCACCGCAGCCGGGGACGCCTCCGCTGACGAGACCCCCGCCGGCGACCCCACGGATCCCCGCGATCCGGGAGCCGACTCCTCCCGCTGATCAGCCAGCACCCGCGCCTCGGCCCCCTCGGCCGGGGCGCTCGTGCGTGTTGCGGCACCTGAGACCGCCTCCTCGGGTCCACCCGCGCCCGCCCGGCCCACGTGTGCCGCGCTTCACAGCCCCCTCGAACCCCGCAAGGATCTGCGCCCCGATGTCGACATCGCCAGAAGATCGCTCGTCCGCGAGCACCCCCGGCCGCGAGTCGGGGGACCGGAAGAAGAAGCCGCGCCGCAGCGAGCAGGAGACGACGGCCCAGCGGGCGCAGCGTCGTCAGCTCGGCGGCACCGAGCTGCACCGGGCGGTGAGAACTGCTCGAGGCTCGCTCGTGGGCATGTTCGTGCTGCTGGTCGCCATGCTCGGCGTGCTGGGCTGGGGCGCAGGCCAGGGCCACACCGGCTGGGGGCCGCGCCTGGCGCTGGACCTCGAGGGCGGCACGCAGATGATCCTGACCCCTGAGCTGACCGGTCAGCAGGAGGGCGAGGAGATATCCCAGGAGCAGCTCGACCAGGCGGTGGAGATCATCCGCCAGCGCGTCGACGGCTCCGGCGTCTCGGAGGCCGAGGTCTCCACCCAGGGCGGCGAGAACATCGTCGTGTCCATGCCGGGCACGCCCGATCAGGAGACCCGGGACCTGATCCAGACCTCGGCGCAGATGAGCTTCCGACCCGTGCTGATGGTCGGCCCCGCCGAGGCCACTCCGGAGGACGAGCGCACCCCCGAGGACGAGCAGGTCGAGCCGGACGGCGAGCCCACTGACTCGTCGGACCCCAACTGGGTCGACGGCGATCTGATGGCCAAGTACGAGGCCACGGACTGCGCGCAGCCGCAGACCCCCGAGCAGCGCGCCGCCCAGGACCCGGAGGCGGCCATCGTCGCCTGCGACCCCAGCGGCGGCGGCAAGTACATCCTCGGCCCGATCGAGCTCGAGGGCACCGATATCTCGGACTCGTCGTACGGCATGGCCCAGGGTGCCAACGGGACGACCACCGGCCAGTACGCCGTGAACATCCAGTTCAACGAGGAAGGCACCCAGACCTTCAAGGAGCTCTCCGAGCGCCTGAACTCGATCGGTCAGACCAGCCCCGGGGACCCCCGCAGCCAGTTCGCGATCCTGCTGGACGGCGAGGTCATCTCCGCACCGTCCATGGACGCGGTCATCCCCGACGGCCAGGCGCAGATCACCGGCTCCTTCACGGAGGAGGACGCGCAGTTCCTCTCCGAGCAGCTGCGCTACGGCTCGCTGCCCGTGAGCTTCGAGATCTCCTCGGAGCAGCAGATCTCGGCCACCATGGGCGCCGATCAGCTGCGCTGGGGCGTCATCGCCGGGCTCATCGGCCTGGTCCTGGTGGCCGTCTACTGCCTGTTCCAGTACCGCCTGCTGGGCCTGGTGACCATCGCTTCGCTCGTGGTGCTGGGCGTGGCGTCCTGGCTGGCCATCGTGCTGCTGGGCTGGGGCATGAACTACCGCCTGTCGATGGCGGGCGTGGCCGGCCTGATCGTGTCGATCGGCATGGCCGCCGACTCGTTCATCGTCTACTTCGAGCGCATCCGCGATGAGATCCGCATCGGGCGCACGATCCCAGCGGCCATCGATCACGGCTGGAAGCGCGCCCGCCAGACGGTCATCGCCTCCAAGTCCGTGAACCTGATCGCCTCGGTGGTGCTCTACTTCGTGGCCGTGGGCAACGTGCGCGGCTTCGCGTTCACTCTGGGCCTGACCGCGGTGATCGACCTGGTGGTCGTGTTCCTGTTCACCCATCCCGTCATGGTCCTGCTCTCGCGCACCCGGTTCTTCGCTCAGGGCCGCAAGGGCTCAGGGCTGGATCCCGAGACCCTCGACGCCGTGCCGTTCTACCGCGGCGCCGGTCGCACCCGCACCCCGGACGACCTGGACCCGGCCGCCGGTGCGGTGGCGGAGGAGTCCGCCGTGCAGACCGCCCCGGCCGAGCAGGAGCTCGTGGGCGCGTCCTCGCCGCTCAGCTCCCGCACGGAGCACGCGGCCTCGACGGAGCCCGACGACGACAGCGCCCCCGAGAGCTCCGCGGCCCACAGTGCTGCAGTGACAGAGGACTCTCCCGGGCCCGGCGAGGCAGCGACCGAGGCTCAGAGCACCGGCTCGAGCGCTGCTGTGGGCAGGCCCTCCCGCCGCACCGCGGGGGCCCCGGGCGACGAGCGCGGTCTCACCGTGGCCGAGCGCCGCCGTCGGGCCCGGCGCGCGGCAGGCGAGTCATCGCCGTCGGACCCGCCGCCCCCGCAGGACCCGGAAGCGACCCGCCCGGCCTCCGACCGACGCACGAACGAGGAGGACGCCTGATGTCCCGCTTCTCAGACTTCGGCAACGACCTCTACAGCGGTCGTCGCTCCTTCGGCTTCGTGCCCCGCCGCGGACTGTGGCTGGCCATCGCCGGCGCGCTCGTGGTCATCAGCCTGCTGATCCCCGTGGTCAAGGGCGGCTTCAACCTGGGCATCGACTTCACCGGCGGCTCCGAGTTCACGATCTCCTCGGTGGCCGACGACGATCCGCAGGTCGGCCAGCAGGCGCTGCAGGACACCGGTGCCACCGAGGAGGGCGAGGTCACCAACATCGCCCCGGGCACCATGCGCGCCCAGACCGAGCAGCTCGACGACGAGCAGACCCTGGAGGTCCGCGACGCCCTGGCCCAGGCCTATGACGTCCCGGCCGAGAACGTCACCTCGAACTTCGTGGGCCCCACCTGGGGCGCGGGGATCTCGCAGCAGATGCTGCGCGGCCTGGTGATCTTCCTGGTGCTCACCGCGGTCGTGATGGCCCTGTACTTCCGCACCTGGAAGATGTCCGTGGCCTCGATGGCAGGCGTGTTCGTCACGGTGGCACTCACCGTGGGCACCTACTCGCTCGTGGGCTTCGAGGTCACGCCCTCGGCCGTCATCGGCTTCCTGACCGTGCTGTCGTACTCGCTGTACGACACCGTGGTCGTCTTCGACAAGGTCCGCGAGAACACCAAGGGCCTGCTCGACGGCTCCGCGCCGGCCTCCCGCAGGCAGCGCGGGTTCCTGGGGCAGATCAACCTGGCGGCCAACCAGACGCTGGTGCGCTCGATCAACACCTCGATCGTGGGCCTGTTGCCCGTGGGCGCCATCCTGTTCATCGGCGCCGCGCTGCTGGGTGCCGGAACGCTCAAGGACCTGGCGCTGTCGCAGTTCGTGGGCATCATCTACGGCACGCTGGCCACGCTGTTCGTGGCCACGCCGCTGTATGCGGCGCTGCGCTCCCGCGAACCGGCCGTGCGCCGGATCGACGAGGGTGCCGAGGCCTCCGCCGGCCGCTCCGGTGCTTCGGGCGAGGACTCCGAGGTGCCGCTCGACGACGAGGCCGCGGGCAGCGTCACCGCAGGTGCGACCGCGACCCGCGCCGGGGGCTCCACAGCCTGAGGATGCGGCCCGATGTGGTCTGGAGCATGTCCCGGTGGTCCTACAATTGCCGGATTGATCCACTTCGGGGATCGCGTGGAAGGGCCGGGCGCTGAACCTGGCCGGACCGAGAACAGGAGGCGGAGATGACCGAGGGCCGCAGGGGAGTCATCGACGACGGCCGGGGGCGGCCTCCGCGCGCGCCCGAACCCTCCGCCGAAGCCGTCGAGCCCGCCCAGGAGGGCGCCTCGGCGGAGACCTCGCCGCAGCCCTCCGCAGATCGCTCGCACGACAGCGCCTCCGCCGCGGCGGCCCCGGAAGCCTCGGAGACTCTCGGTGCGGCCTCGAAGGCGACCGCCGACTCCGCCGCCGACGACCCGGACGAGGCCATCGAGCGCCGGTCCCGCCAGCTCGAGGCCGAGGAGGCCGAGCGTGCGGCGCGGCGTCGCACGGGCTCGAGCGCCGGGGGCACGCACTGGGTCGTGCCCGCCTCGCGCCCGGTCTTCGGCCGCGCAGTGTTCCCGGGGCGCTCGGAGCGCACCCGCTCCACGCTGTCGTACCTGTCGGGGGCCTCGATCTCGTCGTCCCCGCTGATCGAGCCGCTGCTGCGCACCGTGCGCGAGAACGCTCCCGACGAGGACCTGGCGGTCCTGCAGCGCGCGTTCTCCGTGGCCGATGAGCGCCACCAGGGGCAGAAGCGCAAGAGCGGCGACCCGTACATCACTCATCCGGTGGCCGTGACGACCATCCTGGCCGAGCTCGGCATGACCGGCCCGGTGCTGGTCGCCGCGCTGCTGCACGACACGGTCGAGGACACCGACTACACCCTCGAGGACCTCACCGAGGAGTTCGGCGAGGAGGTCGCGGCGCTCGTCGACGGCGTGACCAAGCTCGACAAGGTGCAGTACGGGGAGAACGCGCAGGCCGAGACCGTGCGCAAGATGATCGTGGCCATGGCCAAGGACATCCGCGTGCTGCTGATCAAGCTCGCCGACCGGCTGCACAACGCCCGCACGTGGCGCTTCGTGTCCCAGGAGTCCTCGGGGCGCAAGGCGCGCGAGACCCTCGAGATCTTCGCTCCGCTGGCTCACCGCCTGGGCCTGAACACGATCAAGTGGGAGCTGGAGGATCTGTCCTTCGCGGCGCTGTATCCCAAGATCTACGAGGAGATCGTGCGGATGGTGGGGGAGCGCCAGCCCCAGCGCGAGCGCAATCTGGCCCAGATCCGCTCCCTGGTGGCCGAGGACCTGGACAAGGCCGAGATCGAGGCCACGATCACGGGGCGCCCCAAGCACTACTACTCCATCTACCAGAAGATGGTCGTGCGGGGTAAGGACTTCGACGAGATCCAGGACCTGCTGGCCGTGCGCGTGCTCGTGGGCACGGTGCGCGAGTGCTATGCGGCCCTCGGTGCGCTGCATGCGCGGTGGCGGCCCCTGCCGGGGCGGTTCAAGGACTACATCGCCATGCCCAAGTTCAACATGTACCAGTCGCTGCACACCACGGTGCTGGGACCGAACGGGCGCCCGGTCGAGATCCAGATCCGCACCCACGACATGCACCAGCGCGCCGAGTACGGCGTGGCCGCGCACTGGAAGTACAAGGCCTCCGGCGCCGCCGACGGCCCCGCGGCCAAGGCGGATGCCGATGACATCGGCTGGCTGAAGTCCCTGGTGTCCTGGCAGGACGAGACGCGGGACTCGACCGAGTTCCTGGACTCGCTGCGCTACCAGATCGACACCAAGGAGGTCTTCGTCTTCACGCCCAAGGGCGATGTCATGGCGCTGCCCGTGGGCTCCACCCCGGTGGACTTCGCCTACGCCGTGCACACGGAGGTCGGCGACAAGACCATCGGCGCGCGGGTCAACGGAAAGCTCGTGGCCCTGTCCTCCGAGCTGCAGCACGGCGACTGGGTCGAGGTGCTGACCTCCAAGTCGGAGGCGGCCGGGCCGTCGCAGGACTGGCTGAAGTTCGTCTCCTCGCCGCGGGCCCGGTCCAAGATCAAGCAGTGGTTCTCCAAGGAGCGCCGCGAGGAGGCCATCGAACGCGGCCAGGAGTCGCTGACCCGTGCGCTGCGCAAGCACCACCTGCCGCTGCAGCGCACGGTCACGCAGGAGGCTCTGGTCTCAGCGGCGCACACGCTGAACAAGTCGGACATCGCCGAGCTCTACGAGGCCATCGGCACCGACTCGGTCACGGCGCGGCAGGTCGTGGACCTGCTGGTGGAATCGGCCGGCGGCGAGGAGGGCTCGGCCGAGGAGATCGACGACACCTCCACGCCCATCCAGCCGGTGCGCTCCCGCGTGGTCGACTCCGGCGTGGCCGTGGACGGCGCCAGCGACGTCTACGTGAAGCTCGCCCGCTGCTGCACGCCGGTGCCCCCGGACGAGATCGTCGGCTTCGTGACCCGCGGGCAGGGCATCTCGGTGCACCGGGCCGACTGCTCGAACATCGCCGCGCAGAAGGAGCCAGAGCGCCTGGTCAAGGTCCACTGGGCCCCCACCCAGGCCTCGGTGTTCCTGGTCGAGATCCAGGTCGAGGCGCTGGACCGCAACTCGCTGCTCTCCGATGTCACCCGGGTGCTCTCCGAGAACCACGTCAACATCCTCTCGGCCAACGTCGCGACCTCCACGCAGCGCGTGGCGATCTCGCGCTTCGCCTTCGAGATGGGCGATGCCCGCTACCTCAACCACGTGCTCAACCAGGTCCGGCGCATCGACGGCGTCTACGACGTCTATCGCACCTCCGGCCAGCGCAGGCTCTCCACCGCGGAGGCCTGAGCACTGAGCCGCGGCTTTCGCAGCTCGTGCCTGAGGGGTCTGTGCCGCGCATCTGCTGTCCCTCGGCAGCTCAGCGCGGCACGACCAGTCCGAGCCTCCGGCAGGCACTGCGCAGCGTGACCATTCCCCTGCGTCGATCCGGAAGCCGGGACCGCTGCCGCAGCAGGTCCGTGACCGCCTGCGGCTCCACACCCAGATGCGGGGCCTCCAGGAGCTGCTCCAGGGCGGGCACGGCAGTCGGGTCCTCCCAGCAGGCCAGATCCGCTGCGGTGCGCAGCGGCGTGGTGACCTGCAGACCGTGCAGCCGATCCACGTCCTGCGGCTCGTGGACCAGCTGTCGGACCTCCCAAGCGAGACCCTCCAGCTGAGGATCGACCGGGCGGGTGGTCGTGCGCCGCTGACGATGGACCATCAGGTGCAGACGCTGCGGAGCCGGGCAGCAGGACAGGAACCAGGCGGCGGTCGTGCGGTGCAGCACCGCGTGCTCCAGCACTGCCTCCGGCACGACGGCACGGATCGCCCGGGCACGGTCGGCACGGGTCACCGGAAGCAGACGCGGGCTGCAGATCCCGCCCAGCAGCGGGACCGCCAGGTCGTCACGCTGCAGGGCCGAGCGCTCCAGAGCGGAGAGCTCTGCCCAGCGCGGTGCCTCATCGTCGGGGAGGGGCAGAATGCCGCCGCCCGGTCCTGCGGCCGCCGGCGGCAGCGCGGTCGCAGCGTGGGCGTACCGCGGGTCGAGCAGGGGATGCGTCATGCCGGACAGTCCACACCGGATCGCGGCCCACCGAGCGGATGCTCCTCCGCCTGTGGATGGCTTCAGGGCAGAAGCGGGCGCGTTCGACCGCAGAGCCTTCCGAACATGCCGATGGCCCCGATCCTGGGACGGATCGGGGCCATCGGGCGGGGCGCCTCAGCCGGCGCGGCAGAGGCGGTCAGCTCACAGCGAGGCGGCGGAGCGGCGGATCATCTCGAGCATCGACTGCGCGCTCTCGATCTCCTTGTCCAGCTTCTTGGCCTTGGCGGTGTCGCCGGCGGACTCGGCGGCCTCCTTCTTGGCCTGCAGATCCGCCAGCTTCTCCTCCGCCTGAGCGGTCATGGCGTTGGAGCGGACCTCGGTCTGCGAAGCGGCCTTGATGCGACCGCCGGAGTCGGCCTCCCGGACGGCGTCCTCGACCTCGCCGAGCTCGTTCTCGATGCGCTTGAAGTCGCCGCGCGGGACCTTGCCGATCTCCTCCCAGCGTGCCTGAATGGAGGACAGCTTCTTCTTGGCGGCCTTGGCGTCCGTGACCGGAAGCAGCTCGCGGGCCTCCTTGACGAGGGCCTCCTTCAGCTCAAGATTGGCCGCGAACTCGCGGTCCACGGCCTTGTCGGCCTCCTTGCGGGCGTTGAAGAACACGTCCTGAGCTGCGCGGAAGCGGGCCCACAGGGCGTCGTCGTCCTTGCGCCCAGCGCGCGGGGCGGCCTTCCAGCGGTCCATCAGATCGCGATACTTGCCGGAGGTGGGCCCCCAGTCGGTCGAGGACTGCAGGGCCTCGGCCTCGGCGATCAGCTTCTGCTTGGTCTTCTTGGCCTCGGCGTTGCGCTCGTCGAGCTTGGAGAAGAACGCGCGACGGTGGCGGTCGAACGTGGTGCGAGCGCCGCGGAAGCGCTTCCACAGGGACTCCTCGTCCTTGCGGGACAGCCGGTTGCCCGACTTCTGATGGGCCTGCCAGGCCTCGAAGAGCTCGTTCATGCGAGCGGTGGACTGCTTCCACTGCGTCTTCTCGGGCTCCTGCGCGGAGATCTGCTCGGCCTCCGCCACGATGGCCTCGCGGTGGGCCAGGTTCTCGGCGCGGGCGGCATCGGCGGCCTTGCGGTGCTCGGCCTCCAGCTCCTTGATGCGCGGGCGCAGCGCCTCCAGGCGGGCCTCCAGGGCGGGGACGTCGCCGACGAGCTTGCGCTCACCCAGCTGGGACTTCACGCGATCCAGGCTGCGGGTCAGGTCCCCGGCGGGAGCGCCGGCGGCCACGCGCTGCTCGAGCAGCTCGACCTGGGTGCGCGCCTCCAGGAACTTCTTGGCGAAGTATGCCAGCGCCTCGTCCTTCGGCACGTCCGGGACCTGTCCGGCGAGGACCTTCTCGCCGTCGATCAGCAGGTGCACGCTGCCGTCGTCGTCGACCTCGGCGAAGGCGCGGGCCTCCTCGAGCTGCTCGGGGGTCACGTCCTCGGACGGCGCGGGCGTGGACGGAGCCGGTGCGCTCGAGGGCGCGGGGGCCTGCGCGGCGGAAGCGGGCGTGGGCGCAGCCGGCGACGGAGCCGACGGGCGCGCGGCGGCCTCCTGGGCGGCGGCCTGCTCGGGGGCCTTCTCCGACTCGGTGGGCTGCGGCTCGGCGGGGGCTGCGGTCTCCTCAGCCGGGGACTCGGCCTCGGCGGCCGGGATGGTGGAGGCCGACGGCTCGCCGTCCTCGGCGGCACCGGCCTGCTCGATCACAGCCTGATCCGCGGCCTCCTTCTCCTCTGCGGCCGTGGCCTCCTCGACGGCGACGGCATCGGCGATCTCGCCGGCCACGTCCTCGCCGTCGGCCTGCGCCTGGGCCATGCGGGTCTGCTCCTCCTCGGCCAGCTCAGCCACCGTGGTCTCGCCCGCAGCCGATTCCGCCTGGGCGGCGTCGGCATCAGCCGCAGCCTCGGCAGCCGCGGAGTCGGGATCGGCGGCCGCTTCGGTCGCCGGGAGGAAGTTGTCGTCGGATTCGAGACGCTCAGTCACCGCTGGAACTCTTTCGCTCGTGCCGACCCGCGATCCCGGAGCTCGCTCCGGGGGAGCTGGGCAGCCTGTCGTGGCCCGGCGCTGGCTGCGCGCGGACGCTGTACGCGGCCCATCGTAGCCAGACGGGACGACGGCCCCCAGGAATCGGTGCTCCTCGGCCCCGGCATCCCACGGCGCCTAAGATGGTTCGGACGGTCCCGTACTGTGTGCCCACCCCCTTCAGCATCCTCAGGAGACGACGCCCCATGGCCAGCAAGACCTCCCTCTCCGGCTTCCCCGAGTGGCTCCCGCAGGAGCGGCTCGTGGAGCTGCACGTGCTCGACACGCTGCGGGAGACCTTCGAGCTGCACGGGTTCTCCTCGATCGAGACCCGCGCTGTGGAGACCGTGGATCAGCTGCTGCGCAAGGGCGAGATCGACAAGGAGGTCTACGGCGTCTCCCGTCTGCAGGAGGACGAGGACGGCGGTCCCAAGGAGGGCCAGCTGGCGCTGCACTTCGACCTCACCGTGCCGTTCGCCCGCTACGTCGTGGACAACGCCGGGCACCTGAACTTCCCGTTCCGCCGCTACCAGATCCAGAAGGTCTGGCGCGGCGAGCGCCCCCAGGAGGGCCGCGCCCGCGAGTTCACGCAGGCGGACATCGACGTCGTCGGCGACGGCGCACTGCCGTTCCGCTACGACGTCGAGATGGCCCTGGTGATCATCGACGCCCTCTCGAAGCTGCCCATCCCGGAGTTCGTGCTGCGGGTCAACAACCGCAAGCTCGCCGAGGGCTTCTACCGCGGCATCGGCCTCCACGACGCCCCCGCCGTGCTGCGCGAGATCGACAAGCTCGAGAAGATCGGCGCCCAGGCCGTGGCGGCGAACCTCATCGAGAACGTGGGCGCCACGCAGGAGCAGGCAGACGCCGCGCTGAAGCTGGCGAGCATCCGCACCGAGGACGCCTCCTTCGTGGAGCAGGTCCGCGCCCTCGGCGTCCAGGACGAGCTGCTCGACGAGGGCCTGGCCGAGCTCGAGGAGGTCGTCGCCGAGGCCGTGCGCCGCGCTCCCGGCAAGCTCGTGGCTGACCTGTCGATCGCCCGCGGCCTGGACTACTACACCGGCACCGTCTACGAGACCGTGCTGGTCGGCCACGAGAAGCTCGGCTCGGTGTGCTCCGGCGGTCGCTACGAGTCGCTGGCCTCCTCCGGCAAGCGCACCTTCCCGGGCGTGGGGCTCTCGGTGGGTGTGACCCGCCTGGTCTCGCGCATCCTCTCGCAGGGGCTGGCCGAGGCCTCGCGCTCAGTGCCCACCGCCGTGCTGATCTCCCTGGTGGATGAGGACTCCTGGTCCGAGGCGCAGGACGTCGCCCAGCAGCTGCGTTCCCGCGGCATCTCCTGCGAGGTCTCGGCCTCGGCCGCCAAGTTCGGCAAGCAGATCCGCCACGCCGATCGCCGCGGGATCCCGTTCGTCTGGTTCTCGAACCGTGACGAGTCGGGCGCGGTGACCCACGAGGTCAAAGACATCCGCTCCGGCGAGCAGGTTGCGGCCGATCCCGCCGCCTGGATGCCCCCGGCCGAGGACCTGCGTCCGTCGGTCGGTGCCCCGGTCAGCTCCGGCGACTGAGCACGAGGGCCCGCCCGGCGAAGCCCACGGCGAAGATCGCGAGCATCACCACCACGGACTGCCACGGAAGCGAGAAGGCCAGCAGGAGGCATCCGATCAGGCCCACGATGTTCAGGGCTCTGGGCGCCCAGCGCGGGCGCTCGTGCAGGGTCAGCGCCGAGAGGTTGGCCAGCGCGTAGTAGACGAGCACGCCGAAGGACGAGAAGCCGATCACGGTGTGCAGGTCGGTGAGGACGATCAGCGCGATCACGACCACGGCGGTGGTCAGCTCCGAGGCCCACGGCACCTGCCGTCCCGAGATGCGGGACAGGTACCCCGGCAGGTCGCGATCTCGCGCCATCGCCAGGGACGTGCGCGAGATCCCGGCGACCAGGGCCAGCAGGGCGCCCAGCGCGCCGGCCGCCGCCGCGACCGTCACGGCCGCCGACAGAGCGGTCGCCGCGCCGTCGCCGAGCCCCAGCCGGGCGGAGATCTCCTGGGAGGCCGAGAGGAACGGGGCCGACGAGTCCGCCAGCCCTCCTGCCCCCAGCAGCCCGAGCAGCAGGACAGCGAGCACCAGGTAGACCACGAGCACGAAGGCCAGCGCCCCCAGGATCGCCCGCGGGATGGTGCGCTGCGGGTCCCGGACCTCCTCGCCCATGGTGGCCACACGGGCGTAGCCGGCGAAGGCGAAGAACAGCAGACCCGCAGCGGGCAGCACGCCCAGGGCACCGCCCCCGCCTCCCTGCGCTGAAGGACCCGCGCCGAACACCGTGCTCGCGCTCAGGGCGGCTGCGGCCAGACCCGCCACGACGGCCAGGATCAGCAGGACCACGGAGACCAGGATCCGCGTGAGCCCGGCGGTGCGGGTGATCCCGCCCAGATTGACACCGGTCAGCACCACGATCGCGGCCACCGCCAGGGCTCGGGCTGCGGCATCGGCGTCGTCGATCCCGAGCAGTGAGGCGGCGTAGAGGCCGAAGGCCATCGACATGCCGGCGGCCGAGGCGGTCTTGCCGGTCACGAAGCCCCAGCCGGCGGTGAAGCCCGCCCACTGCCCCAGCTGGCGGTTCGCATAGACGTAGGTGCCCCCGGAGCTCGGGTGGACCATGGCCAGCTGAGCCGTGGAGGTCGCATTGCACCAGGCCACGACGGCCGCCAGCAGCAGCGCGACCGGCAGCAGCGAGCCTGCGTGCGCGGCGGCCGGGGCGAAGGCCACGAAGACGCCCGCGCCCACCATCGATCCCACGCCGATGACGGCGGCGTCGGAGGCGCCCAGCCTGCGGGCGAGCTCGTCCGGATCGTGTGCGGGGGAGGCGGCGGGAGGCTGGGCGGGCGAGGCGTTCACGGATCTCCTGGGGGGGGCGCGGCGGTGGGGCCGGGTCCGTGGGGCGAGCGTCATCCCCGGCTTGTAGACTCGACGGCGGCGACGCTACAGATCCCCGGTGAACCCGCCATGAACGGGCCCGGGGTCGGCTGTCGCCCTCGGACACCGCAGAGGCCGTCGGCGCATCCTGCCGGAGAGGCCCCACGACGACCACGACCAGAAGGAAGTCCCACGTGCTGCGCACTCATCGACTCGGCGAGCTGAACGCCGAGCTCATCGGAGAGACCGTCACCCTGACCGGCTGGGTGGACCGTCGTCGCGACCACGGCGGCGTCGCCTTCCTGGATCTGCGCGACGCCTCCGGCGTGGCCCAGGTGGTCGTGCGCGATGAGAAGGACTTCCACCCGCTGCGCAACGAGTTCGTGCTGCAGATCCAGGGCACCGTCGAGCGCCGCCCGGAGGGCAACGAGAACCCGAACCTGCCCTCGGGCGAGATCGAGGTCATCGCCGAGACCGTCACCGTGCTCAACACCGCGGCCCCGCTGCCGTTCCAGATCGACGAGCACGTGGAGGTCGGCGAGGAGGCTCGCCTCAAGTACCGCTACCTGGACCTGCGCCGCCCGGAGCCGGCCCGCATCATGCGGCTGCGCTCGGAGGCCTCGCGCGTGGTGCGCGAGCTGCTGCACCAGCAGGACTACCTGGAGGTCGAGACGCCCACGCTGACCCGCTCCACCCCGGAGGGCGCCCGCGACTTCCTGGTGCCGGCGCGCCTGGCCCCGGGCTCCTGGTACGCCCTGCCGCAGTCGCCGCAGCTGTTCAAGCAGCTGCTGCAGGTCGGCGGTCTCGAGCGCTACTTCCAGATCGCGCGCTGCTACCGCGACGAGGACTTCCGCGCCGACCGCCAGCCCGAGTTCACGCAGCTGGACATCGAGGCCTCGTTCGTCGAGCAGGACGACGTGATCGAGCTCGGCGAGGCCATCGTCAAGGCGCTCTGGTCGCTGATCGACGTGGAGGTGCCCACCCCCATCCGCCGCATGACCTACGCCGAGGCCATGGAGAAGTACGGCTCGGACAAGCCCGATCTGCGCTTCGGCCTGGAGCTCACCGAGCTGACCGAGTACTTCAAGGACACCCCGTTCCGCGTGTTCCAGGCCCCGTACGTGGGTGCCGTGGTCATGCCCGGCGGCGCCTCCCAGCCCCGACGCACGCTGGATGCCTGGCAGGAGTGGGCCAAGCAGCGCGGTGCCAAGGGCCTGGCCTACATCCTCTACAAGGAGGACGGCGAGTTCTCGGGTCCGGTGGCCAAGAACATCACCGACGAGGAGAAGGCCGGCCTGGCCCAGGCCACCGGCGCGCAGCCCGGCGACTGCATCTTCTTCGCCGCGGGCGAGGCGAAGCCCTATCGCGCCCTGCTGGGTGCTGCGCGCGTGGAGATCGGGCACCGCACCGGGCTGATCGACCCGAACGACTGGGCCTTCGTGTGGGTCGTCGACGCCCCCATGTTCGAGCCGGCCTCCGACGCCGTAGCCTCCGGGGACGTCGCCGTGGGCTCCGGAGCGTGGACCGCCGTGCACCACGCGTTCACCTCCCCGCGCCCGGAGTACCTGGACACGTTCGACGAGAACCCCGGCGAGGCCCTGGCCTACGCCTACGACATCGTGCTCAACGGCACCGAGCTCGGCGGCGGCTCGATCCGCATCCACCAGCGCGACGTCCAGGACCGGGTCTTCCGCGTCATGGGGCTGTCCGAGGAGGAGGCCCAGGAGAAGTTCGGCTTCCTGCTGGACGCCTTCTCCTTCGGCGCGCCCCCTCACGGCGGCATCGCCCTGGGCTGGGACCGCGTGATCGCCCTGCTGGCAGGAGCGGACTCCATCCGCGAGGTCATCGCCTTCCCCAAGACCGGCAACGGCTACGACCCGCTGACGGCCGCGCCCGCGCCCATCACCGCGCAGCAGCGCAAGGAGGCGGGCGTGGACGCCAAGCCCGAGCCGCAGGCGAAGAAGGCGGCCGCTGCGGAGGACGTCCGCGAGGATCAGGGCGAGCAGCCCTCGGCGCCGACCGAGGGCTGAGCGGGTCCGCCCGCCGCGCCAGGACCACCACGACAGGAGCCGAGCATGGCCCAGCAGGACATCATCCTGATCCACGGCACGTGGGGCAGCGGCGAAGGCTGGGGCCCGTTCGCCGATGAGCTGCGCGGGCTCGGGCTGCGCGTGCACACGCCCACGCTGCGCCATCACGGCACGCCGCAGACCCACGACGTGTGGGATCTGGCGCAGAAGGTGCGGGCGCTGAGCCTCACCGACTACGTCGATGACCTGCAGCGCGAGGTCGAGCAGATGGAGACCGCCCCGATCATCCTGGGCCACTCGCTCGGCGGGCTGCTCGCTCAGCTGCTGGCTGCCCGGGTGCCGAACGCCGGTGTCGTGCTGCTGTCCCCGGCGCCCAGCCGGGGCATGTTGGCTCTCTACCCGTCGATGCTGCGGCTGTGGGGGCCCCATGCGTTCACCTGGCTGCTCAGCCGACCCATGTGGCCGGTGTCGCTGGAGACCTTCGACAGGCGGATCGCCAACGTCCATGACCGTCAGGACAACGCGCAGCGTCATCGCGCGCATTGCGCAGAGTCGGGACGGGCCTACCGGGAGATGAGCCTGTGGTTCCTCGATCGGGCGCACGCCTCGGCAGTGGATCCGGCGGATATCCAGAGCCCGGTGCTGGTGGTGGGCGGCACGGAGGACCGCTGCGTGGCCCCGGGCATCGCCAAGGCGACCGCGCGCCGGCTGGGCGACGGCGCGCAGCTGCGCATGATGCGCGGTGCCGATCACGAGATGGCCTCCGGCGAGCACATGCCCGAGACCGTCCGCCTGATCGAGCAGTGGGCCCGGGAGCACCGCCTGGTGTCCAGCAGCTGAGATCGCGGGCGGGCGCAGGACCGTGATGGACTGGGCGTCATGCGAGTCATCCTGCAGCGAGCGCGCGGCGCCTCCGTCACGATCCCCGGTTCCGACGGCCCCCGGACGGTCGGGTCCTTCGACGGCCCCGGCCTGGTGGCCCTCGTGGGCGTGACCCACGGCGACGATGCCGAGACGGCCGCCGCCCTGGCCGAGAAGACGGCCGGTCTGCGGATCATGTCCGATCACGAGCGCAGCGAGATCTCCTGCGCGGATCTGGGCGCTCCGGTGCTGGTGGTCAGCCAGTTCACCCTCTACGGCGACGTCCGCAAGGGCCGGCGTCCGTCGTGGTCTCAGGCGGCCCCGGGCGAGGCCTCGGAGCCGATCGTCGAGGCGTACGCGCAGAGGCTGCGCGAGCTCGGGCTCGAGGTCCCCACCGGCGAGTTCGGGGCGGACATGCAGGTCAGCCTGGTCAATGACGGCCCCGTGACCCTGATCCTGGACTCAGAGCAGCTCGGCCGGCCGCGGCGCGACTGAGGGGTCTTCCTCCGCGGGCCCCGTCGGCCGTGATCGCGCTGCGAGCCCATGGGCGCGATGGCCGTCGCGCCTGCGGTGTCGGAGGCCGCCCCTAGCCTGAGAGGGTGACGAGCCAGACAGACACCTCGCTGTTCGATCTCAAGCCGGAGCCGGACCCCGATCCGGACCCGGAGTCCGTCGCCGCGCCGTCGCAGAGCCGCGGGGCCGCCCGCTCGCGAGCAGGAGGGCGCCGCTCGCCGTCTCCGCTGGCGGTGCGCATGCGCCCGCGCACCCTGGACGAGGTCGTGGGCCAGAAGCACCTGCTGCGCCCTGGCTCGCCGCTGCGCGTGCTGGCCGGCGAGGACACCGGCCCGGCCGGACCCAGCTCGATCATGCTGTGGGGGCCGCCCGGCACCGGCAAGACCACGATCGCCCACGTCATCGCCCGCGGGCCGCACCGCAAGTTCGTGGAGCTGTCCGCCATCACCGCCGGCGTGAAGGACGTCCGCCGGGTCATGGACCAGGCGCTCAAGGACCGGGACCTGCACGGGCGCACCACCGTCCTGTTCCTGGACGAGATCCACCGCTTCACCAAGGCCCAGCAGGACGCCCTGCTGCCCGGCGTCGAGCGCGGATGGGTCGTGCTCGTGGCAGCGACCACCGAGAACCCGTCCTTCTCGGTGATCTCCCCGCTGCTGTCCCGGTCGCTGCTGCTGACCCTGCAGCCGCTGGAGCGGCAGGACATCGGGGAGCTGATCGACCGCGCGGTGGACGATCCGCGCGGTCTCGACGGCGCGGTCACCCTGCAGCCGCGGGCGCGCGAGCACCTGCTCGAGCTGTGCGGAGGGGACGCACGCAAGGCCCTGACGGGGCTGGAGGCGGCTGCGGCCGTCGCGCTCTCCGAGGCGGCCGCGCCGGACTCCGAGCAGCCCGCCGCAGCCGAGGACGACGGCGAGCCGGAGACGCAGGAGGCCGATCCGGAGACTCCCGAGGCCAGTGGAGTCCCGGAGGTGACCGTCGAACACACCACGGAGGCCATGGACCGGGCAGCGCTGCGCTACGACCGCGACGGCGATCAGCACTACGACGTCATCTCGGCCTTCATCAAGTCGATCCGCGGCTCGGACGTCGATGCCTCGCTGCACTACCTGGCCCGGATGATCGAGGCCGGGGAGGACCCCCGGTTCATCGCCCGGCGGCTGATCATCTCCGCCTCGGAGGACATCGGCACCGCAGATCCCACCGCCCTGCAGACGGCGGTGGCCGTGGCCCAGGCCGTGCAGCTGATCGGCATGCCGGAGGGGCGGATCCCGCTGGCGCAGGCCACGGTCCTGCTGGCCACCGCCCCCAAGTCGAACGCCTCCTACCTGGCGATCGACCAGGCCATCGCCGATGTCCGCGCGGGCAAGGCCGGTCCCGTGCCCCAGCACCTGCGCGATGCCCACTATCCGGGCGCGCAGTCGCTGGGCCACGGACGCGGCTATCAGTACGCCCACGACGCCCCCAACGCCGTGGCCGCTCAGCAGTACCCGCCGGATGAGCTGGTGGGCCGGGACTACTACCTGCCCACCGCCTACGGCCATGACCGAGACCTGCAGCAGCGCACGCGCAAGCTGCGCGGCATCATCCGCGACGGCCCCTGACCGGCGTTGCGCACCACTTGAGCCCCAATCATGATTATCGTCACATGGGACGCCGGGTATCGGGCACCGAGCTCGCGCGGACCGCGTGACAGGAGGAGAGGAAGACCCCATGGCGAACAGCACCTTCACCACTGACCGATCTGCGCTGAACCCCGACTCCCGCGCTCGCGCCCTGAAGCAGATGGAGAACGGCCCCGAGCTCGACGTCCTCGTGGTCGGCGGCGGGGTCACCGGCGCCGGCATCGCCCTGGATGCGGCCACCCGCGGCCTGCGGGTGGGGATCGTCGAGGGCCAGGACTGGGCCGGGGCCACATCGCGCTGGTCCTCCAAGCTGGTCCACGGCGGCCTGCGCTACCTGCAGCAGCTCGACGTCAAGCTCGTCGCGGAGGCGCTGGGGGAGCGCGAGCGGCTGCTGTACACGCTGGCCCCCCACCTGGTGGAGCCCGTCCCGTTCCTCTACCCCCTGCACCGCGGCTGGGAGCGCCCGTACGTGGGCACGGGCATCGGCCTGTACGACACCCTCGCGCATCTGAACTCCAAGGTGACCTCGCTGCCCAAGCGCGAGCACCTGAGCACGGAGGAGGTGCTCGAGCAGTTCCCCGACTTCCGCGAGGACGCCTCCGTCGGGGCCTTCAAGTACTGGGACGCCAAGGTCGACGACGCCCGCCTGGTGCTCACCCTCATCCGCACGGCCGCCGCCAACGGGGCCCTGGCGGCCAACCGCGCGGAGGTCATCGACCTGCTGCGCGAGGACGACGAGTTCCAGGACGGGCAGAACGTCGTGGGCGCGCTGGTGCGGGACAAGGAGACCGGCCGCGAGTTCGCGGTGCGCGCCTCGACCGTCATCTCCGCCACCGGCGTGTGGACGGAGAGCCTGCAGGAGCTCAGCGGAGCGGATGCGGGACTGAAGGTGCTGGCCTCCAAGGGCATCCACATCGTGGTGCCGCGCGAGCGGATCCGCGGCGACGTCGGGCTGATCCTGCAGACGGAGAAGTCCGTGCTGTTCGTGATCCCGTGGGCGCATCACTGGATCATCGGCACCACCGACACCCCCTACGAGCAGTCCCTGGACACCCCCGCGGCCACCGGGGCGGACATCGACTACGTGATCGAGCACGCGAACCAGGTGCTCGCGGATCCGCTGACCCGCGACGACGTCATCGGCGTCTACGCCGGCCTGCGCCCGCTGCTGCAGCCGGTGACCCGCGACGGCCAGGAGACCGCCTCCACCAAGGTCTCGCGCGAGCACACGGTGATGGAGCCGGTGCCGGGGCTCGTGAGCATCGCCGGCGGCAAGCTGACCACCTATCGCATCATGGCCCAGGACGCAGTGGACCTGGCCCTGGGCGAGGAGGAGGCGCAGAAGCGCCCCTCGATCACGGACCGCACGCTGCTCCACGGCGCTGACGGCGTCTTCGGGCTGCGCGCGCGGATCCCGCTGCTGCTCGAGGAGCTGCGCGCCGACTCCCAGGACCCGGAGATCTGGACCGAGCAGCGCCTGAACGACCTGATCGCCCGGTACGGCTCGGACCTGCATGCCGTGCTGGCGCTGATCCAGGAGGACCCGTCCCTGGAGCGGCCTCTGGAGGGCGCACCGGTCCACCTGCGCGCCGAGATCGTCCACGCCTGCCGGGCCGAGGGCGCACTGCACCTCGAGGACCTTCTGGACACCCGCACCCGCCTCACCTATTCCGCACCCCATCACGGCGATGCCGCCGTCGACGAGATCGCGGATCTGGCCGCGGCCGAGCTCGGCTGGGACGGCCAGCACCGCGATCGGGAGGTCGAGGCCTACCGCTCCCGCAGCGCCGCCGAGGACGCAGCGGCACGGACCGAGGACGACCCGGCGGCCGAGCACGCTCGCGAGTCCGCCGAACCGGTCGTGGAGGGGCTGCGCGTGCGCACCGTCCACGGCGACGACCAGCAGGGGGCGCGCGACCGCGACGCCGAGACGATCGGAGACTGATCCATGATGGGCATCCACGGGCAGGCACTGCTGCCCCAGGCGCAGGAGGCGGCCGAGATCGGCCTCGGTCAGGTCTTCTTCTCGGAGATGGTCGGCACAGCGGTGCTGATCATCCTGGGCGGAGGCGTGGTGGCCAACGTCCTGCTGCCCCGGACCAAGGGCCACGACGGCGGCTGGCTCCTGATCAGCTTCGGCTGGGGGCTGGGCGTCTTCGCAGGCGTCTACCTGGCCTGGGCCTCGGGGGCGCACCTGAACCCCGCCGTGACCATGGGAATGCTCGTCTCCGGCGCCGAGGAGTACGCCCCCGGCGTGGCCGTCAGCGCGGCCTCCACGGCGGTCTACTTCGTGTCCACGATCCTGGGCGCGTTCCTGGGAGCGGTCCTCGTCTGGCTGGCCTACAAGAAGCACTACGACGCAGCCGATGACCCCGGCGCCATCCTCGGCACGTTCTCCACCGGCCCGGAGATCCGCTCCGCCCCGTGGAACGTGATCACCGAGGTCATCGCCACCTTCGTCCTGGTGGCCGTGATCCTCGTCTTCGGCGAGACCCCCTCCGAGCTCGGCCCGCTGGCCGTGGCCTTGCTCGTGGTCGGCATCGGCGCGAGCATCGGCGGGCCCACCGGCTACGCCATCAACCCCGCCCGCGATCTCGGTCCGCGCATCGCCCACGCCGCGCTGCCCATCCCGGGCAAGGGGGGCTCCGACTGGTCCTACGCCTGGGTCCCGATCGCCGGGCCCCTGATCGGCGCCGTCCTGGCCGGGCTGCTCGTGCGCGCCATGGTCTGACCTGTTCGCCCCGGGGCCCATGCCCCGTCCCGACCCATCCGCAGGCCACCGAACACGGCCCACCCACCAGCGGTCCCCGAGGGGATCCGAGCCCAGGAGACGACGATGTCCCAGAGCAGCAAGAAGGCAGAAGCCGAGACCAAGGACGAGCGCAGGCGCAGCAGCGGCTCGGCCAAGAAGGCGGCCACGGGCGCCAGCCCCAAGCCGAAGAGGGCGGCATCGTCGGCCTCCGCGAAGTCCTCGGCGAAGGGGAAGGCCTCGTCGGCCACGGCCTCCGCCACGAAGGCGTCGTCGAAGGGGTCTTCCAGCAAGGGGCTGGATCCGGAGAAGACCCACGTCATCTCGATCGACCAGGGCACCACGAGCACCCGGGCGGTCGTCTACGACCAGAAGGGCCGGGCCGTCTCCTCGGCCCAGCTGGAGCACAAGCAGATCTTCCCGCGCGCCGGGTGGGTCGAGCACGATGCCAAGGAGATCTGGCGCAACGTCCGCAAGGTCGTCGGCGATGCCCTGGCCGATGCCGACATCTCCGCCGACCAGATCGCCGGTGTGGGCATCACCAACCAGCGCGAGACCACGGTGGTGTGGGAGAAGGAGACCGGCAAGCCGATCCACAACGCGATCGTCTGGCAGGACACCCGCACGCAGAAGGCCGTGGACGATCTGGCCGACAAGCACGGCGAGGAGCTGTTCCGGGAGCGCACCGGCCTGCCCCTGGCCAGCTACTTCGCCGGGCCCAAGATGGCCTGGATCCTCGATGAGGTGAAGGGCGCCCGCAAGCGCGCCGAGAAGGGCGAGCTGCTCGCGGGAACGATCGACTCGTGGCTCGTGTGGAACATGACCGGCGGCAAGCCGGATTCGGTGCACATCACCGATGTCACGAACGCCTCGCGCACGCTGCTGATGAACATCGACACCCTCGACTGGAACGAGGACCTCTGCAAGAAGGTCGGCGTGCCGGTGAAGATGCTCCCGGAGATCCGCCCCTCGCTCGAGGTCTACGGCGAGGTCCGTCGCCGGGGCCTGCTGCACGGCGTGCCGATCGCGGGCATCCTGGGGGACCAGCAGGCGGCCACGTTCGGGCAGGCCGTGTTCGAGCCCGGGATGATCAAGAACACCTACGGCACGGGCAACTTCGTGCTCATGAACACCGGCACGGAGCTCACGCGCTCGGACAACGGGCTGATCACCACGGTGGCCTACCAGATGGAGGACCAGAAGCCCGTCTACGCCCTCGAGGGCTCGATCGCGGTGACCGGCTCGCTCGTGCAGTGGCTGCGCGACAACCTGGGCCTGATCTCCTCGGCCTCCGAGACCGAGAAGCTGGCCGCGGACGTCGAGGACAACGGCGGGGCGTACATCGTGCCGGCGTTCTCAGGCCTGTTCGCCCCGCATTGGCGCCCGGACGCCCGCGGCGTGATCGTGGGCCTGACCCGCTACGTGGACAAGCGCCACATCGCCCGGGCCGCTCTCGAAGCGGCGGCCTTCCAGTCGCGCGACGTGGTGCTCACCATGGACACCGACGCCGACGCTGCGCCGAAGGAGATCCGCGTGGACGGCGGCATGAGCGCCAACGACCTGCTGATGCAGTTCCAGGCCGACCTGCTGAACACCACGGTGATCCGGCCCAAGAACATCGAGACCACCGCGCTGGGCGCTGCCTACGCGGCCGGCATCACCGTCGGGTTCTGGGACGGCATCGACGACGTCGCCGCCGCCTGGGAGGAGGACAAGCGCTGGGAGCCCACCATGAAGAAGAAGGAGCGCGAGCGCCTGGCCCGCAACTGGGACAAGGCCGTGGAGCGCACCCTGGGCTGGATGGACGACGACGTCCTGTGATCTCCAGCTCCTCCTGACCTGCCACCTCGGGCGTCCCCGTTCGGGGGCGCCCGAGCTGGTAAGGTGGCACGTCGGCCGGCAAGGCCCTGCCTCGCGCACCTCGGACGTGTCCCAACCGCACGGACCCGGGAGCTCGAGCAGGTGACCTGCAGCGTGAGGGGATTGCGGCTGATCCCCAGCTCTCCGCACGGAAAGATGCCGTGACGGAGGCCGTGCCGAACAGATTGCACTGCGGATCGCAGCACTGCTGTGCCGGATCCGCAGCGCCCGCATGAAAGGGGACCATCGTGTCCAACAACGCCAATCGCGCGCGCCGCCAGGTGCGCAAGTCGCGTGCCCTCGGCATCGCGCTGACGCCGAAGGCCGAGAAGTACTTCGAGCGCCGTCCGTACGGTCCGGGCGAGCACGGCCGTGCCCGTCGCAAGCAGGATTCGGACTACAAGGTCCGCCTGCTCGAGAAGCAGCGTCTGCGCGCGCAGTACAACATCCGCGAGAAGCAGATGCACCGCGCCTACGTCGAGGCCAAGCGCCGCGAGGGCCGTACGGGTACGAACCTGCTGACCCTGCTCGAGTCCCGTCTCGATGCCCTGGTCCTGCGTGCCGGCTTCGCCCGCACCATGGCCCAGGCCCGTCAGCTCGTCGTGCACCGCCACATCATGGTCGACGGCCAGCGAGTCGATCGCCCGTCGTTCATGGTCAAGCCCGGCCAGATGATCCACGTGCACTCGCGCTCGGAGAAGATGGCTCCGTTCCAGGTCGCCGCCACCGGCGCGCACCAGGATGTCCTCCCGGACACCCCGGCCTACCTGGACGTCGCGATCGACAAGCTGCAGGCGACCTTCACCCGCCTGCCGGAGCGCTCGGAGATCCCCGTGACCTGCGAAGAGCAGCTCGTGGTCGAGTACTACGCCCGCATGGCCTGATCCAGGCCTGCACCCGGTCGGCCGCTCTTGCGGCCGTCCTGTCGGCGGAAGGGCCCGCACCGTCCTCGGACGGTGCGGGCCCTTCGTCATGTCCGTCCCGGTCAGCCGCGCAGCGGCTCACCGGGACGGAGGCGATCTTCAGTGCTTGTGCGGCGTGCGGCTCACGGCGCTGGCGGCATTGACGATCCCGGAGCCGTAGAACCCGTTGAACTCCGCGGTGCCCTCGCACGGCGCCGTGTAGGAGGCATCGCGCCCGGGATAGGAGACCACCGGGGCGTCACAGGCCTTCTCGTGGGCGGAGAGCTCGAGCAGCTTCTCGGTGCGGTGCGGCTGCAGCTTCACCCCGCCGAGCTGGCGATCGGGCTGGCCCTGGGAGCCGATGATCAGCGCGGCGACTCCTGTGGCGTGCGGGGCGGCCATGGAGGTGCCCTGCATGTGCTCGTAGTAGGCGCACTGTCCGGCGGCGTCGCACTCGCTGACGATGAACGGGTCCGTGGACTCGCCCTTCTCATCCAGCACGCCCATCTCCCGGACCACGACGGCCGGGACGGCCGCCAGGATCATGTTCCCGGGCTGGCGCCCGCGCGGGGTGCCGTCGTAGTCGCGGAAGTACCCGCCCGGGGCGGCGACCGTGGTCTGCTCGGTGCCGTAGTTGGAGTAGTCCGCCTTGATCCCCGACGGCCCCACGGCGGAGACGCTCAGCACGCCGTCGCCCTCGGTCGGGATGTCCAGGCAGGAGTTGTCGATCGTGCGCTCACGGGCCTGGCCCTCGGGGAAGTCCGGGCTCGAGTCGTCCACCTGCGGGTTGCCCAGGTCCATGTGGGAGTTGCCCATGGCGGCGATCAGCGTCACCCCGTGGGTCTTCGCGTAGCGCAGCGCCCGGTTGGTGGCCTCGATTGTGAGCTGCTGCTGCGCCTGCTCCTCGGGGCTGTCGGCCGGGTTGGCCGTGCAGTTGAAGGCCCAGGGATCGATGTAGTAGCTCATGTTGACCACGTCCACGCCGACGGTGGGGGCATAGGTCAGGGCCTCGAGCGTCGGCTCCAGGAAGAAGTAGCCGCTGTCCTGGCCCACGCGCAGGTTCACGATCTCTGCGCCCGGGGCCACGCCCTCGATGCCCAGCCCGTTGACGGGGGAGGCGATCGTGGAGGCCACGTGGGTGCCGTGACCGCCCTCGTCCACGGTGCTGCCGTCCTCGCAGGAGCCGTCGGGATCCTCGGCGCAGGCGCCGTCGATCTCTGGGATGTCGGTGGTGAAGTTGCGGGAGAGGCCCGTGTTGAGGTTGGGGGCGATGTCCGGGTGCGTGCCGTCCACTCCGGTGTCCATGACGCCGACCCGCACGCCCTTGCCGGTCTGGGTGCGGTGGGCCTGGTCGGCATCGATCATGTCGAGGTTCCACTGCCGGCTGCGCAGGGGGTCATCGGCGGTCGTGGGCTCGGGGCGCTTCTTCGCCTGCCCCGGCGGCACCCGTCGGTTCTCGGGGTCGGCCTTCACCGCCGGGCGGTCGGCACGGGCGCGCTCGACATCGTCCGTGTCCTTGCGCCGCTGCTGCGCCTGGGCATCCGGGGTGTAGCCGATGACTTGGTCGTCCATGGTGCCGGCGATGGCGGCGGAGGATTCCAGGCGCTCGTCCAGATCTGAGGGGCCGTTGACGGTGAACAGGCCGATCGCGTCATTGCGCTCGGCGACCTCGCCGCCGGCCGCTTCGATCGCTGCGACGGCCTGAGCGGCGCTGACGCCCTCTGCGGCGAGCACGAGCTGGCGCTGTTCGCCCGTCTCGGCGGCGGGTGCGGCGTAGGCGGGCAGCAGCCCGCCGGAGGACGTCAGGGCCATGGCCGAGGTGGCGATGAGTGCCGCGACGGCGCGGGAGCGACGGCGGCTGCGGACGGGCGTCGGCGTCTGGGCGCCGCCGCGCGGCGCGCGGGAGGGTGTGGTGCGGTGCATGGATCCCCCTTGATCCGAGAGCTGAACACCGGTTCTCCGGTGTGGTGCACCTCACAGTACACACTTGTATGCGCTGGTCACGGAGGGGCCGGCGCGTCATCGGACGGAAGGGTGCTGGGGCGCGTCTTCAGCGGACGCCACGAAGTCCTCATCACAGCTGGCCGCGACGATCGTGACCTTTTGGTTACAGTTGGACCCGCACTGCACGCCCTGCCGCCGACTTCCGTCCGTCGTCGGGACGTGCGGCCCAGGGCAGGTTCTCCCGATCTCTGCCGCCGCCGAGCAAGGAGCACTCCAATCACATGACCGGAGGAGACATCGCCGGGCTCATCGCCGCCGGCGTGTTCGCAGTGCTCGTCGCTCTGCTGGCGGTCCCGATCGTCAAGCTGGGCCGCGTCTTCGATGAGCTGCGGATCCTGATCCGCGACCTCAACGACGAGACCGAGCCGCTGCTCGAGGAGGTCACGCGCACGGTCGCCACGACCAACTCGCAGCTCGAGAAGGTCGATGTCATCACCGACAGCGTCTCGGACGCCTCGGCCAGCATGTCGGCCATGACCTCCCTGGTGGCCTCGACCGTGGGCCAGCCCATCATCAAGACGGCCGCGTTCTCCTCCGGGGTGCGCCGGGCCTTCAGCGGCGATGCCGTGCGGGCCCGTCGTGAGGAGCGCCGCAGGGCCCGCGAGGCCGAGCATGCCGCCCGCCCGGGTGCCGCCGAGGACCTGGATCGCACCGAGACGGCACCGACCGATCACGCCGGCTCCTTCCCGCGCGACGAGCAGTCCGTGCCGGGACGCACGGCCCCCGCTCATGGGATGCCCGTGAGCGAGCAGGGCGGTGCCTGGTGGGAGGGCACGGAGTGGGATACGGATTCGCCCTCCGACGGCCCCGAGACGGGCGCCTCATCCGCGCAGCGGCCCCAGGGTGAGAGCATGTTCGGGGAGTCCGTCGAGCGCAGCTCAGCACGGCGCGATCCCGACCAGGCCGACCAGCCCGAGCGCCGAGACGCGGAAGGACCCCACGCATGAGCGCATTGACCAGGCTCGCCGTTCTGGCGGCAGGCGCCGCCGTGGGCGCAGGTGCCGGTCGGGCCGTCGGCAGCGACCGCGGTCGACGGGCGCTCGCCCAGGCTGTCGAGCGCGGGCGCGGCGCCGTCGAGCCGGCCCATCAGGGCCTCGAGGTGCCCGTGCGGGAGAACCGGCTGGGCACACGCGTGCTGCGCGTAGTCCAGGACATCCGCGCGGGCATGGACCAGGCCGAGACCGAGCTGCGGGATCAGCTCGGCGGCTCCGGTGCAGGAAGCCGCAGCGAGGCTGCGGCAAAGCGGCTGAGCGGGCGCGCTGAAGCTGAGCTCCAGCCCGGGCTCCGGGCAGACGAGCAGACGATCATCGAGCACGACGACCACGCGATTGTCGAGAGCTCCCGCGGCGGGTCCTGACCCGCGACGCACGGATCGGCTCCTGCCGATTCCCCCACAGACCGACACGATTCCAGAGGACCAAGAGGACAACATGCTGACCCACGAGATCACCGAGCGCTGGCTGAGCTTCTTCGAGAAGAAGGGACACACGGTCGTGCCGTCGGCGTCCCTGGTCTCGACCGCGCCCGGTTCGATGTTCACCATCGCGGGCATGGTCCCCTTCATCCCGTACTTCCTGGGCCAGGAGCAGGCGCCGTACGACCGCGCGACCTCCGTCCAGAAGTGCATCCGCACGCTCGACATTGACGAGGTCGGCAAGACCGCCCGCCACGGCACGTTCTTCCAGATGGCGGGCAACTTCTCCTTCGGCGACTACTTCAAGGAGAAGGCCATCCCGTTCGCCTGGGAGCTGCTGACCAGCTCCGTGGAGGACGGCGGCTTCGGGCTGGATCCCGAGCGGCTGTGGATCACGATCTACGAGCACGACGAGGAGTCCTACGAGCTGTGGCGCGAGACCGTGGGCGTGCCGGATGAGCGCATCCAGCGCATGCCCAAGGAGGAGAACTTCTGGGACACCGGCCAGCCGGGCCCGGCCGGTCCCGACTCCGAGATCTTCTACGACCGCGGCCCCCGCTACGGCAAGGAGGGCGGCCCCGCCGCGGATGACGACCGCTACATCGAGATCTGGAACCTCGTGTTCATGCAGTACCAGCGCGGCGAGGGCAGCGGCAAGGACTACGAGATCCTGGGGGATCTGCCCAAGAAGAACATCGACACCGGCATGGGCGTCGAGCGCATGGCCATGCTGCTGCAGGGCGTGGAGAACTTCTACGAGACCGACCAGGTCCGTCCCGTCCTGGACGCCGCCGAGAAGCTCTCCGGCCGCAAGTACCGCGGCTCCGAGAACCCCGGGGACGAGGGCTACGAGGACGACGTCCGCATGCGCGTGGTCGCCGATCACGTGCGCTCCTCGCTGATGCTCATCGGCGACGGCGTGGTGCCCGGCAACGAGGGCCGCGGCTACATCCTGCGCCGCCTGCTGCGCCGCGCGATCCGCGCCATGCGCCTGCTGGGCGTGACCGAGCCCTGCCTGCCGACTCTGCTGCCGGCCTCCTCCGAGGTCATGGGCAAGGTCTACCCGGTGGTCAAGGACGACTTCGAGCGCATCTCCCGGATCGCCTACGCCGAGGAGAAGGCGTTCCTGAAGACGATCGAGTCCGGCACGGCTCGCCTGGACCAGGCGGTCTCCGCGGCCAAGGCCCAGGGCGGGTCGGTCGGCGGTGCCGATGTCTTCGCCCTGCACGACACCTACGGCTTCCCGATCGACCTGACCCTCGAGATGGCCGCCGAGGCCGGTGTCGCGGTCGACGAGACGGCCTTCCGCTCCCTGATGGAGGAGCAGCGCCAGCGCGCCCGCGCGGATGCCAAGGCCAAGAAGGGCGGCTTCGAGGACCTCTCGGTGCTGCGCGCCCTGCAGGAGCAGCGCGGCTCGATCTTCACCGGCTACGACGAGTTCTCCACCGCGACCACGATCCGCGCCCTGCTCGTGGACGGGCAGACGGCTCCGGCCGCCTCCGAGGGCCAGGAGGTCGAGGTCGTGCTCGAGACGACCCCGTTCTACGCCGAGTCCGGCGGCCAGGCCGCAGATACGGGCACGATCTCCGGCGACGGCTTCGTGATCCGGGTCGCGGACGTCCAGCAGCCCGTCAAGGGCCTGTCGGTCCACCGCGGCAAGGTCGTCTCCGGCGAGGTCGCCGTGGGCTCCGAGGTCACGGCCGCGATCGACGTCCGCCGCCGCCGCGACGGAGAGATGGCGCACTCGGCCACGCACATCGTCCACGCGGCGCTGCACGAGGTGCTCAGCCCCGAGGCTGTCCAGCGCGGCTCCTTCAACAAGGAGGGCTACCTGCGCTTCGACTTCAGCTGGGGCGAGGGCCTGACCACGGCGCAGAAGCAGGAGGTCGAGGGCCTGGCCAACGCCGTGATCCACGACGACCACGAGGTCTTCACCCGTGAGATGCCGCTCGACGAGGCCCGCGCCCTGGGCGCCATGAGCCTGTTCGGCGAGAAGTACGGCGACGTCGTGCGCGTGGTCGAGATGAACGGCGAGTGGTCGCGCGAGCTGTGCGGCGGCACGCACGTCGATGACACCGCGCAGATCGGCTCGCTGTCGCTGATCTCGGAGGGCTCCGTGGGCTCGGGCAACCGGCGCGTGGAGGCCCTGGTGGGCCTGGACTCGTTCAACCACTTGGCCGCCGAGCGCACGCTCGTCAGCCAGCTGAGCGACATGCTCAAGGTGCAGTCCTCGCAGGAGCTGCCCGAGCGCCTCCAGTCGACCCTGGACAAGCTCAAGGAGACGGAGCGCCAGCTCGGCGAGCTGCGCCGCGAGAAGCTGCAGGCGCAGGCGGGCTCGCTGCTGGATCAGGCACAGCAGATCGGCTCGCTGACGGTGCTGGCCCATGACATGGGCGAGGTCTCCGGAGCGGACGACCTGCGCGCACTGGCCCTGGACCTGCGCGGGCGCCTGAATGATCGTGCCGCCGTCGTGGCCGTGACCGGTGCCTCCAACGGGCGTCCGCTCGTGCTCGTGGCCACCACCGAGGCCGCCCGCGCGGCCGGAGCCAAGGCCGGGGCGCTCGTGCGCACCGCCGCAGGCGTGCTCGGCGGCGGCGGAGGCGGCAAGGACGACCTCGCCCAGGGCGGCGGCCAGGACCCCGCCCGCACCGGGGCTGCGCTCGAGGCCATCCAGGCCGAGCTGCGCACCGGAGCAGGGGCCTGAGGCCTTGGCCGTGTCCTCCGAACAGCTCAGCGCGCAGGCGCCGACGGCCATCCGGCCGGGTCGGCGCCTGGGCGTCGACGTCGGCACCGTGCGCGTGGGCGTGGCCCTGTCCGACCCCGAGAGCATCCTGGCCACCCCGCTGACCACGCTCGAGCGGGACCGCCGCAAGGGCTTCGACATCAAGCTCGCGGCCAACCTGGTCCACGAGCACGAGGTCGTCGAGGTCGTCGTCGGGCTGCCGCTGGCCATGTCCGGCAGGCACACCGACTCCACGCGCGCGGCGATCGCCTGGGCCCAGGGGCTGCAGCGGCGCCTGGCGGCCAAGGGCTGGTCGGTGCCCGTGCGCATGCTCGACGAGCGCTGGAGCTCCACCGAATCCCATCGCGCCCTGCTCCAAGCGGGCGTGTCCCGACGCGAGCATCGGGACAAGGTGGACCGCCAGGCGGCGGTCACCATCCTCGAGGCCGCACTGTCCATGATCCATCGTTCCGGCGGGCTGGCCGGAGTGGAGGTTCCCCCCGCTGACGGAGCCGACGCCGGTTCCGGAGCACACCAGACCACGGTCGCCTCCGCGGAGACGACCGCCCATCCGGAGGGAGACCTGTCGTGAGCGACCAGGACCCGCGCACTGACGCGCACGCCGAGGACTCGGCCGGCCCCAGCGGGGGGCCGCGGCGCGAATCGCGCGAGATCTCGGGTGCCTTCGAGGCCGAGAACCGCTCGCCCGACGAGCTGCGCCGCCTGACCAAGAAGCACAACATGTCCCTGATCGGGGCCATCGCCCTGTTCACGGTGGCCGTGGTGCTGACCGTGACCGTGCTGGGCACCACCTTCGGATGGTTCGAGCGCCACGACTACCGCGGCGAGGGCGATGACCCGGTGACCTTCACCGTCCAGGAGGGCGCGACCGTCGACCAGGTCGCCGTCGCGCTCGAGGAGGAGGACATCGTCGCCGACGGCGAGCGCTTCATGGAGGTGTTCAACGAGGGCCATGCGGGCGACTTCGTGCAGCCGGGGGAGTACGAGCTCAATCGCCAGATGAGCTCGGATGCCGCCGTCTCGAGGCTGATGCAGGAGGAGGAGGCGACCGACTACGCCGCCGTCCCGCGCACGGTCCGCATGGACGAGACGTTCCAGATCCTCTCCGAGTCCACCGGGCACTCGGTGCAGGACTTCGAGGACGCCGCCGAGGATCCCACGCAGTACGGCATCTCGGACGAGTTCCCCACGATCGAGGGCTACCTGCACCCGGGCGAGTACCGCTTCCCGCTGGATGCCACCCCGGAGGAGATCCTCCAGGAGATGGTCGACTCCACGAACAGCGCGCTCGAGGACGCAGGCGTGGCCGAGGAGGACGAGTTCGAGATCCTCACCGTGGCCTCGATCGTCGAGTTCGAGGGTGTGCCTGACATCTACGACGACGTCGCGGGAGCGATCTACAACCGCCTGGACAACCCGGACGCCGGAACCGGCGGGCTCATCCAGTCGGACGCCTCGGTGGCCTACGGCCTGGGCGAGACGACCGTCCACATCTCCGAGGAGGAGAAGAAGGACAAGTCGAACGAGTACAACACGTACGCCAACCCGGGCCTGCCCGTGGGCCCGATCGGCTCGCCGAGCACCGAGGCCATCGACGCGGCGGCCAACCCGGCGGAGAACGACTACTACTACTGGGTCACGGTCAACCTCGACACCGGCGAGACGAAGTTCGCCTCCACGCTCGAGGAGCACGCGGAGAACGTCGACGAGTACCAGCAGTGGTGCTCCGAGAACGAGGACAAGTGCCAGTGAGCACTGCCCACGCGGGGGTGGCCGGCCATCCGATCGGCCACTCCCTGTCGCCTCGGCTGCACGAGGCCGCCTACCGGGTGCTGGGGGAGGCGATCGACTACCGGGCCTACGACCTCGAGGAGGGCGAGCTCACCGGCCAGATCGCGCTGCTGCGCCAGGATCCGGCCTGGCAGGGGATGTCGGTGACCATGCCCCTGAAGCCGGAGGCCGCCGAGCTGGCCGACGAGCTGAGCGATCAGGCGGCGGTCGTCGGCACGGTCAACACGTTGCGCCCGCAGCCCGACGGCTCCCTGCTGGGGCACAACTCGGACGTCGCCGGGATCGCGGCGTCGCTGCGGGCGGCCGGCGCGGTTCCGGAGGGTGCGCGGGCCTCGGTGCTCGGCGGCGGCGGGACGGCCACGGCGGCCCTGGCCGCCCTGCAGCAGCTGGGTGCCGAGGAGGTCGAGCTGTGGGTCCGCTCGCCGCAGCGCGCCGGGCGCGCGGTCGAGGCCGCTGAGCGCCTCGGGCTGCCGCTGCGGATCCGGGACTGGGATGCCGCGGCGGAGCATCTGGCCGGATCGGATCTGGTGGTCTCGACCCTGCCGCCGCACGGCGCCGATGACCTGGCCGCGCAGCTGGCCTCGGTGCGCGGGCGCAGCACCGGTGGAACCCTGCTGGATGCCGCCTATGACCCCTGGCCCTCGGCGCTGGCACGGGCATGGCAGCGGGCAGGGGGCACGGTGGTCCCCGGGCTGGATATGCTCGTGCTGCAGGCACTGGATCAGATCCGGCTGTTCACCGGTCGCTCGATCGGCCAGCCCCTGCCCCAGGAGCACGCGGTGATCCGCGCCCTGTGCACCATCGCCGGGCGGCCCGAGCTGGCCGAGGCGGTCCTGCGCAGCTCCTGAGCCCCTTCGGGGCACGAGCTGCGCTCGGCACGAACGCAGAGGAATCACCCACATGCTCCCGCGACCGCGCGTGGAGCCCAGGACGAAGAGAGGCTGAACATGCTGCGCTGGCTGAGTGCTGGTGAGTCCCACGGAGAGGCCCTCGTGGGCATCATCGAGGGCGTTCCCGCCGGGGTCAGCCTGACCTCGGCCGACATCCAGGCCGCGCTGGCCCGACGCCGCCACGGCTACGGCCGCGGCGCGCGCATGAAGTTCGAGCAGGACCGCGTGCGCCTGCTGGGCGGCGTGCGCCACGGCCTGACCCAGGGCGGTCCGGTGGCGATCGAGATCGCCAACACCGAGTGGCCCAAGTGGGAGACGGTCATGTCCGCCGATCCCGTGGACCCTGCGCTGCTCGAGGGCCGCGCCCGCAATGCCGCGCTCACCCGCCCGCGTCCCGGTCACGCCGACTTCACCGGCATGCAGAAGTACGGCCACGACGAGGCCCGTCCGGTGCTCGAGCGCGCCTCGGCCCGGGAGACCGCCACGCGCGTCGCCCTGGGTGCCGTGGCCGCTGCGATCCTCGAGGCACTGGGCGTCGGCCTGGTCTCGCACACGACCGCTGTGGGCGGCGTCGAATCCCCGATCGACGCGGCGCGCCCGGTGCCCGGCGACGTCGAGGCCCTGGACGCCGATCCGCTGCGCTGCCACGACGCCGAGACCTCGGCGAAGATGGTCGAGGCCGTCGACGCCGCGCACAAGGACGGTGAGACCCTCGGCGGCGTCGTCGAGGTCCTGGCCTACGGGCTGGCCCCCGGGCTGGGCTCCTACGTGCACTGGGACCGCCGCCTGGACTCGCGCCTGGCCGGTGCGCTGATGGGCATCCAGGCGATCAAGGGCGTGGAGGTCGGCGACGGCTTCCTCACCGCCGCGCGTCCCGGCACGCAGGCCCACGACGAGATCATGATCGGCGACGACGGCCGCGTGCACCGCGTCTCCAACCGCGCGGGCGGCATCGAGGGCGGCATGTCCATCGGAGACGTCCTGCGCGTGCGGGCTGCCATGAAGCCCATCGCGACCGTCCCCAAGGCGCTGCGCACCGTGGACATCGCCACGCGCGATGCCTCCCGGGCCCACCACCAGCGCTCGGACGTCTGCGCCGTGCCGGCCGCCGGCGTGGTGGCCGAGGCCATGGTCGCGCTCGTGCTCGCGGAGGCCGCGCTCGAGAAGTTCGGCGGCGACTCGATCGCCGAGACCGTGCGCAACAAGGACGCCTACCTGGCCGCGATCCCGGAGTCGCTGCGCTCGAGCGGCGAGCTCGGCGCGTTCGAAGGCACGGAGGGGCCTGCGCCGGAGCGCAACGCGTGAGCCGACGTCGTCGTCCCGCGGCCCCGGATCCTCAGTCGGATCTGGGGCCCTCCCAGGGCCCGATCGTGCTGATCGGGCCCATGGCCGCGGGCAAATCGCACCTGGCCAAGTACATGGCCCGGCGCTACGGCTACGGCTACGCCGACTCGGACTCGCTGATCGTGCAGCGCCACGGGCAGATCCCGCAGCTGTTCGAGGCCCGGGGCGAGGACGAGTTCCGCAGGATCGAGGCGGAGACCATCGCCGAGCTGCTGGAGGACGAGTCGCTGGCCGACTCGATCCTCTCGCTGGGCGGCGGCGCTCCCATGACGGCCTCGGTCGAGGCCCTGCTGCAGCACCAGATGGTCGCCTACCTGGAGATCGACGAGCGCTCCGTGCGCCGCCGGCTGCGTCGGGCGGGCAACCGCCCCATGCTCAAGGGAGACCCCGTGCAGCGCTGGCGCGATCTGATGGCGCAGCGCCGGGACACCTACGAGGCCCTGGCGGACATCCGCCTGAACGCCAGCGGCAACCGCCCGATCTCCAGAATCGCCGAGGACCTGCACGAGGAGATCCAGGCCCTGCGCCGCCAGGCCGCCGGCTGAGACCATCGAGACAGACCACCGCACGAACCGCTCGTGACGCGCCTCGTCGCGCGGAGCGCACAGCGAAGGAGAGCCATGACCACCACACGCATCCCCGTGACCGGCTCGCGCCCCGAGGACGAGTACGAGGTCCTCGTGGGCAGAGGCCTGATGGGCCACCTGGCCGAGATCCTGGGCAGCCGAGTCCAGAAGGTGCTCGTCATCCACCCGCAGGCCCTCGAGGCCAACGGCCAGGTGGTCGTCGAGCAGCTGCAGGGGGAGGGCTACCAGGCCTTCCAGGCCGTGATCCCGGATGCCGAGGAGGGCAAGCGCCTGGAGGTCGCGGGCTTCTGCTGGCAGGCTCTGGGCCAGGCCGATTTCACCCGCACCGACGCCATCGTCTCGGTCGGGGGCGGAGCAGTGAGCGATCTGGCCGGCTTCGTGGCCGCGACCTGGCTGCGCGGCATCCGCGTGGTGCACGTGCCCACGACCTTCCTGGGCATGGTCGATGCCGCGGTGGGCGGCAAGACCGGGATCAACACCTCCGAGGGCAAGAACCTCGTGGGCTCGTTCCATCCGCCGGCCGGCGTGCTGTGCGACCTCGACGTGCTGTCCACCCTGCCGCGCAACGAGCTGCTCACGGGCATGGCCGAGACGGTCAAGTGCGGGTTCATCGCCGATGAGCGGATCCTCGAGCTGATCGAGCAGCAGCTGGAGGAGGCCACCGACCCGGCCTCACCCGTGCTGCGCGAGCTCGTGGAGCGCACCATCCGGGTCAAGGCGGGCGTCGTCTCCGGGGACCTGCGGGAGGCGGGTGAGCGCGAGATGCTCAACTACGGCCACACCCTGGGGCATGCGATCGAGCAGAACGAGCGCTACCAGTGGCGCCACGGCGCCGCCGTCTCGGTCGGCATGATGTTCGCCGCTGAGCTGGGCCGCACCAACGGCACGCTCTCGGACGAGGTCGTGGAGCGCCACCGCAGCATCCTGGAGTCCCTGGGGCTGCCGGTCGCCTACCGCTTCGACCAGTGGCCCAAGCTGCTGGAGGTCATGAAGCGGGACAAGAAGACCCGCGGCGGCCTGCTGCGCTTCGTGGTGCTGGACGGCATCGCCCGTCCCCGCATCATGGAGGTGCCCGACCCGTCGATCCTCTACGCGGTGTACCAGGAGGTCGCGGTCTGAGGCCCCGACAGGCGCCGCCCCCGGGATCGCGGCGGCGCCCGCCTTGCTAGAGTGTCCTGCGATCCGCACCCGTCCGCGCTTTTCGGACGCCCCGGCGACGAGAGAGAGAGCATGGCCACCTCGAACGACATCAAGAACGGCACCGTCCTGAAGATCGACGGCAATCTCTGGAGCGTCATCGAGTTCCAGCACGTCAAGCCGGGCAAGGGCGGCGCCTTCGTGCGCACCAAGATGCGCAACATCACCTCCGGCAAGGTCGTCGACAAGACCTTCAACGCCGGCGCCAAGGTCGAGACCGCCACGGTCGACCGCTCCGAGTACCAGTACCTGTACAAGGACGGCGAGGACTTCGTCTTCATGGACAACGACACCTTCGACCAGGTGACCATCCCGGCCGCCGTGGTGGGAGATGCCGAGAACTTCATGCTCGAGGCCTCCAACGCCACCATCGCGTTCAACGAGGGCACCCCCCTGTACATCGAGCTGCCCCCGTCGGTCGTGCTCGAGATCACCGAGTCGGCCCCGGGTCTGCAGGGCGACCGCTCGACCGGCGGCACCAAGCCCGCCACCGTCGAGACCGGTTACCAGATCCAGGTCCCGCTGTTCGTCGAGGAGGGCACGCGCGTCAAGGTCGACACCCGCACGGGCGACTACCTCGGCCGCGTCTCCGAATGAGCGCACGCGGAAGGGCCCGCACCAGGGCTGTCGAGGTCCTCTTCGAGGCCGAGCAGCGCGACGAGCCAGCGCTTGAGGTCATGAGCCGGCGCCGCGCCCACGACGACAAGCAGCTCGGCGCCTACACGGAGGAGATCATCCGCGGGGTGCTGCTGCGCCGCCAGGAGATCGACGAGGCCGTGCAGACCTGGTCTCGCGGCTGGACGCTGGAGCGGATGCCCGCCGTGGACCGCACGCTGCTGCGCGTGGGGGCCTGGGAGCTGCTCTACAACGACGACGTCCCGGACGCCGTCGCCGTGGCCGAGGCCGTGGGGCTGGCCCGCGAGCTGTCGACCGACGACTCCCCGAACTTCGTCAACGGCCTGCTCGGGCGCCTGCAGAAGATCAAGCCCACTCTGCTGGCCGCCCAGCAGGCGGATCCCGAGGCAGCGGACCAGCCCACGGTGGCGCAGGTCCTGGCCGAGTCCGCCGAGCAGGAGCAGGGTGTGGCCCTGCCCGATTTCGACGAGGCCGAGCTGGAGGGCGCGCAGGTCCTTGCGCCCGGCTCCGAAGAGCAGGAGGAAGGCTCCGCAAGGCGCACCGACGCCTCCTGAGGCCGGCTCCAGGCCGACATGCACACGCGCGCACCGGTGCCCCGCACCGGTGCGCGCGCATGTCTGGGCCCCTGGCCGATGGCCGCACGAGCGGCAGAGCCCGTCCGGGGGACAGGGTCCCCGGTGCTAGGGTTGCCGTCGGCACAGCACCCTTTAAGTCCGTCCGGAGAGGCGGGGAAGGAGGCGCACCGTGGCAGAGGAGAACCTCCGCGAGACGGCGACGCACCGCTCGGGCCGCGAGCAGGACGGCGGCGCGTCGAGCGCACGGCGGATCCTGGCTCCGGCCGACATCGACAGGGCGCTGACGCGCATCGCCCACGAGATCCTGGAGTCCAACCGGGGCGCTGAGAGCCTCGTGCTCATGGGCATCCCGCGCCGCGGCTATCCGCTGGCGCAGCGACTGGCGGCCAAGCTCGCCCAGTTCGACGACTTCGATCCGCAGACCTCCCTCGGCCAGCTCGACGTCACCATGTACCGCGACGACCTGCGCACCTCCGGCTCGCGCATCCCCTGGCCCACCCGCTTGCCCGAGGCCGGCATCGACGGCCGCACCGTGGTCCTGGTGGACGACGTCCTCTACTCCGGTCGCACCATCCGTGCGGCCCTGGACGCCCTCACGGAGCTGGGACGCCCGGAGATCGTGCGGCTGGCCGTGCTGGTCGACCGCGGCCACCGCCAGCTGCCGATCCGCGCCGACTTCGTCGGCAAGAACCTCCCCACCTCCTCCCAGGAGCGGGTCCGCGTGCGGCTGTCCGAGATCGACGGAAGCGCCGAGGCGAGCGCGCAGGAGACCGACCAGGTGGTGATCGAGGGATGAAGCACCTGCTGAGCACGCGGGAGATGACCCGCGCCGAGGCCCTGCAGATCCTCGACACCGCCGAGCGGATGGGGGAGCTGCTGGGGCAGCAGTCCGTGCGCAAGCTGCCGGCGCTGCGCGGCCGCACCGTCGTGAACCTGTTCTTCGAGGACTCCACGCGCACCCGCATCTCCTTCGAGACCGCCGCCAAGCGCCTGTCGGCCGACGTCTTGAACTTCTCGCCCAAGGGCTCCTCGGTCTCCAAGGGTGAGTCCCTCAAGGACACCGCCCAGACCCTGATGGCCATGAACGCCGACGCCGTGGTGATCCGCCACGGCGCCTCGGGCGCCCCGCAGCAGCTGGCGACCTCCGGGTGGATCGACGCCGCCGTGCTCAACGCCGGAGACGGCAAGCACGAGCACCCCACCCAGGCGCTGCTCGATGCCATGACCCTGCGCCAGCACCGCGCCCGCCTGGCCGGGGTGGACCCCACGGGCACCGACCTCGCCGGCATGCACGTGGTGATCGTGGGCGATGTCCTGCACTCGCGCGTGGTCCGCTCCAACATGTGGCTGCTGTCCACGCTCGGCGCCCGGGTGACCCTGGTGGCCCCGCCCACGCTGGTGCCCGTGGGCGTGCAGCACTGGCCGGTCGAGGTGCGCTTCGACCTGGACGAGGCCCTGGCCGAGGGACCGGATGCCGTGATGATGCTGCGCGTGCAGCGCGAGCGCATGCACGCGGCGTTCTTCCCGTCCGAGGCCGAGTACGCCCGGACCTGGGGCCTGACCCACGAGCGCCTGCAGCTTCTGGATGCCGCCGGGCTGGAGACGGCGATCATGCACCCCGGCCCCATGAACCGCGGCCTGGAGATCTCCTCCGAGGCCGCCGACTCGCCGCGCTCGACCGTGCTGCGCCAGGTCGCCAACGGCGTCTCCGTGCGCATGGCCTGCCTGTACCTGCTGCTGACCGGCGAGGACGAGACCGCCGGCGCCGATCCCTTCAGCCCTGAGGAGACCCGATGAGCCCCGCCAACGAACCGTCCGCGACAGGCGCGCAGCGCTGGCTGATCCGCGGCGCGAGCCTGCTGGGCGAGCGCACGGCCGACCTGCTCGTGGCTGGCGGCCGCATCGAGCGCATCGGCGAGGGTCTCGAGGACTCCGATGCGCGGGTGATCGAGGCCCAGGGCCTGATCGCGCTGCCCGGACTGGTCGACATCCACACCCACCTGCGCGAGCCCGGACGCGAGGACGCCGAGACCGTGGAGACCGGCACGCGCGCAGCCGCCCGCGGCGGCTTCACCGCAGTCTTCGCCATGGCCAACTCCGACCCGGTGGCCGACACCGCCGGCGTGGTCGAGCAGGTCTGGGGCCTGGGCCGCGATGCCGGCTGGGCGCAGGTCCAGCCCATCGGCGCCGTGACCGTCGGACTGGCCGGCGAGCAGCTCTCCGAGATCGGCGCCATGGCCGAGTCGCGGGCCGCCGTGCGCGTCTTCTCGGATGACGGCAAGTGCGTCCACGACCCGCTGCTGATGCGCCGGGCTCTCGAGTACGTCAAGACCTTCGACGGCGTCGTCGCCCAGCACGCGCAGGACCCGCGCCTGACCGAGGGCGCCCAGATGAACGAGGGCTCCGTCTCGGCGGACCTCGGCCTGGGCGGCTGGCCGGCGGTCGCCGAGGAGGCGATCATCGCCCGCGACGTCCTGCTCGCGCAGCACGTGGGCTCGCGCCTGCACATCTGCCACCTGTCCACCAAGGGATCGGTCGAGCTCGTGCGCTGGGCCAAGGAGCGCGGGATCGACGTCACGGCCGAGGTCACCCCGCACCACCTGCTGCTCACCGACGAGCTCGTGCGCACCTTCGACCCCGTCTACAAGGTCAACCCGCCGCTGCGCACCGAGGAGGACGTCCAGGCCGTGCGCCAGGCGGTCGCCGACGGCACGATCGACGTCATCGGCACCGATCACGCACCGCACCCGCGCCAGGACAAGGAGTGCGAGTGGTCCGGTGCGGCCCACGGCATGACCGGGCTGGAGACCGCGCTGTCGATCGCTCAGCACACCCTCGTGGACACCGGCCTGCTCACCTGGGCGGACGTGGCCCGGGTGCTCTCCGAGACCCCGGCGCGCATCGGCGGACTGGGGGAGCAGGGCCGACCGCTGGTCGAGGGGGAGCCCGCCAACATCGTGCTCTTCGACCCGGCCGCCGAGACCGTCGTGGATCCCGAGGCCCACGCCAGCAAGGGGCGCAACAGCCCCTACCGCGGCCTGACCCTGCCCGGTTCGGTCCGCGCGACCCTGCTGCGCGGGCACCCCGTCGTGCTCGACGGCGAGCTCTCCAGCCCCCATCCCGACGCCGCCCGCAGCGTCGGCGGCCCGTACCAGGGGCGGTGAGCGGCATGGATGTCAGGCTGCAGACCGCCCTGTGGGGCATCGCCGTCGTGCTCGTGGTCCTGGTGCCGGCTGCGCTGGCCTGGCGCCGTCGCCGCAACCGCGACGAGTCCCGTGCGCCGCTGCCTGAGCTGCCCTCGGACATCGAGCAGCGCGACCCGCTCGGGCACGTGGACGGCATGTACGTGGCCACGACCCGCCACGGCAATACCATGGACCGCCTGGTCGGCCACGGCCTGGGCGTGCGCACCCGGGCCCGGGTCTTCCTCTACGAGGACGGCCTGCTCATCGACCGGACGGGCGCCGAGCCCGTGTGGATCGCCGCCGAGCGCGTCACCGACTACGGCACCGGCTCCGGCATGGTCGGCAAGTTCGTCGAGCCCGGCGGGCTCGTCATGGTGACCTGGGACTTCGCGGGCGAGCCGGTGGACACCGGCTTCCGGCCGCAGGGCTCCCAGGATCGCCCCCGGCTGCTCGAGGCGCTGGCCGCCTACGGCACCGCACAGACTTCCGAGACGCCCCACGAGGGCGCCGCTTCCGCATCGCAGAACCAGGAGACTGCTCCGTGACCGCACACCCCCTCACCCCTGCGATCCTCGTCCTGGAGGACGGGCGCACCTTCCGCGGCAGCGCCTGGGGCGCTGAAGGCCGCACCCTCGGCGAGGCTGTGTTCTCGACCGGGATGACGGGCTACCAGGAGACCCTGACCGACCCGTCGTACGCGGGCCAGATCGTGGTCATGACCGCTCCGCACGTGGGCAACACGGGCACGAACGCGCAGGACGACGAGTCCCGCCGCGTGTGGGTCGCCGGCTACGCCGCGCGCGACGCCGCCCGTGTGGCCTCGAACTGGCGCAATGAGAAGACCCTGGACGAGCTGCTGGCCGAGCAGGGCATCGTCAGCATCCGCGACATCGACACCCGCGCGGTGACCCGCCACCTGCGCAGCGCCGGGTCCATGCGCGCCGGGATCTTCTCGGGCGAGGCCCTGGGCTCGCGCACCGTCGACGAGCTGCTGGCGGAGGTCCGCGAGCAGCCCTCGATGGCCGGGCAGCGCCTGGCCGAGACCGTGACGACCGAGCAGGCCCACACGATCGAGCCGTCCGAGCACGGCTGGGACGGCGAGGTCATCGGCGATGTCGCCGCGATCGACCTCGGCATCAAGTCCATGACCCCGCGGCGCATGGCCGAGCGCGGGCTGCGCGTGCACGTGCTGCCGGCAGCCACCACTGTCGAGCAGATCCGCGAGCTGGGCGCTGACGGCGTGTTCATCTCCAACGGCCCCGGCGACCCGGAGACCGCCGAGGCCCAGATCGAGGTCCTGCGCGACGTCCTGCGCTCGGGCACCCCGTTCTTCGGGATCTGCTTCGGCAACCAGCTGCTGGGCCGGGCCCTGGGCTTCGGGACCTACAAGCTGCCCTTCGGCCACCGCGGCATCAACCAGCCCGTGCTGGACCGCCGCACCGGCAAGGTGGAGATCACCGCGCAGAACCACGGCTTCGCCGTCGACGCCCCGCTCGACGGGCCCGTCGAGGCCCCGGCCGGCGGCTTCGGGCGCGTGGAGGTCAGCCACATCGGGCTCAACGACCAGGTGGTCGAGGGCCTGAACTGCCTGGACATCCCCGCGTTCTCCGTCCAGTACCACCCCGAGGCGGCGGCCGGTCCGCACGACGCCGCCTACCTCTTCGACCGCTTCGTCGACATGCTGCGCACCCGCGAGCCCTTCACCGGCGGCGCGCAGGCTGAGGCCGTCGTCGCAGAGACCACCCAGAGCACCGCCAGCCAGGAGGCCAAGAACTGATGCCGCGCAGGAACGATCTCAACAGCGTCCTGGTCATCGGCTCCGGCCCGATCGTGATCGGTCAGGCAGCCGAGTTCGACTACTCGGGGACCCAGGCCCTGCGGGTTCTCAAGGAGGAGGGCCTGCGGGTCATCCTCGTGAACTCGAACCCGGCCACGATCATGACGGACCCGGAGTTCGCCGACGCCACCTACGTCGAGCCGATCACCCCCGAGGTGGTCGAGAAGATCATCGCCCAGGAGCGCCCCGACGCGATCCTGCCCACCCTCGGCGGGCAGACCGCGCTGAACACCGCGATCGCCCTGGATGCCAACGGCGTGCTCGAGAAGTACGACGTCGAGCTGATCGGTGCGAACATCGCGGCGATCAACCTGGGCGAGGACCGCGAGGCCTTCAAGGGCGTCGTGGAGCGCTGCGGCGCCGAGTCCGCCCGCTCGATCATCGTCCACTCAATGGATGAGGCCCTGGCCGCCGCCGAGGAGCTCGGCTACCCGATGGTCGTGCGCCCGTCGTTCACCATGGGCGGCCTGGGCTCGGGCCTGGCCTACGACGAGGCCGACCTGCGCCGCATCGCCGGCGCCGGCATCCAGTACAGCCCGACCTCCGAAGTCCTGCTCGAGGAGTCGATCCTGGGCTGGAAGGAGTACGAGCTGGAGATGATGCGCGACCGCAACGACAACGTCGTGGTGGTCTGCTCGATCGAGAACTTCGACCCCGTGGGCGTGCACACCGGCGACTCGATCACGGTGGCCCCGGCGCTGACGCTGACCGACCGGGAGTACCAGAACCTGCGCGACATCTCGATCGCCGTGATCCGCGAGGTCGGCGTGGACACCGGCGGCTGCAACATCCAGTTCGCGGTCGAGCCGGAGACCGGACGCGTGGTCGTCATCGAGATGAACCCCCGCGTCTCGCGCTCCTCGGCCCTGGCCTCCAAGGCCACCGGCTTCCCGATCGCCAAGATCGCGACCAAGCTCTCGCTGGGCTACACCCTCGATGAGATCCCCAACGACATCACCAAGAAGACCCCGGCGTCGTTCGAGCCCACGCTCGACTACGTCGTGGTGAAGTGCCCGCGCTTCGCCTTCGAGAAGTTCCCGGCCGCCGATCCCACGCTGACGACCACCATGAAGTCGGTCGGCGAGGCCATGGCCATCGGGCGCAGCTTCACCGAGGCGCTGCAGAAGGCCATGCGCTCGCTCGAGCAGAAGGGCTCGAGCTTCGACTTCGCCCGCCCCGAGGTCGAGATGGGCCCGCACGGGATCCAGCGCCTGATCGATGCCACCCGCGCCTCGACCACCGAGCGCATCCACGCGGTGCAGCAGGCGCTGCTCAACGGCGCGAGCATCGACCAGGTCCACGAGGCCACCGGGATCGACCCCTGGTACCTGGACCAGATCAGCCTGCTCAACGAGGTCGCCGAGACGGTGCGCGCCGATCCGGACCTCAGGGAGGACACGCTGCGCCTGGCCAAGCGCCACGGCTTCTCCGACGAGCAGATCGGCCGGCTGGCCCTGGTCTCGGAGGACGTGGTGCGCGGGGTGCGCCACGCCCTGGGCGTGCGCCCGGTGTTCAAGACCGTGGACACCTGCGCGGCCGAGTTCGAGGCCTACACCCCGTACCACTACTCGTCCTACGACGAGGAGACGGAGGTCGGGGAGCACTCGGCGAACTCGGTGCTGATCCTGGGCTCCGGGCCCAACCGCATCGGGCAGGGCATCGAGTTCGACTACTCGTGCGTGCACGCCTCGATGGCCCTGGGCGCGGCCGGCTACGAGACCGTGATGCTCAACTGCAACCCGGAGACGGTCTCGACCGACTACGACATCTCCACGCGCCTGTACTTCGAGCCGCTGACCTTCGAGGACGTCATGGAGGTCATCGCCGCGGAGCGGGCCACCGGCGGGCTGCTGGGCGTGTTCGTGCAGCTGGGCGGTCAGACCCCGCTGAAGCTGGCCGCGCAGCTCAAGGCCGCCGGGGTCCCGATCCTGGGCACCACGCCGGAGGCCATCGACCTGGCCGAGGACCGCGGCGCCTTCGCCCGCGTGCTCCACGATGCCGGGCTGCTTCAGCCGCGCAACGGCACGGCCTCGACCTTCGAGGACGCCCGCACGATCGCGGCCGAGATCGGCTACCCGGTGCTCGTGCGCCCGTCGTACGTGCTGGGCGGGCGCGGCATGGAGATCGTCTACGGCGATGACCAGCTGCGCACCTACCTGGAGAACGCGACCGAGGTCTCGCCGCAGCGCCCGGCGCTGATCGACAAGTTCCTCGAGGACGCGATCGAGATCGACGTCGACGCCCTCTACGACGGACAGAGCCTGTACGTGGGCGGGATCATGGAGCACCTCGAGGAGGCCGGCATCCACTCCGGCGACTCGGCATGCACCCTTCCGCCGGTCACCCTGGGCCCGGACGTGCTCGAGCGCGTGCGCCAGGCCACCGGGGCGATCGCCGCCGGTGTGGGGGTGCGCGGGCTGATCAACATCCAGTTCGCCCTGGCCGCGGACATCCTCTACGTCATCGAGGCCAACCCGCGCGCCTCGCGCACCGTGCCGTTCGTCTCCAAGGCCACCGGCGTGCAGCTGGCCAAGGCTGCGGCGCTGATCGGCACCGGAGTCTCCATCCGGCAGCTGCGGGCCGACGGGACGCTGCTGCCCGGGGGCGATGGCTCGCACCTGCCGGACGACGCCGCGGTGGCCGTGAAGGAGGCCGTGCTCCCGTTCGCCCGCTTCCGCACCGCCGAGGGCCGTGCCGTGGACTCGCTGCTGGGCCCCGAGATGCGCTCGACCGGCGAGGTCATGGGCTTGGACGAGCACTACGACACCGCCTTCGCCAAGGCCCAGGCCGGCGCGGGGGTGGCGCTGCCCACGCAGGGCCGGGTCTTCGTCTCGGTCGCGAACAAGGACAAGCGCGCCGCGGTGGCCTATGTGCGCATGTTCCGCGACCTCGGCTTCGAGATCGTGACCACCGGCGGCACCGCCAAGGTGCTTCGCCGCAACGGGATCGACTCGACGGTGGTCGCCAAGATCTCCGATCGCGATTCGACGGAGCGCACCGTCGTGGACCTGATCGAGGCGGGCGAGATCGACCTGGTCTTCAACACGCCCTCCAGCGGCGGGGACTCCCGCGGCGACGGCTACGAGATCCGAGCCGCGGCTACTTCGGTCGGCATGCCGATCGTGACCACCGTGGCCCAGCTGGGTGCCGTGGTGCAGGCCGTGACGGCGCTGCGCGAGCACACCTGGGACGTCACGCCGCTGCAGGTCCACGAGCAGAGGCTGCGCGAGTCTGTGGCCGCCGCCCGCGAGTCGGCGGAGCCCGCCCGTGGCTGAGCCGGCGGCACCCAGCTTCGGCACCCGCGCGGCGGCGGCGATCGCCGAGCACGGTCCGCTGTGCGTCGGGATCGACGCCCATCCCTCGCTGCTGGAGGCCTGGGGGCTGCCCCAGACCCCGGCCGGGTTGCTGCGCTTCTCCATGGGCGTCGTGGAGGCCCTCGAGGGCCGGGTGGCCGCGGTCAAGCCGCAGGTGGCCTGGTACGAGGCCTACGGCTCCTCCGGGATGGGCGTCCTGGAGCAGACCCTGGAGGCCTGCCGTCAGGCCGGGATCCTCTCCATCGCCGACGCCAAGCGCGGGGACATCGGCTCCACCATGCAGGCCTATGCCCGCACCTGGCTGGCCGAGGAGTCCTCGCTTCGCGCCGATGCCGTGACGCTGAGCCCGTACCTGGGCGCCGGGGCCCTCGAGCCGGCCTTCGAGCTGGCCGAGGCCACGGGTCGCGGCACCTTCGTGCTGGCCCTGACCTCCAATCCCGAGGGCGCTTCGGTGCAGCACCGAGGGGCTCCGGAGTCAGTGGCAGCCGCCGTCGCGGAGGCCGTCTCCCAGCGCAATTCCGGGGCTCTCTCAGCGTCGGTGCAGGTCATGCCCGGTGAGGACTCGCATTATGACCGCTTCGTTACGGGGCCCCACGGACTCGTCGTCGGAGCGACCACCGGAGAGGCGATCGCGCAGGTCGGAGTGGACCTGGCCGGCCTCGACGGCCTGGTCCTGGCTCCGGGCTACGGCGCCCAGGGCGCGACCGCTCAGGATCTCGGTGCCATGTTCGCCCAGGTCAGAGGACGGGTGCTCGTGAACTCCTCGCGCGGTATCCTCGCTGCCGGACCCGAGCCCCAGGCCCTGCAGGGGGCCGTCAGCGCTGCTCAGGCCGAGCTGTCCCCGGAGCTCTCCGCCGCCTAGACCGCCCCGGCTGCCGGTCGCGGAACCCGATCCACCGGGGTATCGGCCCAGGTCAGATACCACCTCCGCTATGACCATTCCAACGAATGTGCATACAGTTGCGCGAGCGCGTCGACCTCGATCCTGGTCGGATCATGGGCGAACGGCGAGCGAGAACTGGTGTTCATAGGGAGGAACCGGTCATGGCATTGCGCCTGCTGACAGATGAGGAACGGGCTGCGGCCCGAGAGAAGGCGACCGCCGCTCGCGCGGTGCGCGCCGAGGTGAAGGCCAAGCTGAAGGATCGCTCCATCACGGTGGCGGAGATCCTTCAGCGCGCCGAGGAGGACGAGGCGCTGAGCCGCATGAAGGTCTCCGACCTGCTGGAGTCCGCTCCGGGCATCGGCAAGGTCCGCTCCGCGGCCATCATGGAGGAGATCGGCATCGCCAAGACCCGCCGCGTGCGGGGCCTGGGCGTGCACCAGCGCAAGGCTCTGATCGATCAGCTCGATCGCTGAGCCGGCGGCCGCCCGGTCCTGTGGCCGCTTCCAGACGAGGCGCCCCGCCTCCTTCCGTCGATTCGCGGAAGCAGGCGGGGCGCCTTCGTCATCGGCGGTATCCTGAGGCTCCCATCCGCAGGACGCAGACTGAACAGCAGCTGGAGGAGCATCCTTGCCGCAGGAGCACACCGGAGCGAGCATCGCCCCCGAGCACGTCACCGTGCTGGCCGGGCCCACGGCCGTCGGGAAGGGCACGGTCTCCACGTACATCCGCGACCACTGCCCGGATGTCTGGCTCTCGGTCTCGGCCACCACCCGCGCGCCGCGCCCGGGCGAGCAGGAGGGCGTGCACTACTTCTTCGTCGACGACGACGAGTTCCAGCGCATGGTCGACGAGGGCCAGATGCTCGAGTGGGCAGTGGTGCACAACCGCAGCCGCTACGGGACGCCGAGGCAGAAGGTGCTCGACGCCGTCGCCGCCGGACGCCGCGTCCTGCTGGAGATCGATCTGGCCGGGGCGCGCCAGGTCCGGCAGTCCATGCCGGAGGCGCAGCTGGTCTTCCTGGCCCCTCCCACCTGGGAGGAGCTGGTCGCCCGGCTGACCGGTCGAGGCACCGAGAGTCCCGAGGAACAGCAGGTCCGCCTCGAAACCGCTAAGATGGAGCTTGCTGCGGAGCCGGAGTTCGACCACACCGTCGTCAACGACCAGGTGGAGACCGCCGCGCAGAGGCTCGTCGAGCTCATGGGGCTCGACCCGCGCACCTGCGCCTGAGGCCGCGAACCCGTCGCCCCCGCGGCATCGCAGACTTCGTGCGGCGCCCGCGCCCGCACCGCGAACATCACGGGAGCAGCCCCGCTGCTCCGCACCGAAAGAGCGTCAGGAGAGACTCCTTGTCCACTCAGCACCAGGGCATCACCGATCCGCCCGTCGACCGCCTGCTCACCAAGGCCGACTCCAAGTACGGACTCGTGATCTTCTCGGCACGTCGCGCCCGGCAGATCAACGCCTACTACTCGCAGCTGCACGAGGGCCTGTTCGAGTACGTCGGCCCGCTGGTAGAGGTCCAGCCGAACGAGAAGAGCCTCTCGATCGCCATGCGCGAGATCGACGAGAACCTGATCGAGGCCACCGAGGTCTCGGACGTCGGGTTCTCCGAGAACGGCCAGGCCGTTCCCGAGCGCGAGCTCGGCGTCGACGACTTCTACGCGGACTACTTCGGCGAGCAGCAGGGCGGGGAGATCGACTCGTCCATGGTGTTCTCCGAGAACGCGGAGGACCAGGGCTCCGGGGAGGCCGCTCCGGAGGCCGAGGCCGCCGAGGAGCAGGCGGAGATCCCCTCGGACGAGCCCTCCGAGAACTGAGCCACCGGGGCGCCAGCCCCAGCGCAGTCTGCCTGCGCACAGCGACGGCCGGTCGGGACCAGCTCCCGACCGGCCGTCGCCTTACCCTCGCCGCGGTGCCCCGGCACTGCGGCCGCCACGCGAGCAACAGAAGGGGCCGGTCCATGCGCATCGTCCTGGGCATCGGCGGCGGGATCGCCGCGTACAAGTCAGCGCTGCTGCTGCGGCTGCTCACCGAGGCGGGACACCATGTGGTGCCCATGCCTACGCGCGCGGCCCTCGAGTTCGTGGGCGCGCCGACCTGGGAGGCGCTGTCCGGCGAGCCGGTGAGCACCGATGTCTTCGACCGGGTGGACACCGTCAACCACGTCCGGCAGGGCCAGGCGGCGGACCTGGTGATCGTGGCGCCGGCGACCGCGGATCTGCTGGCGCGCGCCGCGCACGGGCTGGCCGACGACCTGCTCACCACCACGCTTCTGGCCACCGAGGCTCCCGTGCTGCTGGCCCCGGCCATGCACACCCAGATGTGGGAGAACCCCGCGGTGCGCGAGAACGTCGCCGCGCTGCGCCGCCAGGGCCGCCACGTGCTCGACCCGGCCTCCGGGCGCTTGACCGGACAGGACACCGGCCCCGGACGGCTCCCGGATCCGGAGGCGATCCGCGACGCCGCCCTGGCGCTCGTGGCCGAACCCGCGCGGACCCCGACCAGGCCGTCGCTGTCCGGGCTGCGGGCCGTCGTCTCCACGGGCGGCACGCAGGAGCCGCTGGACCCGGTGCGTTTCCTGGGCAACCGCTCCTCCGGCAAGCAGGGCCTGGCTGTGGCCCGCGCTCTGCAGGCCGCTGGTGCGCAGGTGGACCTCGTGGCCGGTCACACGGAGGTCGCCCTGCCCGAGGGCGCCGAGGGACTGAGCGTGCACCGCGTCGGCACCGCCCTCGAGCTGCAGGAGGCCATGCAGCGGCTGTCGCGGGAGGCGGACGTCGTGGTCATGACCGCGGCGGTGGCCGATTTCCGCCCGGCGGAGATCGCCGAGTCCAAGATCAAGAAGACCGACGACGACAACGACGCCCCCACGATCGTGCTGACCCGCAATCCCGACATCCTGCGCGGACTCGTCCAGGCGCGGGACGACTCCGGGCGGGAGCAGCTGATCGTGGGCTTCGCCGCCGAGACCGGCGATGCGCAGACGGATCCGCTCGAGTTCGGCCGGGCCAAGCTCGTCCGCAAGGGATGCGACCTGCTGTGCGTCAACCAGGTGGGCACCGACCTCGTCTTCGGCCAGGACACGACCCGCGTGACGATCCTGGAGGCTCCGGTGCAGGGCCGTGCGGCGCCGGACGAGACCGTCCACGGCACCAAGGCCGAGGTCGCAGCGGCACTGGCTCGGCGCATCGCGCAGCGAGTGGGCCGAGCCGACTGAGACGCGCCGTGTCCGGGGATGCTGCGGACGCGCTGGGACGTCGTGGGCTGGCGGTACCCTGGCAGGCGTGACTTCGACGCCTTCTGCCACCAGCAGCGCCCGCAGGGCCCAGACGCCAGGCCGCATGAGCCTGTTCACCTCGGAATCCGTGACCGAGGGCCACCCGGACAAGATCTGCGATCGCATCTCGGACTCGATCCTCGACGCCCTGATCACCGACGACCCGAACTCGTCGGTGGCTGTGGAGACCATGGCCACTACCGGGCTCGTCCACGTCGCAGGCGAGGTCAAGTCGGAGGCCTACGTCGACATCCCCTCGATCGTGCGCCGCTCCATCCTGGACATCGGCTACAACTCCTCGGTCCAGGGCTTCGACGGCAAGTACTGCGGCGTCTCCATCTCGGTGGGGGAGCAGTCCCCGGAGATCTACGACGGCGTCTTCCACTCCCTGGAGTCCCGCGAGGGCCTTGCCCGGGATCCGCGCGACGCCCAGGGCGCGGGCGATCAGGGAATCATGTTCGGCTACGCCTCCAATGAGACCGATGTCCTCATGCCGGCGCCGATCTACTATGCGCACCGCCTCTCCGAGCAGCTCACCCGCGTGCGCAAGTCCGCGGTGCTGCCCCACCTGCGACCGGACGGCAAGACCCAGGTCACGCTGCGCTACGACGGCATCACCCCGGTGGCCGTGGAGACCGTCGTGGTCTCCGCCCAGCACGCCGAGGACTACGCCCTGGAGCAGCTGCGCCACGACATCCGCGCCTCGGTGATCGACCCCGTCCTGGAGGAGACCGGGCTGGATCTCTCGGAGCTGAAGGTCATCGTGAACCCGGCCGGGGACTTCATCACCGGAGGACCGGTCGGAGATGCCGGTCTGACGGGGCGCAAGATCATCGTGGACACCTACGGAGGAATGGCCCGCCACGGCGGCGGCGCCTTCTCGGGCAAGGATCCGTCCAAGGTGGACCGCTCGGCGGCCTACGCCATGCGGTGGGTCGCCAAGAACGTCGTGGCGGCGGGCCTGGCAGCGCGCGCCGAGGTCCAGGTGGCCTACGCGATCGGCAAGGCCCGCCCCGTGGGGGTCTACGTGGATACGTTCGGCACGGAGACCGTCGACCCGGCGCGCATCGAGTCCGCCGTGGAGGAGGTCTTCGACCTGCGACCGCTGGCGATCATCGAGGACCTGCAGCTGCAGCGGCCCATCTACGCCAAGACCTCGGCCGGCGGTCACTTCGGCCGCCAGGACCCCGACTTCACCTGGGAGAAGACCGATCGCGTGGACGCCCTGCGATCGGCGGTCGGAGCCTGATCCGTGCCGGCCGACCGCACGCCCGAGCAGGCACCAGATCGGGTTCCGCTCGCGACCGAGCGTGCACCCGAGCAGGTGCCGCCCACGCCCGGGCGTGACCCCGAGCGGCCGGCCCCGGCGGAGGAGCAGGGGCCAGAGCAGCTGGCGCTGATGGCCGAGCCCGTCCGGAGCGCACGCGCCGGTGGGCGCGGTGCGTCCGGAGGCCGCGGCGCCCGGCACCGCTCGGGCCCGCTCGAGCCGGCGTACCTGGCCGAGACCGATCCGGTGGCCCGTGTGCGGCTCGAATCGCACCTGCCGCACCTGGACCGGCTGTTCGACTACGGCGTGCCCCAGGACCTCTCCGAGGGCGCCCAGGCGGGGACGCGCATCCGCGTGCGCTTCGGCGGGCAGCAGATGCGCGGCTGGATCGTCGAGCGGACCGCGTCATCGGAGGTCGCCTTCGATCGGTTGCAGCCCATTCTGTCGCTGCAGTCCGCCCTTCCGGTGCTCGTGCCGCAGGTGCTGGCCGTCGCCGAGCTCACGGCACAGCGCTGCGCCGGCACGGTCGCCGATGTCCTGCGCTGCGCGGTGCCCCCGCGCGTGGCCTCCGTCGAGAAGGCCGCTCTGGCCGCCCGCGATTCGGCCGAGGCCTCAGCAGCAGTCGCCGCCGTGAATCCGGGTGCTGCGCAGCGGGCCGGTCATCCCGGTGCCGAAGAAGCCGCTGAGGCCCTCCCGGACGCGCAGGCCGAAGCTGACCCGGAGACCGCGGCGCACAGGGCCCGACCCCTGATCGCAGCTGAGCCTGCGGCCCCGAGCGCCTGGTCGGAGTACGTGGGCGGCCGTGAGGCGATCGAGGCCCTGCGCGGCGGGCAGCGGGTGCGGGCCGTGGTGCAGGCCCTGCCGTCGCACCCCGAGCACGACCTCTACGACCTCATCGCCCAGGCGGTCGCCGCGGCGCTGGAGTCGGGGCGCGGAAGCGTCGTGGTGGTCCCGGACCACAAGACCCTCGAGCGCGCCCAGCGCGCTGTGGAGGCGGTCGTGGAGCCGCAGCTCGTGGCGCGGCTGCACAGCGAGGACAAGCCGACCCCGCGCTATCGGGCCTTCGTCCAGGCCTTGGAGGGCCACGCGCGGGTCGTGATCGGCACTCGCCCGGCGGTCTGGGCGCCGGTGGAGGACCTCGGCCTGATCGTGGTCGTCGACGACGGCGACCACAGCCTCGTGGAACCCCGAGCGCCGTACCACCACGCGCGCGATGTGGCGCTGCTGCGCGCACAGCACGACGATCTCGGCCTGCTCGTCATGGGCCAGGCCGTGACTCCGGAGGCCGAGCGGCTCGTGGAGACCGGCTGGGCGAGCTCGATCGCCGCCCAGCGCCCGGTCCTGCGGGCGAACATGCCGCGGATCGAGTCGACCTCGGACTCCTGGCACGAGGCGCACGACCCCCTGGCAGGCCGTGCCCGGCTGCCGGAGACCGCGTTCCGCGTGGCTCGTCGCGCCCTGGCCGACGGTCCGGTCCTGGTCCAGGTGGCCAGGACGGGATATGCCCCGTCGCTGACCTGTCAGCGCTGCCGCAATGCCGCGCGCTGCACCGTCTGCGACGGACCCCTGTCGGTGCTGGCCCGCGGCAGGCTGCCGCAGTGCGGCTGGTGCGCCCGCCAGGCGGCGAACTGGTCCTGCGGCCACTGCGGTGCCACCCAGTGGCGCTTCTCCTCCGTGGGCTCGGAGCGCACCGCCGAGGAGCTGGGCAGGGCGTTCCCGCAGGTGCCGGTGATCTGGTCCTCGGGCGATCAGGTCCGCCGGGAGATCCCCGCGGCACCGGCGCTCGTGGTGGCCACACCGGGGGCTGAGCCGCAGGCGGAGGGCGGCTACGCCGCGGCGCTGCTGCTCGATGGCGATCGCATGCTCTCCCGGCCCGGGCTGCGGGTCGAGGAGGAGGTGCTGCGCAAGTGGGTGCACGCCGCCTCGCTCGTGCGCCGCGGCAGCGCCGGCGGAACCGTGGTGGTGACCTCGGAGCACGAGCGCGTCGTGGCCTCGCTCGTGCGCTGGGACGTGCGCGGCCATGCCGCCCGCGAGCTGGCCGAGCGCCGGACCCTGCAGCTGCCGCCGGCCGTGCGCTGCGCCGCCCTGACCGGACCGCTGCCGGCGCTCGAGGCCTTCCTGGAGCTGGTCGATCTGCCCGACGACGTCCGCACCGTGGGCCCTGCTCCCGTCCATCAGCGCTGGGACGAGGAGGCAGAGGACCCGCAGTCAGAGGCCGCCTCCGCAGACGTCCTCGGCGGACTTCCCGACGACGACGAGGCCCACCGCCTCCTGCTGTTCTTCACGTACTCGCAGGCCGCCGAGGTCACTCGACGGCTGCGCGCAGCTCGTGCCGAGGCCTCCGCTCAGCGCAAGCACGCCCCGGTCAACGTCCGCTGCGACGTGGCCGACCTGCTCTGAGACGAGGCGACAGGGACGAGACCGGGACGGCGGCTGCGTCGGCTTCAGGAGCGCCGGCTGCGCTCGATCTCCCGGGCCAGCTCCACCAGGGACTCGGCCGAGTCCCGCCAGGTCCAGGACGCCGCCCGCTCGAGCCCCGCCAGCACGCGGGCCTGGGCCACCTGCGGGTCCTCGAGCTCGGTGACGGCGCGGGCGAAGGCAGCGTCGTCGCCGGCAGGGCAGTAGGCGGCGGCCCGGCCGCAGACCTCGTGGAAGATCGGGATGTCCGTGCACACCACGGGGGTGCCCGCGCAGAACGCCTCCATCAGGGGCAGGCCGTAGCCCTCGGCCCGCGAGGCGTGCAGGAGCACTCCCGCTCTTGCCAGCAGACGCGCGTGCTCCTGCTCGGAGACCCCGTTGTGGAAGACGAGCCGGGCCTCGGGTCCGGCGGCCTGCACCAGGCGCTCCTGCTGGGCGGGGGTGACCCGCGAGAGCAGGTGCAGCCGCCGGGGCGGAAGCCGTGCCGCCATGCGTGCCAGGGTCTCCACGTCCTTGTACGGCATGAAGGATCCGAGGTAGACCATCGAGTCGTCGCGCTCGTCCAGCCGCTGCAGCGCGGTCTGTTCGCTGACGATCGAGTCCTGAGCCGCGGCATTCGGGATCACGCGCACGGGCCGATCGCTCAGGCGCCTGCCCTGGATCAGCCCCGCGGAGGTCTGGGAGACGGTGGCCACGGCGTCGGCGCGGTTCAGGGCCAGGCGCTGCGGCCATGAGGCACGGTGGAAGGCGCGCCAGCCCAGACGCACGGGCAGCGGCAGCTCCGGCGGGGGCGCGGGGTGGTCGTAGTAGATCAGGTCGTGCAGCGTGAGGATCAGCCCGAAGCGCCGCCGCAGCGCCCCCATGGTCTGCATGGGGGAGAAGACCACATCCGGACCCCGGCGGTTGAGCAGCCGGCTCGTGAGCAGCTCCCCGGCCGAGACCGGATCCGGCCCCATGAACCACTCGAGGCGCGGGAGGTGCTGCAGCTGAGCCTGATCCGAGATCATCAGCTCGACCCGCAGCGAGGGATCCTGCGCGGCCAGCTGCGCCAGCCCGTGGGCCAGTCCTGCGCTGTAGCGCGAGATGCCGTCGTGCGGTCCCACCCGCACGTATCGGGCATCCAGCACCAGGTGCAGGGGGCCGGTCATCGCCGCCCCCTGCGCACGATCGGCAGCAGCTGCGTGAACTGCGAGGTGTTCGGCCGAGCCTGATCGATGGGCGGCAGCTCGTCGTGGACATCGATGGGCTCGGGATCCGGGCCCTGCACGAACTCGTGGATCAGCTCGGCGGTCTCGAGGGGCTTCTCGTAGTGGATGAGATGGCCGACGTCGTCGAGGATCACCAGGCGGCGCCGGCGGATCCAGGTGGCCATCCTCTCCTGCGCCTCGACGGAGCCCAGCGGATCCTGGGCGCCCACCACGAGCAGCACGGGCATGGACAGCAGCGGCGCGACCTCGGCGACGGTGCCGGAGATCGAGGCGCGGTAGGCCTCGGCCACCACGCGGCGATCGGCGAAGGAGCCGAAGTACGCGCGGTGCTGGTTCTCCACGTAGCTGCGCAGCTGCGGGTCCTGGGAGACCGTCAACTCCCGGCTCATAAGGTCGCTGACCGCGTGGCTGCGCAGGAGGCGCTCGCCCATGGCCTTCGGCAGGCGCATGGCCAGGGTGTAGTAGGCGTCCGCGATCTTGGTGGCGGCTGCGTCCTGGGCGCTGAGCGCCGGCTCGCAGATGGGGTTCAGCAGCAGCAGCTGCTCGACCATGGCCGGGTGCTCGGCGGCCAGGTGCGAGGCGATCACCGAGCCGAAGGAGTGCCCGAGCAGCAGCACCCCTCGCTCGCCCTGCGGATGCACCGCGCCATCGGTGAGCTCGGTGATGAACCGGCGCAGGAAGCCGACGTAGTGGGGGACGTCGTGCGGGTCCTGGGGGAACGGCTCCGAGCGTCCGAAGCCCGGCAGATCCGGCACGACCACGTGGTAGCGATCGCGCAGGCGGTCGGCGATCAGCTGCAGGCCGTGGTGGTCGCCGCGGAAGCCGTGGACCATCACGAGCAGCGGCTTGCGCTGCGTGTCGATGTCGTAGAACCAGTAGCGGGTCTTGTACCCGTCGAATCTCATGCTGCGCTGCTCGGCCTGCGGATTCTGCTGCACGCGTTCCTCTCCGGGCGGATCTGTCCGTGTCTGCTCGGGCCCGAGTCTACGGAGGGCCTCGGACGCCGCGGGCCCCCGGCGCGGATAGGATGGCGGCGTCATCGCGTCATGGTCGCAGCCCCGTCGGGCTCCCGGCGCGGATGGCGCACGGCGGCCGGGCCCAGCGCCCCGGCAGGACCGCACAGCAGTCGGACGAGAGACAGCCGGGGCAGCCCCGGCGGATGAAGGCAGGCACGTGAGCACGCAGCAGGATGGCCAGGAAGAGACGACCGGGCAGGTCTGGGACGCCCACGAGCTCGAGGCACGCTGGCAGGGCTGGTGGGAGCGCAACGACGTCTTCCGTCCCCTCGACGACGGCTCCAAGCCGCGGCGCTACGTGCTGGACATGTTCCCGTACCCGTCGGGCGACCTGCACATGGGCCACGCCGAGGCGTTCGCCATGGGGGATGTGGTCGCCCGCTACTGGCGCCAGAAGGGCTTCGACGTCCTGCACCCCATCGGCTGGGACTCCTTCGGGCTGCCGGCGGAGAACGCGGCGATCAAGAACGACGCGCACCCGGCCGAGTGGACCTACCGCAACATCGAGACCCAGAAGGCCTCGTTCCAGCGCTACGCCATCGCTGTGGACTGGTCCCGGGAGCTGCACACCTCCGATCCCGAGTACTACCGCTGGACGCAGTGGCTGTTCCTGCAGTTCTGGCAGCGCGGGCTGGCCTATCGCAAGAACTCCCCGGTGAACTGGTGCCCCAAGGACCAGACGGTGCTGGCCAACGAGCAGGTCGTCGACGGCGCCTGCGAGCGCTGCCACACGCCCGTGACCAAGAAGTCGCTGAACCAGTGGTACTTCAAGATCACCGACTACGCCGATCGGCTGCTCGATGACATGGACCAGCTCGAGGGCGCCTGGCCCGAGCGCGTGCTGTCCATGCAGCGCAACTGGATCGGACGCTCGCAGGGCGCCCACGTCTCCTTCGGGATCGTGGACCGGGACGCCGACGACGCGGCGGTCGAGCGCGAGCTGACCGTGTTCTCCACGCGTCCGGACACGATCTTCGGCGCCACGTTCTTCGTGGTGGCAGCCGACTCGCAGCTGGCGCAGGATCTCGTGGCGCAGGAGCACGCCCAGGAGCTCGACGAGTACCGCGAGTCCCTCAAGGCCGTCTCGGACATCGAACGCCAGGCCACGGACCGCACCAAGACCGGCGTGTTCCTGGGCCGCTGGGCCGTGAACCCGCTCAACGGCGAGCGCCTGCCCGTCTACGCCACGGACTATGTCCTGGCCGACTACGGCACCGGAGCGGTCATGGGCGTGCCCGCCCACGATCAGCGCGACCTCGACTTCGCCCGCGCCTTCGGCCTGCCCGTGCGCGCGGTGGTGGACACCGGGGCGGAGGACCCGTCCGAGACCGGCGCGGCCACCGGCGGCGACGGCGTCCTGATGAACTCGGGAGAGCTCGACGGGCTGAGCAAGGACGCCGCGATCGACAAGGCCATCGAGCTGCTCGAGGCCGCGGATGCCGGTGCTCGGCACATCAACTACCGCCTGCGCGACTGGCTGCTGTCCCGCCAGCGCTTCTGGGGCGCCCCGATCCCGATCATCCACTGCCCGCAGTGCGGCGAGGTCCCGGTGCCCGAGGACCAGCTGCCCGTGCGGCTTCCGGAGGATCTCAGGGGCGAGCAGCTGGCGCCCAAGGGCCAGTCGCCGCTGGCCTCGGTCGAGGACTGGGTGAACGTGGCCTGCCCGTCGTGCGGCGGGCCCGCCCTGCGCGACACCGACACCATGGACACCTTCGTGGACTCGTCCTGGTACTACTACCGCTATGTGTCCCCGCAGGACGAGACGGCCGCGTTCGATCCGGAGGCCGTGCGCCGCTGGGGCCAGGTGGATCAGTACGTGGGCGGCGTGGAGCACGCGATCCTGCACCTGCTCTACGCCCGCTTCTACACCAAGGTCCTGTACGACCTTGGCATGATCGACCACGACGAGCCCTTCGCCCGTCTGCTCAACCAGGGCCAGGTGCTCAATCAGGGCAAGGCCATGTCCAAGTCCCTGGGAAACGGCGTGGACCTGGGCCAGCAGCTCGACGCCTTCGGCGTGGACGCCGTGCGCCTGACCATGGTCTTCGCCTCCCCGCCGGAGGACGACGTCGACTGGGCGGATGTCTCCCCGGGCGGCGCCCAGAAGTTCCTGGGCCGCGCCTGGCGCGTGGGTCAGGACGTCGCCGCCTCGGGCAGCGCCGTCGACGCCGATCCGGCCGCCGGCGACGTCGCCGTGCGCCAGGCGACCCACCGCGCGGTCGCCGAGGCCGAGTCCGCGCTGGAGAACCGCAAGTTCAATGTGGTGATCGCCAAGGCGATGGAGCTGGTCAACGCGCTGCGCAAGGCGATCGACTCCGGGGCCGGTGCCGCCGATCCCGCTGTGCGCGAGGGCGCCCAAGCGGTGGCCGTGCTGCTGTCCCTGGTGGCTCCCTACACGGCCGAGGACATGTGGCATGCGATGGGCCACGACTCGGCGGTGATCGATGCCGGCTGGCCGGTCGTCGACGAGTCGCTGCTGGTGGACGACACGATCACCGCCGTCGTGCAGGTCAAGGGCACGGTGAAGGACCGCCTGGAGGTGCCCGTGGACATCGCCGAGGACGACCTGCGCGAGCTCGCGCTGGGCTCCGAGGCCGTGCAGCGGGCGATCGGCGACGCCGAGATCCGCAAGGTCATCGTGCGGGCCCCCAAGCTCGTGAACATCGTGGTCTGAGATGTCCGGCCAGCGCAGGACAGCGGTCGTCACCGACGACGCCGCAGCCCTGCCGCCGGAGTGGGTCTTCCCGCCGGCGGGCGGGTCTGCCGGCGCAGACGTCGCCGGCCAGGACCCCGAACGCACGGAGGGCGCGGCGGACGCGTCGTCGGTGCTGACCGACGAGGACGAGCGCGCCGTGGCACGCTCCGGCCGTCCCGGGCTGGCCGTCGCGGCCATGCCCGTGTCGGTCGATGACACCGATCTCGACCAGGACCGCGACGACTGGCTCGCGGTGGTCGAGGAGGCCCTGGCGGCCGGGCGCAGCGCGGTGACCTCTCGGCCGTCGCCGGGTCAGCTGCTGCGCCAGTACCGTCAGCTGGAGGCGCAGGGCTACGAGGGCATCGTCTCGGTGCACTGCTCGGCCCAGCTCTCCGGCTCCGCCACCTCGGCCCGGATCGCCTCGGCTGCCGTCGGGATCCCGGTGGAGATCGTCGATTCGCGCACGATCGCCATGGCCGAGGGCCGCGGCGTCATGGAGGCGTGGGAGGCCGCCGGCACAGGGGCCGATCTGGCAGAGACGGCCGAGGCGGCGCGGGCCGGCAGCGCGGCCAGCCAGCTGCTGCTGTGGGTGCCCGGGCTCGACGCGCTGCGCCGCGGCGGGAGGATCCCTCCGTCCGTGGCTGCGCTGGGCTCCATGCTGCAGGTGCGCCCGGTGCTGCGTCTGGTCAACGGCCAGCTTGCGATCGCCGAGCTGCCCATGACCGAGCAGCGCGCCCGCACGAGGCTGCTGCGCCGAGCGGGTCGTGCGCTGCGGGATTCCACCCGGGACGTCCCCGAGGTCACCGTGCACCACCTGCTCGACGACCACGGCCGGGAGCGCGCCGAGGAGTTCGCCGAGCAGCTGGTGGCCGAGCACTGTCCCGACGCCCGCGCCCGCTGCGTGCCCATGCCCGCGGTGCTCGCCGCCCACGCCGGTGCCGGGGCGCTCAGCGTGATCATCCACGGCTGAGCCGGGCGGCTCTGCTGCCCGCGCGCCTGCCCCGCGTCTCCACAGCGTCGGGATTCTCCCAAGCGCGGGGTGAAGCCTCTGCTGCGCACCTGCGCGGCCCGCCGGGATCCTGCTGCCGCAGTGGACTGGGGGCATGACCCCTGTGACCCATCGCGGACGGCGCCGTCTGGAGCGAGAGCGGCCCGTCGAGCGCCTGCGCGGACTGCTGGATGACGACCTGCGCGCCACCGGCCACGACCTGCCCCACGACGACCGCCCCGAGGACTGGGTGGAGGACTCTGCCTCGGCACCCGAGACCGAGTCCGCGGAGTCGGCACCTGCCGAGAGCGGATGGGCGGCCGCCAGGCGCCGACGGCTGCTCGCCGCGCCGCCCGCGTCGGGGTCGAGCTCGTCTGCGGAGCCCCTTGGCCCGAGGGCTCTGCCGCTGGATCCCGACGAGCAGCCCTGGGTCTCGCCCATCCGCGCGCGTCTGCCCTGGGCCACACTGGCGATCGCGGGTCTGGTGCTGATCCTGGTGGTGGTCTCGGTCCTGCTTCGCGGGCGCGAGCAGGAGGCCGTGGTCTCGGCTCCGTCGTCCGCAGGACCCGTCGTGGACGAGCAGGCGGGTGCCTCGCAGGCGGCAGCGGAGGGCGGATCCGTGGAGGGGGCGGGAGCGCTCGGTGCGGCCGGGGACGGAGCCAGCGCAGGGACAGTCGACGCACCGGCCTCCGGCAGCCCGGTCACGGTCCATGTGGTGGGGGAGGTGGGCGAGCCCGGGGTGGTCGAGCTGCCGGCCGGGTCCCGCGTGGCCGATGCAGTGGAGGCCGCCGGCGGGCTGAGCGAGTCGGCCGTGACCGATGCGGTGAACATGGCGGCCCCCGCGGCCGACGGCGTCCAGATCGTCATCCCGGACCAAGCACTGGCGGAGCAGTGGGAGCAGGACCCGCCGATGCCGTCCTCGGGATCCGGCGGACAGACTGCCACCGGCAGCGCTCAGGACGGATCTGCCGCCGCAGGATCAGGGGCAGCCGCAGGCGGGAGCCCCGAGGAGGGGGCTGGGCCTGCGGCCACGGGCGCAGCGATCGATCTCAACACCGCCACGGCTGCACAGCTCGAGGAGCTGCCGAAGGTCGGACCCGTTCTGGCTCAGCGGATCGTCGAGCACCGAGAGCAGATCGGCGGATTCCGCTCGGTCGAGGAGCTCGATGACGTCTCCGGCATCGGCCCGGCCATGATGGAGGCCATCGCGCCGCTGGTCACCGTGTGAGAAGGCCCCGACGGCATCCGTCGGGACCTTCGTTCTGCGCTGAGGGCTCAGGCTCGATCAGGGGGCGGTGTCCATCTGGGCGAACTGCACGTGGGTCTGCCAGTCCTCGGCGGTGATCGGTCCGGGGGCCGGAGCCTCGGAATCCTCCGAGACGCCGGGGGTGAGCAGCGTGAAGGACAGGCCGACCCCCAGCGCAGCGACCGTCACGAGCTGAAGCGGCCGCTGGTGTTTGGACTGGGGCAGGAATCGCAGGAGGCGAAGCTGGGCCATGATGCTCCTCGGGTGCTGATCTCGACGCCCCGGCCGGGGCCGGGCGCTGCCGGGCGGCACTGCTGGTCAGGATCAGAATGCGCCCGGCAGGTGTCCGGAACGTCGACGGCCGGTCTCCCGGAGCCGACCCCCGGACGACGGTTCGGCGACGCTCAGGCGAACGGACGGTGACCTGGTCCGCAGCACCCGAGGGCCGCCGAAGCCGGAGGCCGCCTCAGGAGGTGACCGTGAACGTGATCCGCTCGGTCGTGGACACGCCGTAGCGATCCGTCTGCGTCACGGTCGCCGTGTGCTCGCCCGGAGCGAGGTCCTCCGGCAGATCCAGACGCCACAGGTGACCGGAGGCCTCGGCGACGGAGCCGCCGTGGACCAGCTGCTCCTGGGCAGCCGCCGGATCCGAGAACTCGGCGCCCACGTGCTTGGACTCGCCCTCCAGCTGCTGGGTGCGCTGCGCCTGCTGAGCCGGGCGGCCGTCGATCGAGACCGAGACCTCGGATCCCGTGCCGCCGGCCCACACGTTCGTGGTCAGCCACGACTCGCCCAGCTCGTCCGCCGAGACCTCGAGCGGGGTCTCGAAGGCGGGAGCCTTCCCGACATTGCGACGGTTCGCGTCGTACCAGTCGCGGTAGGCCGGGGTGTTCAAGCCCAGGGACGTCTGCTCCGAGGCCGCCCGCCCGGTGCCGATGAACGAGTCCTGGTACCGGTTGCCGTGGGCCTCCAGCGTGAAGACGCCGGGGACGGCGCCGTCGCGCTGCAGTGCGGTCGGGTAGCCGGCCTCCGTCACGCGCCCGGTGTACCAGTCGCCCGAGATCGCTCCTGCGGTGATGTGGTCGAACGGCAGCTCGTCCACGCCGTAGAGGCTCTTCCAGCCCTCCATGGAATCGCCCTCGCGCATGACCTCCAGCGTGTGGCTGTGCCCGCCGAAGGCGACGGCCGGACGGTCGCCGATGATGTCGTGGATCGCCTGGACCTGATCCACCTGGTGGCGGTCCGAGCCCTGGTCGTGCCAGTTCAGCAGCGGGATGTGCGTGGCCAGCACGATCAGCTTGTCCTCGGGGGTGTTCGCGATGTCCTGGCGCAGCCATGCGAGCTGCTCATCGTCGATGCCGCCGTTGTACGTGCCGTTGTAGGGCGCGCCCTGGGAGTGCTGCACGGTGTTCAGTGAGACCACGTGCACGTCGCCGGCGTCGTAGGAGTAGTAGTCCGGACCGAACTGGGACCGGTAGGTGTCGAAGCGGTGGTCGTAGTCCGCGGCGAGGTCCAGGTCGTGATTGCCCGGCAGGAAGCGGGCGGGTCCGTTGAGCAGCGACGTCAGTTCGCGGGTCTGGTCGTACAGGTCCAGGTCATCGCCGACGATGTCGCCGATGAACAGCGCACCGCAGCCGGTGAAGTCGGTGCGCTGAGCAAGGTCGGCGAAGGCCCCGCGCAGGGCGTAGTCGACCTCCTCCTGCGTGTAGGTCTGGATGTCGCCGCCGATCAGGCAGCGCTGATCGCGGCTGAGCGTGTCCGTGGTGCGCGCCAGCGGGAAATCGACGGCATCGGGCAGCGGGCCGGTCGGGTCGATGCCGCCGTAGCGCAGCTCGGGGGAGCCGGCGGGCATGTGGGTGTAGAAGAACTGGGCCACGTTGTCCTCGTCCACGGGGACCTGGTAGCCGGCCGGCTGGGTGAGGAACACCGTCTCGCCGTCGCGCACGGAGATCTCGTAGCGGCCCTGGCGATCGGTGGTGACGATCTCGCGGCCATTGGAGACCTCCACCCCGGCGATCCCGTGCTCACCGGGGTCTTGCTGCGAGTTGCGGTTGCGGTCGTCGAAGACGGCGCCGTCCAGGACGTCCTGGTCGGCATCGGGACCGGCGGTGACGTCCACCTGGCCGCGGAAGGCCTTGCCGTTCCAGTCGTCTGCGGAGGTGGAGGGTCGCGACGGCTCCTGGGCCAGGGCTGGCGTCGGCGCGAGCAGGGTGAGGCTCAGCCCCGCGGTGAGGACGGCGGCGCTGAGCGCGCGTCGCGGGCGAGGATCACGGGAACGGGCAGTGCTGGGGTGGGAGAGGTGCTGGGACATGATGCTCCTGACGGGTGGTGCGGAGGATGCAGATCCGTGCTCGACAGGGCCGGGAAGCGGACCCTGATCGGCCCTCGGCGGGGCGGACAGGCCCAGGCTGACCTGGGAAGATGTCCTCCGCTCCACCTGAGGGTCGACAGCAGTCGACCACTTCCCGTCCCGGTGCCGACGCCTCGGGAAACACTCGGTGCATTGACGTCTCGAGCTGCGCGGGGGTCTTGACGCACGTGGCTCGGTGCTGTGACTTGCGTCGCTGTCTCTGTCGCAGCGAGGAGCGGTCGGGCCCTCGCGCCTCCACAGGGGACTCGTCCGAAGGCCGGCCGGACGGGGGGCCTCTGCCCGCCTCAGCTGAGGACTGCCACGCAGGAGGCACTGGTGCAATGCGCCGGTGACCTCCTCCCGCCGTCCCGCCCGCGCCCTGCCTCCACGGGGTCGGCAGGAGCCGGGATCTGAACGGGGACGTGGCCGACGGAAGCCGGGCAGACCGAGTGGCGCCTCCGGAGCGGGTCCCGAGGCTCCAGGCTTGCTCGCGCGGCTGTGGCTGCACTCGCAGGAGATGCCCGAGCGGTGGGCGCTGGCACACAGCGCTCGCCGGGAGGAGCGCCTCGAGGCGGCCCAGAGGGCGCTGCGCCCCACCTGGGATCTGCGCCTTGTGCCCGTGGCGCTGAGCGCGTGGGGAGCCGCGCTGCTAGGGACGTCGCAGTCGGAGTCGGTGGGCGCTGCGCCGGGAGCGGTGCTCGAGGTGGATCTCCTGCTGCTCGTCGCAGCGGGACTCGCCATGGTCCTCCTCGTGGCCGTGTTCGCTCGTCGGAGCGGGCGCAGACTGCCCGGGGGAGCAGCACCGGGCTCGCCTCGCGGCCGGACACTGGCCGCCCTGCTGCCGACGGCCGCATTGTGCGTGGTGGTCGTCGCGTGCGTCCTGCTGCGCGCGGGCACCCAGCAGCTGGCGGCCGCCGAGGACATGCGCGGGATGGACGCAGATGCGCAGCGCGTGGTCGTCGAGGTGACCGACCGACCCGTGACATGGCAAAGCGCCACCGCCTCGAGCTTCGGGCCGGGACCGGAGGAGGTCGGCGAAGCCTCCAGCGGGGTCGTCGTGCCGGTGCGGCTGAGCAGCGGAGCCCGGGCCACCGTCTTCGCCCAGGACGGCCGGTGGGCGAGCCTGCGCAGCGGGGATCGCGCGGAGGCCGTGGTGAGCGCCCCCGAGATCGAGCAGACCGACCTGCAGCTGCGCAGCACCGGGCCGCCGCAGCCGATGACGGAAGCCCAGGACCGCCCGTCCCTGCTCGAGACGGCCACCGAGCGCTTCGCCCTGGCCGCACAGGCCCGCGGACCCGATGCCGCCGGGCTGCTGCCGGGGATGACCTACGGCGACCGCAGCGGACTGGACACCGGACTCGAGAAGGCCATGAAGGTCACGGGCCTGACCCATCTGACCGCCGTCTCCGGAGATATAGTTACTCAAGGAGGTGGGTCACCCTATGAATCATGACTCGAAGAGGCCACGCAAGAACCTAGTCGCGCGAGAGTACTTGCGTGTGTCCAAGGACCGCCATGGTCTGGGCAAGAGCCCCGATCAGCAGCACCACGACAACAAGCAGGCCGTCTCCGCAAGAGGCTGGTCGATGCACCCTCGGCCGTATCGCGATGACAACCGTTCGGCCTCTCGCTACGCCCGTCGAGATCGCGAGGCCTTCGCCCAGCTGATCACGGACCTCGAACACAACACCTTCGATGCCGACATCCTGGTGATCTGGGAGTCCTCGCGCGGCTCACGTCGCACCGGAGAGTGGGTGAACCTGATCGAGCTGTGCGAGATGCGAAAGGTTCGCATCTTCGTCACCACCCACGCTCGCGACTACGACCCGACCAACGCCCGCGATCGACGCTCCATGCTCGAAGACGCCGTGGACAGCGAGTACGAGTCGGCCAAGACCTCTGAACGACTGCGTCGCAGCACTCGAGCTGCTGCCGAACGAGGTCAGGTCCATGGCAAGAACCTCTACGGATACCGGCGGATCTAGGGGCTTAACCCCTGATCTTGGACACGCGGAATCCAGCACGATGCTGGGGAAGCGAGAATCCAAGGATGGCAAGGAAGAACTACACCGACGAGTTCCGTCGCCGGGCGGTGGACTTGTACGAGTCCACGCCGGGCGCGACGCTCAAGGGGATCGCGGCGGATCTGGGCGTGTCCCGGGGCTCGTTGAAGGAGTGGGTCGACAAGCTCGGCTCCGGGACCACGAGGACCGGGGAGGTGGTCGCTCCGGTCGCGGGGCGGTCGGAGTCGCAGGCGGCGAAGGTCAGGAGGCTGGAAGCCGAGCTGGCCGCAGCGCAAGCCGAGGCCCACAAGCTCGCGCAGGAGCGGGACATCCTCCGTCAGGCGGCGAAGTATTTCGCCGGGGAGACGAACTGGTGAACCGCTTCCAGTTCGTCGAGGACCACAAGGACGCCTGGGGCGTGAAGCGGTTGTGCGAGGTCGTCGAGGTCGCCCGGTCATCGTTCTACGCGTGGCTGGCCGCCGCGCCGACACGGGCAGCGAGAGCGGCGGCCGACGCGGCGCTGGTGGCGCGGATCCAGGTGCTGCAGGATCCCGCCCGGGGCGGGGACCGCGCCTACGGCGCGCCCCGGGTCACGGCCGACCTCAACGAGGGCACGACGCCCGGCGATCGGGTCAACCACAAGCGAGTAGCCCGCGTGATGCGCGAGCACGGCCTGGCCGGTATCCGGTTGCGCAAGCGCGTGAGGACCACGCTCCCGGACCAGTCCGGCAGGCGGTTCCCCGACCTGCTCGGCCGCGACTTCAGCATCGGCGTGCCGTGCCGCCGCTACGTCGGGGACATCACCTACCTGCCCATCGCCGACGGCACGAACCTCTACCTCGCGTCCTGCATCGATCTGGGCTCACGCAAGCTCGCCGGCTGGAGCATGGCCGATCACATGCGCACCGAGCTCGTCGAGGACGCGCTGAAGGCCGCCTGGCACGAGCGCGGGACGCTGGCCGGGACGGTGTTCCACTCCGACCACGGCGCCGTCTACACATCGAAGGCCTACGCGCAGCTCTGCACGGACCTGGGCGTGACGCAGTCGATGGGCGCGATCGGCTCCTCGGCCGACAACGCCCTCGCCGAGAGCTTCAACGCCGCCCTCAAACGCGAGCTGCTCGAGGGTCGGGCGGGGTTCCCCGACGCGCCGACGGCATACCGGGCCGTGTTCCGGTGGGCGAACCGTTACAACACCCGCAGGCGCCACTGCGCGATCGGCAACATCGCTCCGAACGCCTACGAAGCCGCCGCCTCCGCTACACTCCCGGAAGCGGCATAACCGAAATGACACCGTGTCCAAGATTCAGGGTCAAGGCCCAAGCTGGCCCACGCGTTGGAGGATCTGCTGGGCACGATCCTGACCGTCGAGTCGGTGTGCCGGTGCGGGACACCCGAGTGTGCCGCCGAGGATCTCGCCGATGACGCCACCACCCAGGAGGTTCCGGCATGAGTGGAGAGCACAACCATTCCCACGCCGGCACCGGGCGGCGGGGGAAGCTGGCGGTGGTGTTCGCGATCACCGCCACGATCATGGTCGCGGAGATCATCGGCGCGGTGATCTCGGGCAGCCTGGCGCTGCTGGCCGATGCCGGACACATGTTCACCGACTCGGCCGGACTGCTGATCGCCCTGACCGCCGCGACCTTGGCGCTGAAACCGGCCACCGACAAACGCACCTGGGGGTACCAGCGCGCCGAGATCGTCGCCGCGGCCGCCCAAGCCTCGGTGCTGCTGGCCGTGGGCGGATTCATCGCCGTCGAAGGGGTCCGCCGGCTGTTCGACCCCCCGGAGGTCGAGTCCACGGCCATGCTCTGGTTCGGGGTGATCGGGCTGGTCGGCAACATCATCGGGTTGGCCATCCTCGCCTCGGGCCGGGGGGAGAACCTGAACATGAAGGCCGCGTTCCTGGAAGTGGCCAACGACGCCCTGGGCTCGGTAGCAGTGATCGTCTCCGCGATCGTCATCGCCACCACCGGCTGGACCCAGGTGGATGCGATCGTGTCCCTGCTGATTGCCGCCCTGATCGTCCCCCGGGCCCTGATCCTGCTGCGCGACACCATCGAGGTCCTGATGGAAACCACCCCGAAGGGCCTGGACCTCGATGAGGTCCGCACCCGCCTGGAAGCCCTGCCGCACGTGGTGGGCGTGCATGATCTGCACGCCTCGCGCATCGACTCCGACACCCCGGTGCTCTCGGCCCACGTCACCATCCACGACGGCTGCCTGACCGCTGAGCACGCCGGTGTCGTGCTGGCGGATCTGCAGGCCTGCGTGGCCCGTGACTTCCACGTGGCCATCGAGCACTCCACCTTCCAGATCGAACCGGCCTCCCACCGCCACGATGAGACCCTCCACCCCTAGTGAGCCTCCACCCCCGGTACGCCCCGCTCCCTGAACGCAGAACGGAAACCCCCTGTGAGCACAACCGTCAGCACCATCACCCCACAGCAGAAGTCCTCGAAGGCCAAGATCATCGTGTGGGTCCTCCTGGCCGCCGTCGTGGCAGCCGTGGCCATCCCCATCCTCATCGCCCGGGCCAACTCCACCCCGGCGGTGCCCGATGACGGGGGACAGGTGGTTCGGGAGAACAGCCGGGTGCTCTCCCAGGCCCCGAACGAACAAGCCGTGCTGGTGGAGTTCCTGGACTATGAGTGCGAGTCCTGCCGGGCCGCCTACCCCGTTATCGAGGAGCTGCGGGCCGAATACGCCGACACCGTCACCTTCGTTCACCGCTATTTCCCGTTGCCTGGTCACCGCAACTCCATGAACGCCGCCCTCGCGGTCGAGGCCGCCGCCCAGCAGGGCCAGTACGAGGCGATGTACCAGCGCATGTACGAAACCCAGACCGAATGGGGGGAGTCGGCCGAGGACCAGAGCGCGGTCTTCCGCGGCTTCGCCGAGGACCTCGGCCTGGACATGGCCGCCTTTGATGCCGCGATGGCCGATCCGGCCACCCAGGAGCGCATCGAGCTCGACGTCGCTGACGGTGAGGCTCTGGGCGTGGGCGGAACCCCGATGTTCTTCCTCGATGGGGAAGTGCTCAACCCGGAGACGCTGGAGCAGTTCCGAGCCGAGATCGAAGCCGCCGCCACCAGCTGACTCACTCCGTCACCAGACCACCGACCGCTTGCACCCTCGAGGGGCCCTCCCATGACTGATTCCACGACCATCGACCGCCCCCACGGCAGCGAACCCGACGGGCAGGCGCACCTGCCCGGCTTCGCCCGCCACCGCCCCTTCGCCCTGACCTTGCTGGTGACCGGGGTGATCGGGTGGATCGCCTCAGCGATCCTGGTGCTCGAGCGCTTGGAGCTCTACCGGGACCCCGACCACGTCACCAGCTGCGACATCAACCCGTGGGTGTCCTGCGGTCAGGTCATGGGCACCTGGCAGTCGGAGCTGTTCGGCTTCCCCAACCCGCTGATCGGCATCATCGCCTTCGCCGTGGTCATCACCACCGCCATGGCGGCCCTGGCCGGGGCACGGTTCGGGCGCTGGTACTGGATCGGCCTGCAGATCGGAGTCACCGCTGGCATGGTGTTCGTGATCTGGCTGTGGTCCCAGGCGCTGTTCACCATCTACATCCTGTGCCTGTACTGCATGATCGTGTGGGCGGCGATGATCCCGCTGTTCATCCTGCTCACTGTGCGCAACCTCGCCCACGGCATCATTCCCGCCCCGCCCCGGTTGGTGCGCTTCGCTTCCGAGTGGGCCTGGACCCTGGTGGCGATCACTTACGTGGCCGTGGCCGCCTCGGTGTTCTTCCGCTTCTTCACCGCCTTCACAGGCCTCTGACCAACCCCTGAGCGACCTCGGCCCCGGTATCCCTGAAGGAGGGGCGCCAGGGTCGTGTGCTGTCGGGGGGCAAGAGGGCTGCGGCGCACGGAGGCAAACAACATTACATTGCCCCGGTCCGATCAATCGGTTTTAAGCGATACCATCGGGTCATGCCGAATATTAGTTGTGCGACCGGCCTGGACCCGGCCGTGGCCCTGTTCCATTCCCTGTCCGATCCCACTCGCCTGACCATCGTGGCCCGCTTGGCCGCCGGAGAGGCCCGGGTGCGAGATCTGGTGGAGCAGACCGGACTAGCACAGTCCACCGTCTCGGCCCATGTGGCCTGTCTGCGGGACTGCGGGCTGGTAGCCGGCCGGTCCGAGGGCCGCCAGACCTTCTATGCCCTGGACCGCCCGGAGCTGATGGACCTACTGGCTACCGCCGAAACCCTGCTGGCGGCCACCGGGTCGAAGGTCGCACTGTGCCCGAACTACGGCCGGGACGCCCAGCAGGCCCAAGAGAACCAGGGGGTTGTTCGATGAGTGATGCTTGCTGCGCCCACGACGATCCCGCTCACCACGAGGAGGCGGAGACGGAGCCGGTTGGTTTCTGGCAGGTGAGCGAGGTGCGGTTCGCTACCGCGGCCGGAGCGCTGCTGGCAGTCGGGTGGTTCATCCACCTCCTGGAGGGCTCGGAGTGGTTGACCACCGTCGTGAGCGTGGTGGCGCTGGGGTTGGCGGGGTGGACGTTCGTGCCTTCCACCGTGCGCCAGCTGGCCAAGGGCCGCATCGGGGTCGGCACGTTGATGACGATCGCCGCCGTCGGGGCGGTAGCCCTGGGTGCGATCGAGGAGGCGGCGGCGCTGGCCTTCCTCTACGCGATCGCCGAGGCGTTGGAGGAGTACTCGGTGGCGCGCACCCGGCGCGGGCTGCGTGCGCTGCTGAATCTGGTCCCGGATCGGGCCACGGTGCTCCGTGGCGGGGTGCAGGTCACCGTGGCCCCGGCCGAGCTGGTCCTGGGGGATCGGATGGTGGTCCGTCCCGGGGAGCGGGTGGCCACTGACGGACGGATCCTCACTGGCCGCACCTCGGTGGACACCTCGGCGTTGACCGGGGAGCCCGTGCCGGTGGAGGTCGGACCGGGTTCGGAGGTTTACGCCGGGTCCATCAACGGCACCGGCCCGCTGGAGGTGGAGGTCACCAGCACGGCCGAGGAAAACTCTCTGGCGAAGATCGTGCACATCGTCGAGGCCGAACAGTCCCGCAAGGGCCCCAGCCAGCGGCTGGCCGATGCCATCGCCAGCAAGCTGGTGCCGGGAATCCTCATCGCCGCGGCCCTGATCGTGGCTTACGGGTTCATTGTCGGGGAGCCGCTGCTGTGGTTCGAACGCGCCTTGGTCGTGCTGGTGGCCGCTTCCCCGTGTGCGCTGGCGATCTCGGTGCCCGTCACCGTGGTTGCCTCGGTGGGGGCGGCCAGCCGCATCGGGGTGCTGATCAAGGGCGGGGCCGCGGTGGAGACCCTGGGCAAGATCCGCACCATTGCCTTGGACAAGACCGGCACCCTCACCCGCAACAACCCGGCCGTCATCGAGGTCGCCACCACCGCCGGGGCGACCCGAGAGCGGGTGCTCTCTCTGGCGGCTGGGCTGGAGGCCGCTAGCGAACACCCCCTGGCCCGGGCCATCCTCGCCGCCACATCTGAGCGCGCCGAGGTGACCCACGTGGACACCGTTCCCGGGGCCGGGCTGTACGGCACCTTCGAGAGTGCGCGTCTGCGCCTGGGCCGCCCCGGATGGATCACACCCGGGCCCCTGTCCGCCGAAATCGAGCGGATGCAGCGCGCCGGGGCCACGGCCGTGCTCATCGAGCAGGACGGCAAGGTGCTTGGGGCGATCGCGGTGCGTGATGAGCTGCGCCCGGAGGCCCGAGAGGTGATTACCCGGCTCAACCGCGCCGGATACACCACCGCGATGCTCACCGGGGACAACACCCTCACCGCCACCGCCCTGGCCGAGGCCGCCGGCATCACTCAGGTCCACGCCGACCTGCGCCCGGAGGGCAAAGCAGAGATCATCCGCACCCTCAGGGAGCAGCGCCCCACGGCGATGGTCGGTGACGGCGTCAACGACGCCCCGGCCCTGGCCACCGCTGACATCGGCATCGCCATGGGCGCGATGGGCACCGACGTGGCCATCGAGACCGCCGACATCGCCTTGATGGGCGAGGACCTCCACCACCTGCCCCAGGCTCTCGACCACGCCCGGCGAACCCGGTCGATCATGCTGCAGAATGTCGGGGTGTCCCTGGCGCTGATCGCAGTGCTAATCCCCTTGGCTCTGTTCGGCATCCTGGGGTTGGCCGCGGTGGTGCTGGTGCACGAGGTGGCCGAGATCTTGATCATCGCCAACGGGGTGCGCGCCGGCCGGATCCGCCGTGACACTGCGCGCCTGGCCGCCCAGCCCGCCCCGGCCCTGGAACCGGCCGCATGAGCGACGCACCCCCGCCCCGCACCAGCGCCTCGAGCAGACCGGAGACCCGCAGCAGGAAAGTCGTTCTGCTGGTCGGGGCGGCGGCGCTGGCCGCCGTCGACCTGATCCTCAAAGCCGTGGCCGAAGCCCGGCTTGCGAGCGGCGAGACGGTGGATCTGGGGCTGCTCACGCTGCGCCTGCACCACAATCCCGGGGTGGCCTTCGGCCTCGGGGCGGGCCTGCCCGATTGGGTCGTCATCGCCGCGACCGGACTGATCATCGCGGGGCTGACCTGGTACCTGCTCACTACGGCACCCGCCTTCACCCGGCTGGCCCGTACGGGAGCGACCCTATTGCTCGGGGGCGCGGCTGGGAACTTCCTCGACCGCCTCGACGGCAACGGGGTAGTGGACTACCTGCACACCGGATGGTTCCCCACCTTTAACCTCGCCGACGCCTTCGTCACCACCGGGGTCGTTGTCTTCGTCTTGGGCGCGCTGCTGGCCCCGGAACCCCGCCCCGACCCCACCGAGTAGCGGGCCACCTCACTGCCCACGACCTGCCACCAGGGCCGCCGAGCCGGTTCGCGCCCCGCACGGATGCCGCCGCATCCGAAGGACTGCACAGCAGACGTGAGACAGGGACCTTCCATCCCCGACAAAAGACAAGTTATGGACTTCATCTCCCCCGTGATGCAAGCGATCGGCCTGTTCGCGGCCACCAACATCGACGACATCATCGTGCTCTCCCTGTTCTTCGCCCGCGGAGCCGGGGTCCGAGGCACCACCGTCAAAATCGGGATCGGCCAGTACGTAGGCTTCGGCGGCATCCTGATCGCCTCCGTGCTGGTGACCCTGGGCGCCAGCACCTTCCTGCCGCCCGAGGCCATTCCCTACTTCGGCCTCATCCCCCTGGTCCTCGGCCTCATCGCGGCCTGGAAGGTCTGGCGCAGCGACGACGATGATGACGATGACGAGGGGAAGGTCGCCGGCAAACAGGTCAGCATCTGGACTGTCGCCGCAGTCACCTTCGCCAACGGCGGGGACAACATCGGGGTCTACGTGCCCGTATTCGTCACCGTGGGCCCGACCGCGATGGTGGCCTACTGCATCGCCTTCCTGGCCATGGTCGCGGTGCTGGTGGCCATCGCCAAGTACGTCGCCACCCGCAAACCCATCGCCGAGGTCCTGGAACGGTGGGAACACATCCTGTTCCCGATCGTGCTGATCGGCCTGGGCGTGGCCATCCTCCTCGAGGGCGGGGCCTTCGGCCTCTAACCCACTTGCCGGCTGAGCTCAGCCCCACGACGGGACGCTGGCCCTCCGCGCCCGCCCCGGGGCGGCGTGAACGGCCAGGTCGTCCCACCTCCTGCCTGGACGGTTCACTGCCGTCGATGGTGAAACTAGGCTCGGCGGAAACCATGCGGGTGCGCTAAGAGGTGGAGACCATGCCAAGGATGTCCGCGCTGGAGGCCTTCTTCTGTCGCAGCGCGCCATGGGCTCTTGTGGCCCGGCGGATGGTTCCCTGGGCGACCCAGGGGTTCCCCGTCACCGGGGACGTGCTGGAGATCGGTGGAGGCAGCGGCGCGATGGCCGAAGCCATCGCCCGAGCCCATCCCCGGGTTCGGCTCACCACGACCGACGCCGACCCGGCGATGGTCGAAGCCGCCCAGGACCGCCTGGCCGGATTCCCCCTGACCCAGGCGCGTCAGGCCGATGCCACTCGGTTGCCCTTCGAGGACGAGTCGTTCGACACGGTTCTGAGCTTCCTGATGCTCCACCACGTCATCGAGTGGGAACGCGCGGTGGCCGAGGTGGCCCGGGTTCTGCGACCGGGCGGGGCCTTCGTGGGATACGACCTGCTGGCCTCACGGATGGTATCTCTGGTGCACCGTGCCGATCGGTCACCGCACCGGCTCATCGAACCTGGAGCCTTCGAACCAGTCCTCGACCAGGCCGGCCTGGACCCACTCGCCCTCCGGCTGTCCTTCGGCGGGCCGGTCGTGCGCTTTGTCGCCCACAAGCCGGGCAATGCCCAGGACGCTTCCGGCAACGACATCACTTCCAGGAGCAGCCGATGAACAGCGCGCCCATCACCCCCGAGACCATCCATGAGGAGCTGGAGCGGGTTCGCGCGGACTTCCATGCCCTGGTCACTGAAGCGACCCCTGCGGATCTGCGCCGGCCCTCGTCGGGCACCCGGTGGACCAACGGGCAGCTGCTGTTCCACATGTTCTTCGGCTACCTCATCGTGCGCCGCCTGCTACCCCTGGTGGGCAGGTTGCCCGATCCGGTCAGCCGCATCTTCGCCCGAGCACTGGAGGCCGGCACCCGAGCTTTCCACGTCATCAACTACCAGAGCGACCGGGGTGCGGCCCGGGTGATCCACGGCCCGCGGCTGATCCGGTGGTTCGACCGCACCCTCGACTTTCTGCAGGCCCGGCTCAGAATCGAGTCGGAGGATGCGCTGGCCCGCGGGATGCACATGCCGGTGCACTGGGATCCCTACTTCCGGGACTGGATGAGCCTGGCCGAGATCTACCACTACGACACCCAGCACTACGACCACCACCGTCAGCAATTGACGCTCAGCCGAGCACCGTGAACCCGCTCCGATTCACGGACCTGGTGATGCATGTTGCGGTTCCGGCGTGGACATCGTGCACGTCTGCTCCACGTCACCGCGGGAACCGCTGAAGGCGCTGGTCGGGCCATCCTGATCCCAGGGATGTGCCGGTACCTCGATAGCCTGGGTTAAAGGGACTGTACGTTTTTCGGTGTAACTCCCGAACTGGGAGGTATGACCGATGGATGACGTGATGGCATCGCAGAACGTGGAGGTTCAGGAGCCCGTGACCATGACTGGGGAGCAGCGGCAGGGCGCCGAGCATCGCGGCAAGGAGGTGCCGGCGGTGGACCGGGCTCTGGTGGCGCAGCTGGTGGCCGGTGCCCGAGAGCAGGGCCTGGACCTGGCCGGGGAGAACGGGCTGCTGGGCCAGCTGACGAAGCTGGTGCTGGAGTCGGCTCTGGAGGGCGAGATCACCGACCACCTGGGCTACGAGCCCCACGAGCGTGGCGGATCCAGCGACGGCAACAGCCGTAACGGCACCCGGGCGAAGACGGTGCTGACCAAGGCTGGGCCGGTGGCGGTCGAGGTGCCCCGCGACCGTGCCGGGACATTCGAGCCGGCCATTGTGAAGAAGCGGCAGCGGCGGCTGGGCAGCGTGGAAGACATGGTGCTCTCACTGTCCGCCCGCGGGCTGACACACGGGGACATCAGTGCACACCTGGTCGAGGTCTACGGCGCGGACGTGTCCAAGACGACGATCTCCACGATCACGGACAAGGTCCTCGAGGGCATGTCCGAGTGGCAGAACCGTCCGCTGGACCCGGTGTATCCGGTGGTCTTCGTGGACTGCATCCACGTGAAGGTGCGTGACGGTCAGGTCGCCAACCGGCCAATCTACATCGCCCTGGCCGTGACCGTGGACGGCAACCGCGACATCCTCGGGCTGTGGGCCGGGGACGGCGGAGAGGGCGCGAAGTACTGGCTGCAGGTCCTGACCGAGATCAAGAACCGTGGGGTCGAGGATGTGCTCATGCTCGTCTGCGACGGTCTCAAGGGCCTGCCTGATTCCGTGGCCACCGTGTGGCCGGCCACGATCGCGCAGACCTGCGTGGTGCATCTGATGCGCAACAGCTTCCGCTACGCCGCCCGGCAGGACTGGGACGCGATCTCGCGGGCCCTCAAGCCCGTCTACCAGGCCGCGACCGTGGCCGAGGCCGAGGAGCGCTTCTTGGAGTTCCAGGAGAAGTGGGGTCGGAAGTACCCGGCGATCGTGCGGCTGTGGTCCAACTCCTGGGCGGAGTTCGTGCCGTTCTTACAGTTCGACCGCGAGATCCGTCGGGTGGTGTGCACCACGAACGCGATCGAGTCGGTCAACGCCCGCATCCGCAAGGCCGTCAAGGCGCGTGGCCACTTCCCGAACGAGCAGGCCGCGCTCAAGTGCGTCTATCTCGCCGTGATGGCCCTGGACCCGACCGGCAAGGTGAATCGCCCCGGGTCTGGTGGAGGCTCTGATTCCACGGGAGGATGAGGAGCATGGCAGCACCGAGGAAGTACCCGGACGAGCTTCGGGAGAGAGCCACGAGGATGGCTGTTCAGGCGCGACGGGATCCATCGACGAGGTCGGGCACGTTCCGTCGTGTGGGCGAGCAGCTCGGGATCAATCCCGAGACTCTGAGGAATTGGGTCGTGCAGGCCGAGGTTGACGAGGGGCACCGTCCCGGGACCACGACCAGCGAGTCCCAACGCCTGGTCGAGCTGGAGAAGGAAGTGTGTGAGCTGCGCCGGGCGAACTCGATGGCGCATTCAAGCGGTGGGCGCAAGGAACTCTGTGAGCTTCTCTGATGGTGTCAGATAGCCCAGCGTCTTGCGGGGGCGTCCGTTGAGGCTGTCCTGGATCGCGTCCAACTCCTCGCGGCTGACGACGCTCAGGTCGGTGCCTTTGGGCAGGTACTGGCGCAGCAGGCCGTTGGTGTTCTCGTTGCTCCCCCGCTGCCAGGGCGAGTGGGGATCGCAGAAGTAGATCGGGATTCCTGTGGCGATGGTGAACGCGGCGTGCTTGGACATCTCCGCGCCTTGGTCCCAGGTGATCGTTCGAATCAACGAGGACGGCAGCTTGCTGATTGCGGCGCGCATCGCGGCCTCGACCTGCTCGGCGCTCTTGCCGTCGGGCAGGTGCAGCAGCAGTGTCATTCGCGTCGAGCGCTCAACGAGCGTGCCGATGGCGCTGCGGCTGCCCTCGCCGAGGATGAGATCTCCTTCCCAGTGGCCTGGCACGGCGCGGTCGTCGGCTTCTGCGGGGCGCTCACTGAGCATGATCATGCCGGGGATGCGGCCGCGACCGTCCGTGGTTCCGCGGGGCTTGCGGGCCGCTCTTCCGGACCGCAGGCACCGCGCCAGCTCACGGCGCAGTTCGCCTCGGCCCTGCACGAACAGCGACTGGTAGATCGTCTCGTGGCTCACGCGCATCTCCGGGTCGTCGGCGTGATCCAACCGCAGGCGCGCTGCGATCTCCTCAGGTGACCACAGTTGCTCCAGCCGGCTGGCGACCTCCTCGAGCAGCCGGCCCGACGCAAGCTTGAACGGCTTCGGTCGACGCGCCTTATCGCGGGCACGTTCATGACCACGCCACGCCGAGTAGCCGCAGCGACCCCCACCGCGCTTCACCTCACGGCTGACGGTCGACACCGCACGCCCCAGCTGCTCTGCGATCGCGGTGAAGGTATCGCCGCGATTGATCCCGAGCAGGATCTGCTCGCGCTCGTCGATCGTCAGACAGCCCTGACGTGGCTCCCACCCAAACGGCCTGGCGTCAAGGTGCCTGCCGGTGCGGGCCATGATGCCGACCAGCGGCGCGCTGCAGCTGATCTCCTTCGCGATGTCGACCAGCCGCCAGCCCTTCCCGTGCAGCCTGAGCGCGAGCTGCTTCTGCTCCCGGCTGAGATGACCATGCCTGCCCTGCATCCGGATCCTCCTGTGATCAGTGACTGCCTCATCTCACAGGACTCGTTGCACTGACCGCTTGAATCCGCCGATCCTGAGGTCGGCGTCGGCTTTTTTCGCGGCGGAGCTCGACCGTCCACAGCGTTGATCGTGGAGTACATAGACCAGCACAAGCATGAGTTCGGCGTCGAGCCGATCTGTCGGACGCTGACCGCAGCGGGCACGCAGATCGCGCCGAGCACGTACTACGCGTTCAAGACCCGCCCACCCTCGAGACGGGCAGTGCGCGACGAGGAACTGCTGGTCCAGATCCACCGCGTGCATGCGGCGAACTTCGGCGTCTACGGGGCGAAGAAGGTCCATGCCCAGTTGCTGCGGGAGGGCATCTCGGTGGCGCGTTGCACGGTCGAGCGGCTCATGCGCGTCGCGGGGTTGCGAGGGATCAGCCGGGTCAAGGGCCCACGCACCACGATCTCCGGTCGCGGCCCCGACAATCGACCTGACCTGGTCGAACGTGACTTCACGGCGACTGCTCCGAACCAGTTGTGGGTCGCGGATATCACCTACTGCCGCACCTTCGCCGGCTGGGTGTATGCCGCGTTCGTCATCGACGTGTTCTCCCGCCGCGTGGTCGGCTGGCAGCTGTCGAAGTCGCTACGAACCGACCTTGCGCTGGACGCGCTCGAGATGGGCATCTGGACCCGCGATCACGCAGGCCAGGCCGTCACCGGGCTCACGCATCACAGCGATAAGGGCGTTCAATACGTCGCCATCCGCTACACCGAGCGTCTTGCTGAGGCCGGCGCGGTCGCCTCGGTCGGCTCCACCGGCGACTCGTATGACAACGCCCTGGCCGAGGCCTTCAACTCGCTGTTCAAGGCAGAACTGGTCCGTAACCTCGGGCCCTGGAAGAACATCGACGACCTCGAGATCGCGACCGCGGAATACATCGACTGGTTCAATCACCGTCGTCTGCACGGCGAGATCGGCATGATTCCGCCCGTCGAGCTCGAGGACGTCTACCATCACAACAACCCCGCACCGGCACCCGCCGACGCGGCACTTGCGAGCCTCTAACAAACCCGGGGCGATTCAACCTACTCGCTAAGACCAGCGCACGAGACCGCGTGCAGCTCGTCCTCTTCGCCCTCCGGACAGGACTCGCGGTGCTTTGACACCAGCCCGAATGCTCCGGTTCAACTCGTTCCGCGTCCCACGAACATCTGCTTGTGGAGACACGCCGAGACCCTCGCGTTCCTGCAGGGGTCTCGGTCTCTGTCTCGAAAAGTGTGTCTCGGATGCCTTCGTCTGAAGCGGGGTTTACGAGACGCTGCCACGCCAAACCCGGCCGCTACGCCGGGTCAGACCAGTCGATCCCCAATGATCCCGGTAGGACTGCGTGCGTCGCGGAAGGCGCAACCCGTAAGTATCCCGCTGAGCCCGCGCGGCGTGACGCATGCGCTCACCGCCGCTAGGAATGCGAGGAGCGGGATCATGAGCAACCACGGGAATCCGAAGCAGACAAGGAACCCGCCCACGCCCTGGATGGCGACGGCGCGGGCGACCAGCCGCCAGCGCGCGTCGTCATGAGAGCTCGGGACGAGGTAGACCGTGCGCTGCCCCAATGACGCGCCGCTGCCGGTCAGCGCTGGAAAGAAGACGGTCACGAGGGCGGCGACGGCGGCACCGGTGAAGAGCCAGCGTTCGAGGTCGAGCAGCTGAGAAGGGGTGAGGTCCTGCCCGGTGCCGCCCTGGCCGAGAGCGTAGAGGGTCGAGGCGACGGTGCCGCCGATGAAAACGGCGAGAGCAAGAAACCACGTGTCGAGCAGCATCCCGAGCAGCCGTCGCCCCCGCCCGACCGGTCGCCCGCGGTCGCGTTCGGCCAGCAGGTGGGCCTTGCTCGACAGCAGGCGCGGGGTGATTCTCTCCAACCCGATGCCGATGACCGCGCCGGTGGTGTTGGTAAACAGGTCGGTGACGTCGGCGAACCGGTACGGGCAGGGCGCGAGCCCCCAGTTCCCGGTGAGCTGGGTGAGCTCGATGAGCAGTGAGGTGCCGAATGCGGCGACCAGGACGACGCCGCGGGGCCATTCGAGCACCCGGCGCACGATAACCCCGAACGGGATGAACAGCACCATGTTCAGCGCGAACTCCCATACCACCCAGTCGCTGATCACGGCGGTGAGGCCGCCGGTGCGGAAGACGTCGATGACCGCTTTCGGGAATCGGAGCGGGTCGAGCAGCGGATGGGTGGCGTTGGCGGCGCAGTAGCCGGGGGCGAAGTCCGGCAGAGGGAAGACGGTGAACGCGGCGATGCCCGCGGCGTAGACGAACCCGGCCGACGTCCACAGCATCCGCATCGCATCGAAGCGGCCGTACCGGCGGTACTGCCACACGACCAAGGGCAGGAACAGCACCGCCGACACTGCGAGGCCGACCAGGATCGAGCCGGTCACCTGGGACGTCACGGACCCACTCCCTCCAATCTGCGCTGCGGACGGTCAGGAGCCGAAGACGAGGCTCTTGATGTGCTCGATGATGTCGTGCAGCTCGTCGTAGTCGCGGATCGCGGGGTCGGCGACCACGAGGTTCCAGACGGTGGCGATGCCGGCGAGGATGGCGAACAGCACGACGCCGATGATCAGGCCGGTGACGGCGGTGCCGTCGCCGCGGGTCGCTCCGCGCAGCCCGGACCAGGCGACGATGATCGCCGCGCCGGCGAGCATGGCCGGCAAGAACCCGACGTACGGGATGAGGATCAGCAGCGGTGCGGAGAGGAATGCCGCCGCGCACAGCACGAGCGCGATGACCCCTTTCCCGGCTGCGGACTTGCCCGTCGGGGGCTGGTTGTTCTGGATGACGTGGACGGGGGCCTGCTGGCCGGGATTCTCGGACATGAGAGTTCTCCTTCTCGCGCGGTGGGGGTCAGATGCGGGTGTCGCGGCGGTTGAGCACCCAGGTGGTGAGGGCGATGAGGACGATGGTGAGGACGCCGCCGGCGGTGAGGATCGCGGCGACGTCTCCGCCGGTGATGGTGCCGTCGTCGACGAAGGAGCCGGTGCCCAGCAGCGCGGTGCGGGTGGCGACGCCGTAGGGCGAGATCAGGGCGGCGTTGCCGACCGCCATCAGCGCGGCGGTCGAGACGCCGGAGGCGACCAGGGCGACGGCGACGGGCGCGGCGAAGGACCACAGGAACATCGACAGCGCCGATTGGATCGCTGCGGCCGGGATCGTGGCCAGGGCCAGGAGCCCGGTGACGGCGAAGTACTCGCCCGGGAGCATCCCGGGCAGCCCGAACGCGCCCTTGCCGATGACAATGACGAAGACCAAGAGGACGACCTGCATGATCGCGGTGAGCCCGGCGACGACTGCGGTCTTGGCGGTGACGATGCGCAGCGAACTGGTCGGGCCGCTCATCAGGGCGTTCCAGTTGCTGCCCCGGTGCTCGACCCGCCAGACCAGGGATCCGAGGATCGCGATGCCGATCGCCAGTGGGAAGAGCCCGTAGAAGCTGACCGACTGCAGCCACACGGTGTGCCAGCCGTTCTGCGGCTGGCGGCCGTCGGCGAGCTGGGTGGCGGCCCCCGCGAGGACGAGCACGATCGGCAGCAGCACCACGATCGGCCAGGCCAGGGAGCGCTTGAGCTTGATGAGTTCGGCGGACAGTGCGCTCATGTCAGGCCTCCTGATGGTCGAAGCGGACGGTGGAGACGGTGAACAGCACCGCGACGACCACGGCCAGGACGGCGATGCTCGGGTACGCGATCGGCAGGGCCTGGATCGCATCGCCTTCGTAGCCGGCGGCGCGGGCGAGGGCGTAGTAGCCCCACGGGGTGACGTGCGCGGCGGCGACCGGAAGGCCCTGGGAGAACACCGCGAGGATGCAGCCGAGCACTCCGATGCCGAGGGCGACGAGCTGGTTCTCGACCTTCGCCGACAGCAGGATGTGCAGCGCCAAGACGGCCAGGTTGACCACGAGCATGCAGAGCGTGAACCCGGCCCAGTGCCCGAGCGGGGCCGGTGGCAGGATGCCGGCCAGCAGTTTCCCGAAGGCCAGCACGATCAGGCTGGTGCCCAGGGTCACCGCGGCGACGATCACGCCGAGGGCTGCGAGCTTGGCCCGGCACACCCCGCCCGGGGTGATCCCGAAGGTCGACTGCAGCAGCCACCCGTTGCCCTGGTGCTCGATGTCGGTCTGCCGGGAGGCGAGCACCGCCAGTAGCAGCGGGGACAACAGCGGGATGCCGAGCGAAATGCCGGCCAGCAGCGCGTTCCACGCCTGAGGCGTGGCGGGGTCGAAGTCCGGGCTGGAGACCACCGCGAACAGGGACAGCCCGAGCACCATGACCACAGCGATCAGTCCGACCTTGAGATGGCGCATCTTGGCGAACTCGTTCGCCACCGCCCGGGCGTTCACAGCCCGCCTCCGGCGGTGAGGGTCATGAACACGTCCTCGAGCGTCTGCTCCTCGCGGCGCACCCCGTAGATGCCGACGCCCGAGCCGACGAGCGCGGCGACGATCCCGGCGGTCTGCCGGTCGCCGAGGCCGGGCACGGCGACCTCGTCGTCGGCGGTGAGGCGGGCGTCGTAGGAGCGCAGCGTGGTCGTGGCCGCGTGCGGGTTCGAGCAGGCGATGATGACGTCGGGGCTGGAGGCGGCCATGAGCTCGGAGCGCAATCCCTGGAAGATCATCCGCCCGCCGGAGAGGATGCCGAGCACGTTTGCGGTCTTGTCGATCTCGCCGAGCAGGTGAGAGGACACCATCACGGTCACCCCGTCGTTCGCGAGGCGACGCAGCAGGACCCGCATCTCCTCGATGCCCGCCGGGTCGAGTCCGTTCGTCGGCTCATCGAGGATCAGCAGCTTCGGCTGCCGGGCCAGCGCCATCGCGATCCCGAGGCGCTGTTTCATCCCCAGGCTGTAGTTGCGGACCTTCTTGTCCATCTGGTCCTGCAGCCTGACCGCCCGGACCGCGTAGTCGATCTGTTGACTGTTCAGGCCGAGCATCCGCTGCACCAGACGCATGTTCTCCGCGCCGGTCAGGTGCGCGTACCCGGGCGGTGCCTCGATGAGCGACCCGATCCGGCCGAGGAGCTCCCGCCTCGTGCCGCGGGTCATGGGGCGGCCCATGACGTGCACCTCGCCGCTGGTGGGCTGGATGAGCGAGAGCAGCATCTTCATCGTCGTGGACTTCCCCGCCCCGTTGGGGCCGAGGAACCCGTACACGCACCCCTCGGGGATGCGCAGGTTCAGGTTCTCGACGACGCTGCGCTGCCCGTAGCGCTTGGTCAGGTTCTCGGTGGCGACGATCGTGGAAGGCATGCCTCAACGATCCCGAGATCCGGCCCCGGAATCGTCTCGCCCGAGGCATATCTTCGGGCTATCACTTGAGGCATACGTGCATGCCCGCCCCCATGTCGCGGGAGCGTGTGAAGAGGGCTGGCGCAGTGGTCAGCGTTCGCCGGCTTCAACGAGACCGGACTCGTAAGCGAGGACCACTGCCTGGACGCGGTCGCGCAGATCCAGCTTCGTGAGGATGCGGCCGACATGCACCTTCACTGTGCCCTCGGCCAGCACGAGCTCGGCGGCGATCTCCGCGTTCGACAGGCCCCGCGCGATCAGGCCGAGCACTTCGTGCTCGCGTGGCGTCAGTTCTTTCAGCCGCACTGCGCCGCTCGGCTCCGACTGCGGGCGAGATCGGGCGAAGTGGTCGAGCAGACGCCGCGTCGTGCTCGGCGCGACCACGGCGTCGCCGGCGTGGATGTGCTTGATCGCGGCGGCGACGTCCTCGACGGGGGTGTCTTTGAGCAGGAACCCCGATGCACCGGCCTGCAGCGCGTCGTAGGCGTACTCGTCGAGGTCGAAGGTGGTCAGGATTAGCACGCGCGGGACGTCCTCGCCGGCGCAGATGCGCCTGGTCGCCTCGACCCCGCTCATCCGCGGCATCCGCACGTCCATGAGCACGACGTCGGCCTCGACCCGGTCGAGCACGTCCAGCGCGGTGTCGCCGTCGTCGGCTTCGGCGACGATCTCGATCCCTGGCTGTGCTTCCAGCACCATCCTCAGCCCCATCCGGATCATCTCCTGGTCATCGACCAGCACCACCCGCACCGTCACGTCGTTCCCTCCTCTCGCGGCAGCACCGAGACGACCTCGAACCCGCCGCCTTCGCGGGGCCCGACCCGCAGTGCACCGTGGTGGGCGGCGACTCGCTCACGCATGCCGAGCAAGCCGTGGCCCTGCGTGCCGGCCTCCGAATCCTCGGCCTGGCCGTGACCGTCGTCGGTGATCCGGACCTCGACCTCGTCCTCCCGGTACTCCAGGCGCACATCGACGCGAGTGCGGCACGGACCGGCGTGCTTCCGTGCGTTCGTCAAGGCTTCCTGCACCAGCCGGTACACCGTCAGCCCGAGCCCGTCCGACAGCGATGCCCGATCACCGCTGACTGTGAGCGCGACCGGCAAGCCGGCGATGCGGGACTGCGCGACCAGGGCGTCGAGCTGGTCGATGCCCGGCTGCGGGGCGTCCGATCCCGGCTCGTTCTCGCGCAGCACCCCGAGCATGCGGCGCATGTCGGCCAGCGCTCCTCGGCCGGTGTCGCGCACATGGAGCATCGCCGACTTCGCGCGCGCCGGCTCCGACTCGACCTTCGCCGCGGCCCCGTCGGACATCAGCACGACCACGCTGAGGCTGTGAGAGACGATGTCGTGGATCTCCCGCGCGATGCGTGCCCGTTCGTCGGCGACCGCGATCCGCGCGTTGGTCTCCCGCTCACGCTCTGCCTGCTCGGCCCTCTCCTGCAGCCCGGACACGTACTGCCGGCGGATCCGCACCAGAGTGCCCCACGTCCATACCCACAGCGTCACGACGATCAGCACGCCGAGCTGGCCGATGTCCAGGAATGCGTTGCCGAGGTGGGGGAGCGTCGCGACCAGAAGCCACGCGACCGTCACCGCTGCGCCGGGGAAGGAGATCATCCAGACGTGCCGGGTGGCGAGGTTGTAGACCGCGAACAACAGCATCGCGTCCGCAGGGAGGACCGGCGCGCCGAGCAGCAGTTGTACGGATGCGGCCAGCAGCATGAATGCGAGTACCCCGACCGGGTGTCGGCGGCGCAGCAGATACGGCGCGCACAGCGCAACCGACACGATCAGCAGCGCAACAGCGTGAGCGGGACCGCGGAAGTAGATCGGGACGATCGGCAGGTTGTACAAGAACACCCCGACCGCGACCAGCAGGTCGACCAGCCACATCCGCTCCCGTAACCACGAACCAGGGGACGGAGACGCACCGGAAGCCACGGAGCCACTGGAGGCGCTCTTTGCGGTCACCGGTGACAGAAGGTTCACAATCCCAACATTACCGGCCGGACTGCGAACGCCTTCGCTCCGAATATACCAAGCAAGTCTCACAGACATCACCTTGACGGGACGCTATGAGGCCCCAGTGTTCCTGCGGGGGCCGCGGTCTCAGAAGTCGGTCTCGTCGGGCGCACAAACGAGATCGGGTACTTGAGATGGTGCTCGCTCAGGCTTGCCAGAGCTCGAGCGCGTCCCAGTCCAGGGGCGCTCCCAGCGATTCGATCGTGAGCGCGCTCGAGGTCGGGAAGTCGCGGAGCAGCGCCGCAAGCCGCGCAGCCCAGTCGGTGTCGGGCTCGATGGAGGGCAGCAGGTAGGCGATCACCGCGAGTGCGTTGTAGGTGCCGTAGACCTTCTTGGCGTCCTCGGAGCTTCGTAGGTGGTCGAGTACGGGGATCTGGCCGATCTTGGGGCGCGACGGCGCGTTCTGGAGCTTACGGTTGAACAGCCGCGCATGATGGGCGGCGACGTTCCGGACGTAGTTGAGGCTGGCCAGCCAGCTGGTCATCATCTTCTTCGTCGGCACGCCGAACGCGTGTGCGATCTCCTCTGCGTCGACCTGGTTCATCCCGCGGTACAGGACGGAGAGGTGGCCGAGCTCGAGGATCTCCGTGAGCGCCCAGACCGGCATCCGGTCGTCGTACTTGTCACGGAAGTGCTCCACGAACTGCTCGTCGGAGTCGGCCTGGCGGTCGCTGACCCGCTGGAGCCATTGCACGTGCTTGCTCGGTGCCGGGTCGTGGATATCGGTCCCGTCCACGGTAAAGGCCTCCGTGAAGCAGGACGGGTCCTCGTAGGCGAAGGCCGACCTCCTGCCGAGTACATATCCGACACGCATGCGGACGGCGACCTCGACCCGCTCGAGCCCATCGAGGACGAGCATGCGGAGCCGCCGGTCGAAGTCGATGATCTCCTCGGCGTGAGCAAGGCGCGTGCCTGGCCGGAAGTCGCTGAGAACGCGGGTGCGGATCCGGTCTTCCTCGTCGACGTACTCCTCGGACGCGCGGAACGGGTACAGATATCCTGTGAGGCGGTAGTAGCCGATCGCCGCCAGGACCCTGGCTGCACGGACTTCGTCTCCGACCTCGAGGCCGTGCTCCACGAGCTGAGCGACCTGCTTGTCCACCGACAGCCAGGGCTTGTCGTACGCGACCATGAGCCTCCCCGGAAAGAAAATCAGCCCGCGCCTTGCGGCAACGGGCTGATCGTGATGGTTCGATGATAGCACGACGGGCACGACAGAGTTATGCGCCGGGAGTCGCTGACCTGTGCCGGTACTACGTCGCCTTCGACCACCCCACGGTTTGGGCTGCCTCGACGACGCCGAGCCCCTCTACGTTGATGGGGTGCTTCACGATCCTGAGATTCCGCGCGACCTTCACAGCGTCGGGTGCCGGTCGGCCGAACCGCAGGCCGCGGGCCCGAGCGGAGTCGACGCCGGCCTGGACGCGCTCCTGGATGAGCTCGCGCTCGTACTCGGCGAAGGTGGCCATGAGGTTGAGCATCAGCCGGCCCTCGCGGATCGAGGGGTCGATGCCATCGGTCAGGGAACGGACCTTCACGCCGCGGCCCAGCAGGTCCTGGACCGTGGTGATGACGTCGATCATCGACCGCCCGATCCGGTCGATGCGCCACACGACGAGCTCGTCGTCCTCGGGTAGCCGTTCGTCCAGGGCCGACCACCCCGGCCGGGCCCTACTTTCCCGGTGGCATGACCGAGGTTCGGCTGTGGGTCACGACCACCTACACCCGGGCGGTGCCCGGAGGCACCGGGTCAGCCGAGTGAGGGGGCAACTACGCCTCCGGCCTGCCGGCCCAGCTCGAGGCCCGGGCCCACGGGTGCGAGCAGGTGCTGTTTACCGCTGGCACCGGGAAGGACCGCGGCCTGGAGGAGGCCGGGGCGATGAACCTGTGCCTGGTCACCGCCGAGGGGCAGCTGCTCACTCCCGGGGCCGGGCACCATCCTGGAGGGCATCACCTGCGACAGCGTCCTGGCCCTGGGCTCCGAGCACGGCCTGGCCCTGGTGCAGCGCACCATCGGTCTGGCGGAGCTGCTGGAAGGCTGCCGCGCCGGGGCGATCACCGAGGTCTTCGCCGCCGGCACCGCCGCGGTGATCAGCCCCGTCCTCGGGCTGCGCGGGGACGAGTTCGACGTGACGGTCGGCGACGGGAGGCCCGGTCCCACCACGGTGGCCATCCGCGAGCAGCTGCTGGCCACTGACCATGTGACGAGCGTAACGGGTGCCTGCCACGTCATCGTGGCCCGCCCTCACGGTCGGAAGCCGGTGGCGGTTCCGGCACCCACAGGCGCAGCCAGACTCGTCCCGCACGAGGCGTCCACGACCGCCATCGGCTCCATCGGGGACCCGGTGTCGGTTCGTGCAGCTGGCTCCTGAGGATGTGCAGGGTCGCGCACACGATTTCTGAGCAAGAAGACCTCTCGTGCACAGGGCTCCTGACGGTCCAGTTCTAGCAGCCAACTGGACGAAGCCCGTCATCTCGCCTGACAGGGGTCCGGGTCTCGCCACACGAGGTCGACGCGTCGTGCGTTGGGGCCGCGCTGGCCGCGCTCAGCGGGGTCGACCGGGTGGATGCGGGGAACCATGAGCGACTCGATGACGTGCCGCTGTTGGATCAGCGACATGCCTGACCAGGTGTCCCGGACCCTCTGCGATCTCCTCAGCTCGTCCACGAGCGGATTGAGTCGCTCCAGCTCGTCGATCCTGGCCTGGGCCGCCTCGATCTTCAGGCGCACGATCCGCTCCTGAGCAGCGAGCACACGGGGCCGTCCTCTCCGCCTGGCCTCCTTGCGCACGGCCTCCAGCCATGCCCGGTGGCCCTTGATCTCGAGCCGCAGGGCGCGGCGCTCCGAGCCGTCCTCGTCCTCCTCCCTGGCACGTGGCACCCGGAAGTCGGGCCCGAGGATCCGGGCCAGCACGGCGTCCGTGACGATCTCATCGAGATGCTCCTGGCGCATGGACACGTGGAAACCGGTGCGTCCCGGGGCACCCGCGCACTCGTAGACGCGGTAGTGAGAGGGCTGATGCTTTCCGCCACCGGTGTTCTGCGCGCCGACCCGGGTGGCGGCCCCGCAGACGCCGCAGACCGCGATCGCGCTGAGCAGGTATCGGGGAGGTCGGCCTCTCCTCCTCGTTGTGCTGATCTGTCCGTCCACACTGATGAGTTTCGCTCACGAATGGGTCGGCTATGTGGACGCCCGTGCCGCGGATCCCCATCGTCCTGGTGCGTCGGGTCTCGGCCACTCGTGCACCGCCTCCTGGCGGAGAGTGAGCCACTGCTCCTCGCTCGGCCAAACGTCGCGCCTGTCGATGAACGCTGTGGTGAGCAGGTGCACCTGATAGTCCAGTCCGTCAGCGGGGGAGCAGCGGCTGCGATCTGCGCCGTGACCGAATCCTTGTAGGTCGCTCGGACGCTGGATGAGTGAGGGGATCCCTCCAGCCGGTGCTGGGCGCGCAGCTGCGCGACCTGCACCGTTCTCGGGAGTTGACCCAGGAAGGGCTTGCAGAGCAACTTGGTGCGACGCCGCGCTGCTTGGCAGGGATCGGACGCGGTGAGCGGAACCTCGCGCTCGACTCGGTCGACGCGCTGGCGGTCCAGCGGACGTCTCGGCTAGGGCACTACTTGACGTGCGCGCTAATTCCTAGCGGACAGCAGATCCGAATGCGTTACTCTGTTGGGGTGGGGCTGGAAAGCCCGGCCTCCTAGGATCCCAACCGACTACAAGTAGATGCCGGCCTCGGTGAAGTAGGCATGCGCGAACATCGGCTTTTCTGAGGGAATCAGCGGGCGGCCGAGTTGACCGACGTCGGCAAGGCCCCGCAGTTTCGGGAAGCGTTTATGGGCCCGTTCGTAGCGCTGCGTGTGGATGATGATGTGCTTGAGAAAATATCGGTTCTCCTCCGACATGCGGTCGAGATCCATCACCACGAGCTCCTTGTCGCGCCGGCCCTGCCGCTTGGACTGGATCTTGGTGGCGCGTGACTCGGTGTTCGCCAGCTCGTACGGGGTCGGTGCGATGTACTACGCGAGACGGTTGAAATTCTGCCAGAGCGCATAGAAGTCGTCCGGGCCCCAGCCGTGCTGGTCTTCGGAGTAGATCCGATCGTCGAAGCCCCGCAGCGGGCCGCTGCCCGGCTCAGCGTTCACGAGCGATCTGCGCTCGCACTACTGTCTTGATCTCACTGGCCAGCTCCTCCACGAGCGCGTTCACCATTCGACGGTAAGCGTCGTAGTCCTGTTCTGCCAAGCAGGCGCTGATCGCAGCGTCGTCGACGTCGATCTTCTGGGTTGCACCGGAGTGCGAAGACACTTCCACGTAGAGCCGGGCGGAGCCATCCGGCTCATGGCTGCCGACGCGGATGTCGACCGGTGCATCGATCGAAACGGCGTGTTCGGCCTCGCGCACCGCAGCGCGCGCCACATTGATCGTGCTGATTGTGAAGAGCGGACCGACGGGATTCATCGCAGTTCCTCGAAGGGATCTACGACGCTGTGCACGCCATGGGTGGGGCAGGAGAACGCAATCCTGATTCCTTGTCCTTCGCCCGCGTCGAACGGTTCGGGTGGGCAGTCCGCACCGCACTCGAGGCATGTCCGGTAGGACTCGTCTTCGCGCGCCAGCGGATCGAACATGTTCCTATTGTCGTCGACGGCCGTGCGACAGCGCAGCGGCTCAGGGCAAATTCAACTGGGACACGAGGCGCAATGCCACGTTCAGTAGCTCGTTGTTGATCGGTCACCACTTAGTTTTCGGAAACTGCACTGGCCCGCTACAGGCCCGTCGTGAGAGGGGCGCTCAGCACTCGTACGGATCCGGGATCCAGTCCGAGAACATGCGCACTATCCACCAAGGGGAGGTCCGTCATCTCCTCGTGCGAAGCGAAGATGACGCAACAGTCGATGCTTGGGTCTTTCGATGAGCGCCAGAGGACTCCAAGCACGGGTCCGGTCCGGTGGTTGAGCTCGTATCGGAGGAACTCGGAGATGATCTGTGTCGGGACGTAGTCGAGGTCGAGACGATCATCCGGGTCGGCCACCCGTCGAACGTCTTCGACGAAGTCCTGCATAAATCTCATTGAAGGACGTCGGTGCCGTTCGCTCGAGTCGAATAGCGATGGTACTCGAGGAGCATTCGTCAGGTCGACCACGGTGATGTCGCAAAGTAGTTCGAACTGACCAATGGTGCCAACGTGGGACGGATCTGCGTAGCTCGCGACCTCCCGCTGTGCGCCCAGCGCGGTGGACGCCCCGTAGAAGGCACCAATGCCCTTGCCGCTCATGCGATTGTCGCGCGCCACGTGATCGGGAGGCGTACCCAGATCCTTGGCGCTGACATAGGTTTCGGCTGGGGCGTGCGGACGAAGTCGCCACCACCTGGTTCCTGCGGGCAGGGTTCGAACCTGGTCGGCCTCGGCCACTGCTCTGAGAACCGCGGCCGGCACGTCGTTAATCGTGATCTCGCCGGGACTTTGGTGCGGAGTGGGCCCTTGGAGCAAGAAAGAGTACCGGCGTCGATGCTTCACATGATCTCGAAACTCTGACCATCCGTACCGAAGCGCGTCGGCCGGCGCGACCTTGTAAGGGTCGCGTTGAACCCATTCGGTCTGGCCGATGGCTGCGGTGAGGTCGTCGAGAAGATCTCCGTTCTCCGTCACCTCGTGAGCCTCAAGCACTTCGTAGGTATCCACGCACGGCATCTGATACCCGCCGTCGGCTGAGGACCAAAGCACCTGCTCGACAGGGTCCTCATATTCGCATCGAAGACTGCCCACAATGAGGTCTAGGAGGAGCGATACCGGCGCGCTTGCTCCAGATCTGGCAGGGGGAGAGCCACAGTAGTCACACGTCGTGGTGCCGGCGAAGGCCCGGACGGCTTCGACGAGGGCGTAGTCCGTGAGGCATTGCGTGCAGACCGTCTTATCGACTTGGCTCCATCCCCGCGCTTCGATCTCCTCGAGCCACCGTTTCACCTGGCCCATTCATCCCCCAGTCCTTGCATCGGATGCATGGGAGTCACCTTAGCGGCGAGATCCAGACGCTAGGGCGTGTCTCCCAATAGGTTCTTGAGCCAGACGGTGATGGCGCGCAGCACGGTCCCGCCGCGCTCTACGCGGAACAAACACGTATACGTGCTCACCAGTGCTGCGGGTTACGGTGTTTCCAGTCTTGCCATTCGTCGTGGCTCAAGTCGGGGCGTTCGCCTTGTGGCAGCCAGATGCGGCGGAGCGGGTCGGACTCTTCGAGGTGCTGCTCCGCCCATGAGAGGTACTCCCCGAGGATTCCGGCATGCTCGTGCTCCGGGCCGCGGTCCGTGACGGCTCCTCGCAGGCCGGTGACCGCGTCCGTGAGCTCGCGGTGCCGCACGAAGTCGCTGCGGAGCTGCTCGAGCGTCTCGGCCCAGCTGGTGTAGCGGGCCGCCCGTTTCCGCAGCTCTTCGGCGCGACGCTGCTGCTCGGCGCGCTCGAGCTCCCATTGGCGACGCCGTTCGACGGCTGCTCGGGCATCGACGGAGAGCTGCTGGATCCTCTCGATAGCGCGCAGCAGCTTATCCTCGATACGGGTGGCGACGGTGTCGTCGAGCGCGAGCACGTCATGAGTTCCGGCTCTGATCTCCAGGCGCATCCGTTCAGTCGCGACGTAGTCGTGCTTCGGATAGCTGCGCCAGTTGTAGCGGGTCTCCTTGGCCAGTTCCTCTTCGGTCGGAACGTGGTCGACGCGCCTCTGCTGCATCCGAATGCGGATCGTCGCCGGTGCGTCGCCTGCGTCGATCGAGAGCAGATCCGGTCCGGGGGAGACCCGAGTGCGACATCCGTTCCAAGGATCTTGCTCGAAGGTGGCAGGTTTGGCCGTCACCGTCCATCCGCGGCGCAGAGCCTCCTGGACGAGCGCGTGGAGGATGAGCAGAGCGCGCTGTCGTTCCTCGGTTGGAACGTCGAGACGTGCCTTGTGATCGACGATCTCCCGCACGGCTTGGTGGGGGCGTCGCACCTGCTCGGGCATCGGGATGGTCTCGTCCTTCACGACGCGCGCGGGCTTGGCCTTCGGGCCGGCCGATTCGGAAGGCTGTGGGTTGGGCTCCGTCTTGGTGCCCTCAGCGGTGGTGTCCTCCGGCTCGCGCTTCTGCGCCGGCTCGGGCGGTGCCAGCGGCTTCTTCTTCGACGACTCATCCTTAGGGTGGCGTCCGTGCTCGAGGTAGAACGCTCCAGCTTCGGTGATGGCGATACGCCAGTGCCCGCGCCGCTTGTCGAGATCCACGAGGCCGCGGTTGCGGAGCGCAATGGCGCTCGTCTTGAACGTGTCGCTGGGCGGATTGTCGAGATCAGCGCCGGCAGCGACCCAGCGAAGCACGAGGAGTTGAGTTTCGTTCAGCGATAGATCCATGGGACCAGGATGGTGGTGAAGGACCTGTCGGCGCACTGCTCGTGATCAAAGTGTCGACTGTCCTCAGAACGGTGTCGGCGATCTTCGCTGCCACGTCTCAGCGATACCCCATGAGCTTCGCCCAGTCTCCACCAGAAGATGGCGCGAGGAGGGGGCGATAAACACCTCGGTGTTGGCGATGAGGTACAGGTCAAAAGCGCTCCGAGAAGCTCATGACGTCTTCCTGCCCGCGGCCCGCCCCACGATCAGTTCGGTGGTCCGCACGAGCAGCACTGTGGCTTGTGCAGCTGCGAAGGCGTCGACGTCGTCGATGTCGCCATGCGTCACCTTCTGTGCGAGATCCCACGTCTTGCGCATCAGCGCGCGAAGCTCGGCCCGGTCGCGGCCGCTGGCGTGAGAGTCGATGAAGAGGTCGAACCAAGCGCGCGCATCGGCCCCTCGCGGAGGCTCCTGGCCCTCCGAGACAAGCGCCGGATCCGCGATCAGCTTGCCAAGATCGATGAGGATCTCGCGGCTACGACGCCCGACGTCCTGCCATGTGTCCTTATCGCGAGCACCGGTGTACTCGTTGATCAGCCCTCTGACCCGAAGATTGATGGCATCCCACGTAGGGCTCGAGACGCCCACGGCGGGGTCATGGACTGTCACTCCGTTGGCCTGCTCCTCCAACTGGTCGAGAGCCTCGCGCTTCAACGTCGCGACGTGGGTCCTACGGGAGGCGTAGGTCGGCAGCTCCTGGGAGTAATAGCCGTGCCACTCCCATAGCGACCGCCAGGGGAACGGGGGAGTGAGTCCGAGGCGTTTGAACTGGGCGGCCAGCACACGATCGTTGCGCTGGTAGTCCGCATCGAAGTCGTCGAAACGACCCTGACCTGTCCCGGTTGCGACGATGACGTTGGCCTGTCGCTCCACCAGCTCCACGAGCTGTGGGATCGAGGCGGTAGGAGCCGTCATCATCAGCCCTTGGACTTCCGGTTCGAGGGATGGATGCTCGCCTCGTCGATCTGTTGCAGCTCTTCCAGCGAGAGGAAGTAGTCCGTCCGGCTGAAGCCGCGTCCGCGGCCGTCCATGATCCGGCGGTACTCGGCCAGCATGCGCACGTACACGGCGAGCACACGGTGATGCGAGTTGCCGCTGTCGTTGCGCTCCAGCTGGGGCCTCAGTTCGGTCCACCGGTCGTCGCGCATGAGATACTCGACATAGCTGGCCATGTGGCCCTCAAGTGCGTCGTTGTGATCGAACCCCCTGAACTCGAGGCTGTTCTTCAGCTTCTCGTCGACCGTCGACCCGTCCTCCTCGAGACGGTCGATGCTGTAGGTGATGATCCGGAACATGTCGAGGATGTCCTTGACGCGCCCGCAGTCGCGCTGGGAGAGCTCCGTCTGGAAGCCTGCGGTCTCGAACCAGTACTCGCCTGTGTAACCGGCCTCCAGGATCTGCGCTCGCATGAGCTGGTAGTCGAGGTCGCCGTCGACGTCGTTCGCGTCCTCAGGGAGAACCCGGCCGAGGATGCGGTGGAGCATCGAGAGGATCTGCCGATCGATGATCCGCAAGGTCGTCTGCGGAGGCTCGTCGCCGTGCTTTGCTTCCTGCTCGTACACGGGCACCACGGCCTCCATCACTAGGTTGCGCACGTACTCGCTGAGGGAGAGGCCCTCGTCGTCCGCCAGTTCCTTGAGCTGGTCGCGGATCCGGTCCTCGACCCGAATATTCAGAACAGCCATGCCGTCCTCCAATCATCGTGTATGACGCTTAGTGTAGCTGCGTCATACATGCCTCAGCCTGAGTGAGCGATCCCGGCGTGTCGATGGACCTGATCGAAGTCGCGTGGCGGCCAGCCCGTTGAACTGAGGCGGCGACCCAGCCGGTGTTCTCCGGGGATCGTCCGGAGCGCGATCGTGCGATGTGCCGCCCAAGAACTGCCGAGCAGCTGGCTGCCACGCCTCACTATGTCGTCGGCATCGAGCGTGCGGAGCGGAACCTCGCGCTCGACTCGGTCGACGTGCTGGCTGCGCATCCGGTCGTCGACGCGGTGTCGCTGCTCGACGCCGGGCGCTGGTCCCTCGGCGATGACGATGTGGTCATAGTTGTCGAAGTCTCCAGCATCTACGATGCGATCGACGACTTGTCTCGCGGTGTCAATTGCTCGTCTCAGAGTTCGCGTCGGACGAGCACTCGATGTCCTGCGCAAGCGCCCAGAGTTCGCGGTCCTGTGCTTCGTATCCAGGTCGACCGACGTTCTCGAAGGGGTTCTTCGCCAGGACGAACGCGTAGCTGGTGTTGTGGAGCTTCTCGCCCGTCGTGCCGCTGCGCATCGACTCGACGATCTGCTCGACGATCTCCGGATCGACGCTGCGCATGAGGCTTCGCGTCTGTTCGATCTCCTCTTCGGACGCCGGCGGTACATCCCGGTGCTGCTCGAGCTGGCGTTTGCCCTCGATGTGTTCGCCGAGGCGGAGCTGCCAGCCGATCTGATGCACCTGGCCGACTACAGCGCGAACGGCGTCGGCGTCGGCCGTCTCCTGCGGCGTGATCGGATCACCCGTTGGCGTGACGTCGACGTAGAACCCGCGCTGCTTGAGGTGGTTGTGGTCGCGCTTCCACTCGTCGATGGTGCCGAGCACCCGTGCGTTCTCCTCGGGGTCCGACGGCTCGGTGCCGAACCAGTAGTCCTCGTGGACCAGGAAGTTGTGCACGACCTCGAGCTTGAGCCCGTGCAGCCCCCACAGATCCCTCAGCCTCTGGTTCACGAAAGGCTCGCCTTCGGGGGAAGAGGCGATCTGCACGCGCCGTTCGTGGAGAGCGATCGCCTTCCCTGACTCCTCCATGCCAAGGATTGCCAGCGACCGTGCAAGGGACACGTTCTCGCTGTCCAGCATGGCCACTGCTGCCCGGAGAAGTCGATCCGCATTCGCGAGCAGGGCGTCCTGCAATGCTATGACCTGGTCGGGACTGAGGTCTGCGGGGAGGTGCTGCTTGCCTGCCATGCTCCGAGTCTCCCTCGTGCCTCGGACATCGCCAGTGCGGAAGGGCATCGGCGGTTCGCGTGTTGGTCAGTGAGCTCAGAACGAGAGCCTCTGCTTCTGTAGCCCTTCGAGATCGTGCACGGTCAGCCGCCGGGGGTGCATATGAAGTGCCTGCGTTGAAGAACGGCGCGTCTGCGCGCTGCGACCCACCTCCTCATGTCTCGCGGGTGCGGCCTCGACATCTCGCTGCGGATTCGCGTCAGGGGCACGACCGGCCCGCTGTGCTCCTGGCCGCAGCCGGCGAAGGCTAGCCGCTCACCTTGAGCAGTTTCGCCACGTTCTGTGGCATGGACTTTGCGGCAGCCGCCATCTGCTCCCACCACCTCGACGGATCGTTGTGGAACACGCGTCCGTACTGGTTCGTGTTCGATGTCGCGTGGGTGAGGAAAAGCCCCTTCCGTGCCCTGGAGACCATCACAAGAAGGATCCGCGCGTCTTCGAGCACGGCTTCTTCCGTTCGGGAATACGAGCTTGGTACGTGACCGTCCTCGAGCGCCATCACGATCACCCAGTCGAACTGCTGGCCCTTGCCGACATGCGCGTTCAAGACGTGCACCCCCGGTGCGATCGCGGAGACCGCGTGGTGATCGCGAATGCGGTTCACCAGCGAAGCGACGGATGACTCGGTGTCCTCGTACTCGCTCAGCTGCTCGCAGGCTTCGTGGATCTCTGTCAGCGTGTCGACCTCCGTGGGCGGCAGCGCTGTGCATGCGCGCTCCTCGAGCTCGGCCACCTGCTCAGCGAATGAGGCTGTTGCGTCGACGTGTCGAGCGTGGAGCTTAAGCAGGCGCACCACCCGTGGTGTGTCCAGCGCGATGTCCCAGAACTGGGGGTAATGGGTAGCGCGCTCGTACGCGCGGTCCAGCGCGCCGCGGCGATACACGGCGCGGCAGATCACGCCGATCCGATCGTCGGGGTACTTCTCGGCGAGGTAGTCGGTGAGCGCGACGATGCCGTCTGCTTCTGCTGTGTCGTTCGGGTAAGCGGCGGCATACGCGTGCCCGCCGGACTTGCCCCAGCGTTCCGGCTGGGCGGCTTCCAGCGCAGGTGAACCGAGGTCCACGGAGACGCTGTTGACGACGCTGAGGACGGCGGGGGAGGAGCGGAACGAGCTCGTGAGATGCACGACCTCGCAGCTCGACTCGAGCTCAGCGTGGATATGATCCGGATCGGCACCAGCCCAGCCGAAGATGCCTTGGAACGGATCGCCGACATATGTCACGTTTCGTCGGGCGACGCGCTGGGTGATTTCGTATTGCTGGAGGGAGAGATCCTGGAACTCGTCGACGAGAAGCGCGTCGAAGTGGGCTTGGAAGAGTGCCGCGACGCGGTCGTTGCGGAGGATGAGCTGTGCATAGCGCAGGAGATCTCCGTAGTCGACGTAGTTCTCCGTCTGCCTTGCGCGCTCGATGTCCAGTGCGTCCTGATCGCTTGCCAGGCGCTCGAGGACCTCGGCGTCGGTCAGGGGCTCGCGTTTGCCCGTTTGAAGGAGATCCTTCACGTTCTTCGTGCGCGTGCGATCGAGGCCTCGGTCCGCCATGGCTCGACGCAGCCACGAGGGATTCGGACCGGTATAGCCCCGTTCGAGCCCGATCACCGGAGCGTGCGCTTCGACGATGCGCGCCGCGAGCTCGTGGAAGTTCATAGTCGACACGCTCGCGCGCATCTGCGCCTCGCCGAGCTGCTGCCGCAGTCGCTCGCGAAGGTTGTCCCTCGCCCTGTTGGTGAACGTGATTGCGAGAAGTCGACGGCCGGGCCGCACGGTGCCGTCTCGGATCAAGCGCTGCGCTCGCATGGCAAGCAGCTCCGTCTTCCCGCAACCCGGCGGCGCGACGACTAGCAAACGATCTGCGGTGCTTTCGACTGCCCTGCGCTGCGCGCCGATCGGGGTGTTCGCCATCAGACCACCATCGCCTTGATGTGCTGGATCAGGCCGTTGAGTGCGTCGGACGAAGCGATCACCGTGGGTGTGAGCAGAGGCGCGATCGCGCGTGCCGCGGGGATCTTCCGGCTGTCCTGCTTCGTGATGAAGTCGGCGACCTGGTTGTCGGTGAGATCATCGAGCGATGATGCTCCACCGGCGTTGAGCAGTCCCTGCTCGCGGGCGATTCCGGTTTCGATGAGTGCGTCGGCGACGGTCCTGGCACCCAGCAGCGACACGTACTCGTGCTCGAGATCCGACCTTGCCACGAAGAACCCGTGCTTGCCGAGGGACTTTGGCTTGATGCCCAGCGCCCCGGACCAAGCATGCTCACGATCCTCGTCGCACAGGCCGCACAATGCCAGGTCGAAGCCGTTCTTGCCGACGATCTCGAGCACCTTCTTGAACTTGTCCGCGCCGTCGAGAGCGAACACAGACACGCCGGCGCGATCGAGGCTCACACCCGCGTTCGCCGCGACGACTTCGACGATCACTCGATCTGCAGCGCCCTCGACGAACAGCAGCTTTCGCGCCGTCAGACCCTCCAGCAGCTGCGGCGACCACCAATGGATCCGTTCCTTCTCGACGGCACTGAAGTTCGCCTCAGGGATCTGCCTGACCTCACGGTCCGGGTTGACGACGAGCACGTGCTTCGGCTCGAACCGCTGGACCACGTAAGGGGAGTGCGTGACGACGATCCGTTGCTTCGATGACGCGGCGAACAGAGCGGCGACCGTTCGCTGGCTGGCGGCGTGCAGATGGATCTCGGGCTCGTCGACCGCCACGATGTTCGCCGCTGACTGTGCGAGATCGAAGAACGTCAGCGCCATGAGCTGACGCATGCCATCGCTCTGATCTCCGAGCGCCTTAAAGCGGTCACCGTCGCGAAGGTAGAGGGTGGCACCGTCGAGCGGACTCGACTGCGGGTCGGCCGTGGTGCGGATTGTCAGACCGTCGGCGTCGTAGGACCGGGGAACAGCGCGGGAGAGGTGCCCCGCGATCTCCTGACGGAGCGAGTGAAGCGCGTCGTTGTCGGCAAGCTTCTCGTTGAAGGACTCCAGGAGATCCTCCAGAGCCTCGCTGTCGTTACCCACGTCGACCGAATCGAGCATCATCCGGAAGGCGCTCCGCTTGCCTTCCATGTAGTCGGCCGAGTTGCTGCGGTCCGCAGGAAGGTACTGCCACCCGATCACCGCGAGCTGGTCACGAGTCGGCTGCCTCCGATTGCCAGAGTCGGGGAAGTAGCGATCGATCAGGACGTTGTCGGGGTCTCCCTCCACTCTCGCCACCTCAAGGCGAAGGAGCAGATAGTCGGGCTCACCTTCCCGAACCGACATCTGGAAGGGGAACTGGCCTGCCTCTTCCTCGCTGAAGCCTTCGAGTCGCGCTTCCACGACGAGCATGTCCGCTCCCGCGCGGATGTGCTCAGGATGTATCGACTGGTAGAGCTGCTGAGTCGACGCGCCCAGCAGCTGGTGGAGAAGCCGAAGAATCGAGGTCTTCCCGACGTCGTTCCCTCCCACGATCACAAGGTGCTCCCGAACGGGGACCTCCAGGTCGGCAAGCACGGCGTGCCCCATGATCTTGATCTGAGAGAGCTTCATCGGTTCCTCGCTACGCTGCGTTACTCCTGACAATCGGTCGACCGTCTGTTCGATCAGCGTACTGAGCGCGACGCCCGAAACTGGGTCGGCTCTCCGGCAGACGATGCCTACGCGGGACGATGGAACATGCACATGTAGACCCACCCCTATTTTGAACAGTATCAGGCTCCAACTGCGCCCTGGTCATGGCCCTGGCCGGCCAGCTCGCCCTGGGGCTGGGCGCCCGTCGGCGGGTGTGCGTGATGACCGGTCTCGGCGCGCTCGGGCTGTTCGTCGTGCTCGTGGGACCGGACCCCTCCGTGCTGCGCGCGGCGGTGATGGGAGCCGTGGCCGCGCTCGCGGTCCTCTCCGGGCGCGGACCCGTCTCGCTGGCCGCGCTGTCCACGGCCATGTGCGTCCTGCTCGTGATCGATCCGGGCCTGGGCCCCGAGTTCGGCTTCGCCCTCTCCGTGTGTGCCACCGCCGGGATTGTGGTGACCGCCCGACCGCTGACACGGGTCCTGGAGCGCCTCATGCCCACGGTCCTCGCGATCGTGCTCGCCGTTCCGCTCGTGGCCCAGCTGTGGTGCGGGCCCGTGCTGGCGCTGCTGACGCCCACCGTGGCCACCTATGCCGTGCCCGCCAACGTGATCGCCGCCCCAGTCGTCCCGCTGATCACCGTGCTCGGACTCGCAGCTCTGATCCTGCTGGGGCTCGGAGGGCCCGTGGGGGAGGCGCTGGGCTCGGCGCTGCTGGAGCCGGGATCGTGGGCGGTGGGGGTGATCGCGCGCTCGGCCCGCTTCTTCGCAGGGCTTCCCGGCTCCACAGCTCCCTGGCTGGGCCTGCCTGCTGGACCGGTGCTCATGCTGATCCTCAGTGCGGGGATCGTGGTGGCCCTGCACCGCCTGGATGCCCGCTGGCTGGAGCGCTCCCGCGTGGGCGAGGTCCGCTCCGGACCGGCACCCGGCCCCGTCTCCGAGGCTGCCTGGATCCGGGCCCGACGACGCGAGCGGGCCTGGCGCAGCGCCGGGCTGATCGTGATCGCGACGGGCATCGCGGCCCTCGTCGCGGTGCTGCGCTGGCCGGATCAGCATGCGGAGGAGTGGTCGGTGCTGGCCTGCGACGTCGGCCAGGGCGATGCCGTGCTGCTGCGCGGCCGCCAGGACGACCGCGAGTCCACGGTCCTGATCGATGCCGGGCCCGATCCGGGTGCGCTGCGCGGCTGCCTGAAGGACGCCGGGGTCGAGCGCCTGGACCTGCTGGTGCTCACCCATGACCACGCCGACCACGTGGCCGGCGCCGAGGGCCTGGGGCAGTTCGTGGAGATCGATCGGGTGTGGTGGTCCTCGGCCTCCGGGCGGGCCCCCCAGGAGCTCGCCGGACTGGACGACCGCGCCGCCCGCCCGACGATCGGGCAGCGCTTCGAGGGTGCGGGGCTGGAGCTGCTCGTGCTCGCTCCCGATCCCGCGACGACCCGGATCAGCCCCGAGTCCGAGGACGAGAACAACGCCTCGATCGTCCTGCGCGCCGAGGTCTCCGACGGTTCGCAGCGCTTCTCGATGCTCGCCGCGGGGGACCTGGAGGAGTCGGGGGCCGGTGCCCTGCTGCGCACGGACCCCTCCGTGCTGGACGTGGATCTGCTCAAGGTCTCCCACCACGGCGCGCGCAACGGCGGGGTGGCGATCATCGACGCCGCTTCACCGAGCCTGGCGCTGGCCTCCGTGGGAGCGGACAACGACTACGGCCACCCGCATCCCGTGATCACCGAGCATCTGGCGCAGGGCTCGATCCCCCTGGCGCGCACCGACCGGATGGGTGCGGTGGCCATCCACGTGCAGGACGGTGCGCTGGTGGCCCAGGCCACCGGGTGAGCCGCCCGAGCCGAAGCCTCCCGGGGCGTCCGAGACGGCAGGACCCAGGCGGCGCGGAAGCTCGAGCAGCAGATGCCCGTCGCAGCTGTGGGTGAGCGTCTGCTGTCTGCCGCTCGTGCGATCCTTGGGGACATGACTCCGCCTCGTCGTCGCACCGCCGCAGCCGCCGCCCCCGGAGTCTCCTGGCGCGATGTCGAGCCCGCCCCTCTGATCCTGATCACCGGCAAGGAGGGCTACCTGATCGCCCGCGCCGTGGACAGGCTGCGGGCCCAGCTGAAGGAATCACGCGGGGCCATCGAGCTCTCGCGAGTGGACGCGTCCGGTTACACGCCGGGTCAGCTCCAGGTGCTGGCCAGCCCGTCGCTGTTCGAGGACCCCAAGCTGATCGTGATCGAGGATCTCGCGCAGATGAGCGAGGACCTGCTCAAGGACGGCCTGGAGTACGTGGGACAGGCGGATCCCGAGGTCGTGGTGGTCTTCGTGCACTCGGGCGGCAATCGCGGCAAGAAGCTGCTCGACGCCCTGAAGGCCAAGGCGGTCGTGGTGGATGCCGCTCCGCTGAAGAACGATCGCGACAAGGTCGAGTTCGTGCGCCACGAGTTCCGCACCCATCAGCGCACGATCGACCCGGATGCCGCCCGAGCGCTGACGCAGGCCGTCGGCAACTCCACGTCCGAGCTCGCCTCGGCGTGCTCGCAGCTGCTCTCGGACGGCCCGGAGCACATCACCTTCGACGTCGTGGAGACCTACTACGGCGGGCGCGTGGAGGCCACGGCCTTCAAGGTCGCCGACGCCGCCCTGGCCGGTCAGCCGGCGGCGGCGCTGAAGCTGTGGCGGCAGGCCCTGGACACCGGCACGGACCCGGTGCCCATGGTCGCGGCCCTGGCCGCCAAGGTGCGGCTCGTGGCCGCCGTGCACGGTGTGAGCGGCAGCGCGAACCAGCTGGCCGGGCAGGTCGGGGGAGCCCCGTGGCAGGTCGAGCGCGCGCAGCAGGAGGCCCGTCGCTTCACGGAGGCGGACATGGTCAAGGCCTTGCGCGCGCTGGCGGAGGCCGATGCTCAGGTCAAGGGCGAGTCCCGCAGCGCGCCGTACGCGGTGGAGAAGGCGATCACCACGATCGCCCTGTCCGGCCGGCGCTGAGGCACGGGCCATCCGACCTGCTCGTCGGTGAGGAGTCGCTCGTGCCGGTCATCTGCGTGGCGAGCTCCGCATCTGAGACTCCTCACGGCAGTTCGACATCCAAAGCCCTCGCGGCGGCTCTGATCGACTTGCGCGCTATGCCGTCGTCGCGGCCACGGTAAAGCGAATGGTCCCGCTCCCTCGAGGGGAGCGGGACCATTCGACGAAGCGCCGCGGCCGCGGCAGCCGGATCCTGACGGATCAGGCCATCGAGGCGACGCGCTTGGCGAAGCCCGACTTCTTGTTGGCCGCGTTGTTCTTGTGCAGCACGCCCTTGGAGACGGCCTTGTCGTACTTGCGGGAGACGTCGCGCAGTGCGGTCTCGGCAGCGGACTTGTCGCCGGAGGCGACGGCCGAGTCGAGGCGGCGCACGTAGGTCTTCAGCTCCGACTTGTACGCGTTGTTACGCAGGCGCGACTTCTCGTTCGTCAGGATGCGCTTCTTCTGGGACTTGATGTTAGCCACAGGGACTCCTCTTCACAGGTTCACGTTGATCGGATCGGTGAGGGCTCACGGCCGACCATGACTGAGACATGAGAGTGGGGACGCTCGCAACAGTCGACCGCAGTGCCCGGCGATCAGCGCGGACACACAGCGGACAAGCCTACCAGAGCGGGGGCCCGGCGGCCCCGAGGCCTCAGCCGCGTCGCTCGAGCCCCCGGGCGACGTCATCGAACCGGTCCTTCGGCAGCACCGCGCCCTCGCGGCGCACATCCTCGGGCCGGACCCGGATCACGCGGTCCAGCTTGACCTCGGACGGGCGGCCGTCGCGGTCCCAGGCGCCCGTGCCGATGTCGAGGTAGTCGGCATCCGAGGAGCTCGCGTTGTTGCGGTCCTTGGAGGTCAGCATCAGCACGAGCAGGTACGGGCCGTCGTGCCCGACGATCAGCACGGGCCGGTCCTTGCCCCGGGAGTGGTCCTCCTCGTAGGGCACCCAGGTCCACACGATCTCCCCGGGATCGGGCTCGCCGTCGGGGTCCGGGGCGTAGGACACCGCCACACGGCCCCGGTAGTCGCCCGGGTACTCACCGGACAACCCGCGACCGGAGGAGTGCGACGACGACGGCGACGACGAGCGCTGCTGGGATCCGGGACTGTCCCGGGCGGTCGTGGAGGTCGAGGGTCCCGAGCTCGTTCGGCCCGTCTCGCGCTGGAGGCGCTGCACGACCCGATAGCCGCGCAGCAGACCGCGGGCGACCTGCTGGAAGTTGATGTTCATGCCCGCCATTGAACCAGGCCCGCTGCCCGGGACCGGCTGAGGCCTCGCCGAGGGCTGGGGCACAGCATCGGCTGGGCGCGGTCGTCGCGACGAGCGCGGCGCAGAGGACATGAGACACTGGGCCATTGATCCGCCCTGCCCGTCGGGCGCCGAGCACTGAACAGCCGCGCGTCCGGATCGACCAAGAGAGGCCCCGCCTTGTCCCCACTGGCCGCCCATCCGCCGGTGCCCGCGCGCACCGACCAGTCGGTGCTGCGCAACTTCTGCATCATCGCGCACATCGACCACGGCAAGTCGACGCTGGCCGATCGCATGCTGCAGTCGACCGGCGTGGTCACGCCGCGTGAGATGAAGGCTCAGTACCTGGACCGCATGGACATCGAGCGCGAGCGCGGCATCACGATCAAGTCGCAGGCGGTGCGCATGCCCTGGGGCGTGAACGGCACCGACTACGCCCTGAACATGATCGACACCCCGGGCCACGTGGACTTCACCTATGAGGTCTCCCGCTCGCTGGCCGCCTGCGAGGGCGCGCTGCTGCTGGTGGACGCCGCGCAGGGGATCGAGGCGCAGACCCTGGCCAACCTCTACCTGGCCATGGAGAACGACCTCACCATCATCCCGGTGCTCAACAAGATCGACCTGCCGGCCGCTCAGCCGGAGAAGTACGCCGAGGAGATCGGCAACCTGATCGGCGAGGACCCGGAGCGCGTGCTGCGGGTCTCCGGCAAGACCGGTGAGGGCGTCGAGGAGCTGCTGGACCGCATCGTGGAGGAGATCCCGGCGCCGTCGGGCGATCCCGAGGCTCCCGCCCGTGCCATGATCTTCGACTCCGTGTTCGACACCTACCGCGGCGTGGTCACCTACGTGCGGCTCTTCGACGGCAGCCTCAAACCGCGCGAGCGCATCGAGATGATGTCCACCGGGGCCCAGCACGAGCTGCTCGAGATCGGCGTGATGTCGCCGGAGCCCAAGCCCACCGACGGCCTGGCCGCGGGGGAGACCGGCTACCTCATCACCGGCGTGAAGGACGTCCGCCAGTCCCGTGTGGGCGACACCGTCACCACCGCCGTCAAGGGCGCTGAGCAGGAGCTCGGCGGCTACGAGGACCCCAAGCCCATGGTCTTCTCCGGGCTGTTCCCGATCGACGGCTCCGACTACCCGGTGCTGCGCGACGCCCTGGAGAAGCTGCAGCTCAACGACGCCGCCCTGGTCTGGGAGCCCGAGACCTCCACGGCGCTGGGCTTCGGCTTCCGCTGCGGCTTCCTGGGCCTGCTGCACCTGGAGATCACGCGCGAGCGCCTCGAGCGCGAGTACAACCTGGATCTGATCGCCACGGCGCCGTCGGTGTCCTACGACGTCACGACCGAGGACGGCACCGAGCTGCTGGTCACCAACCCGTCCGAGTTCCCCGAGGGCAAGATCAAGGAGATCCGCGAGCCGATGGTCGCGGCCACGATCCTGGCGCCGTCGGAGTTCGTGGGCACCATCATGGAGCTCGCCCAGTCCAAGCGCGGCCAGATGGGCGGCATGGACTACCTCTCCGAGGACCGCGTGGAGCTGCGCTACCGCCTGCCGCTGGCCGAGATCGTGGTGGGCTTCTTCGACCAGCTCAAGTCCAAGACCCGCGGCTACGCCTCCCTGGACTGGAAGGCCGACGGCGACGAGGTCTCCGAGCTCGTGAAGGTCGATCTCCTGCTGCAGGGGGAGCGCGTGGACGCCTTCTCCGCGATCACGCACAAGGACAAGGCCTACTCCTACGGCACCACCATGGCGAACAAGCTGCGCGAGCTCATCCCGCGCCAGCAGTTCGAGGTCCCCGTCCAAGCGGCGATCGGCTCGCGGATCATCGCACGAGAGAACATCCGGGCCATCCGCAAGGACGTGCTCTCCAAGTGCTACGGCGGCGACATCACCCGCAAGCGCAAGCTGCTCGAGAAGCAGAAGGAGGGCAAGAAGCGCATGAAGATGGTCGGTCGCGTGGAGGTCCCCCAGGAGGCCTTCGTGGCGGCGCTGTCGGCGGACGAGCCGGAGAAGAAGAAGTAGTCGTGATCTGCGGCCCGGCCGTGGTGGCCGTCTCGGCGAAGCGGCGCACGCAGGACGCCTGGGGAACGGCCCGCGATGCCAGCGGACGGCTCCAGGCGGCCTGGGTGCTCGACGGGGCCACAGCGCTGGGCGCCCAGGACCCCCGCAGCGCCGACGAGCAGGTCGCCCGCTTCGCCTGGAGGCTCTCCGCAGCCCTGCGCGCGATCCTCGCCGACGCCGGAGCTCGAGCGCGCAGCCAGCCCCTGCACCAGATCGTCGAGGCCGCCCGCGCCGAGGCCCAGCGCAGCATCGAGATCGGCTGGCCCGGGGCCGAGATCCCCACGGCCACGCTGTCGCTGATCCGGCGCACCGCCCAGGGCCTCGAATGCTTCGTGCTGGGGGACTCGCCGCTGTGGCTCGAGGACGGTGGGCAGATCCTGGAGGTCGTCGATCCGCAGTTCGCCGGCGGCGAGGCCCGAGTGCTGCGCCGCTGGCACGAGCTGCGAGCACAGGGCCGCAGCGCTGAGGCCGCCTACGCCGAGCTTCTCGAGGCGCAGATGCGGGACCGGCGCACACGCAGCACGGAGGACGGGCTGTGGATCCTCGGCGGCTCGCCGCAGGCCGCGCAGCATGCCCGCGTGGAGCTGATCCCCGGGGCCGAGCAGCGGCGCGTGTGTCTGCTCACCGACGGTCTGGAGCGCGTGGTCGATCCCTTCGCGATCACCGGTCGGCGCGGGCTCTTCGAGGCGCTGCACAGCGGTTCGGCCGGCTCCCTCGCTCAGAGCCTGCGTGGGCTCGAGCGAGCGGATCCCCGCCGCGTACGCGCGCCCCGGATGACCGTGCACGACGACATCACCGGCCTGGCGATCACGCTCTGACCTGCACGAGAGCTCCGTCCTGGAGTTCACGTCGAACGTGAAGCCCGTGCGAATAATCAAAACCTGAAGTAGAACTCGAAGGATAAAGATGCCCTCTCTGCCCGATGGCGAGACCCCTCCGGAGGACGGACTGCTCCCGGAGACCGCCGCTCACGGAAGCGACGAGCGGACCCTGGGCCTGTACGTGCACGTGCCGTTCTGCTCCGTGCGCTGCGGCTACTGCGACTTCAACACGTACACCGCCCTGGAGCTGGGCCCCGACGTCTCGCAGGCGGCCTACCACCTCGAGGCCGTGCGCGAGATCGAGTTCGCCCGCGAGGCGCTCGAGCGCTCCGGGGCGGCGCGCCGCGAACTGCACACCGTCTTCTTCGGCGGGGGCACGCCCACCCGGCTGGCGTCCTCGGCGCTCGTGGAGATCCTGGACAGCGCCCGCGGGAGCTTCGGTCTGCTGGAGGGCGCGGAGGTCACCACCGAGGCCAACCCCGACTCGGTGACCCGGGAGGACCTGCAGACGCTGGCCGACGGAGGATTCACCCGCGTGTCCTTCGGCGTCCAGTCCGCGGTGCCGCACGTCCTGCGCACCCTGGAGCGCACCCACGATCCCGCGAACGTGCCGAGGGTCGTGCAGTGGGCCAAGGAGGCCGGGCTGTCCGTGAGCACGGATCTGATCTACGGCACGCCGGGGGAGTCGCCCGAGGACTGGAGGGAGTCGCTGCGCCAGGCCATCTCCCTGGAGCCGGACCACCTCTCCGCCTACTCCCTGATCGTGGAGGACGGCACGCGCATGGCGGCGCAGATGCGCCGCGGCGACGTGGACCCGGTGGACCCGGACGACCAGGCGGAGAAGTACGGGATCGCCGAGCAGATGCTCTCCGAGGCAGGCTTCGAGTGGTACGAGATCTCCAACTGGTCCCGGGTCGCGGGCGGGCGCAGCGCGCTGGAGAACCGCTCGGCGCACAACCTCGCCTACTGGCACAACCAGGACTGGTGGGGCGTCGGCCCCGGCGCCCACAGCCACGTGGGCGGCGTGCGCTGGTGGAACCGCAAGCACCCCATGCCGTACGCGCAGACGGTGCGCAGGGGCCTCTCTCCCGCCGTGGGCCGCGAGCAGCTCGACGACGACACCCGGTACATGGAGCGCGTGATGCTCGAATCCCGCATCGCAGACGGCATGCCGCTGACGGCGCTGCGTCCGGAGGGGCGCGAGCAGATCGCGGGGCTGGTGGCCGAGGAGCTGATCGACGGCCGCAGCGCGCTGCAGGGCCGGCTCGTGCTCACGCTGCGCGGCCGCCTGCTCGGGGACGCCGTGGTGCGGCGGCTGCTCGTCGACTGAGCCGCAGGGCTCTCGGACCCGTCGGAACGGCCGGTCCACGGCCGGGCAGACCTGCGGATGACATGCAGAAGGCCCCGCCGAAGCGGGGCCCTCTGCGCGTGCCGTGCGGCGTCCGGGTCAGCTCTGCGCGCCGGGACCCGGCTCTGGGGCCTCAGCGGTGCGGCCGCTGGGGGTGACGACCTGGCCCTGGGCTGTGACCGGACCGGAGGTCTCGCGCTCCCGGCGGCGCTCCTGGCGTCGGCTGGCCAGGGCGTCGTAGAGGTACCAGTTGAGGCGGTAGCGGTACGGACGCCCGGAGTTGGCGGAGACGGCTGCGGCGACCGAGGAGATGGCGAGGATCAGCCAGGCTGCGGCGGCCAGGATGGCGAAGATCCAGCCGACCCACGGGATGAAGGCCAGCAGCGCGCCGGCGATCACCACGAGGGTGGGCAGCAGCGTGAAGTTGGCGGCCTCCAGGGACTCCTGCTCGGTGAAGCGGGCGCGGCCCCTGGCCCAGCGGTGGATGATCATGCTGGGCACACAGCCGACCACTCCGAGCATGTGCGTCAGCGTGGCCAGCTGCTGATCGTCCGAGACGGAGACCGGACCGGGCTGTGCGCTGAGCCCCTCGTACTCGTTCGGAGCGAGGGCCGCCTGGTCGTCGGAGCCGAGGTCGTCCGGCTCGGCACCGGAGTCGCTGAGACGCTGGGGGCTGCTGCTGGAGACGGCCACTGTCCACCTTCGAGGTCGTGTGACCGGCAGGGCCGGTCGTGCGGGCGCCGCAGGTCCCCTGGGGGTCGGGGAAGCGCTCGGGTCCTGCACAGTCTAGCCGCTGACGGCCTCCGAGGGCTTCGTGCGAGGCCCCGTGTGACGGGTTGCTCAGGCGCTGCCGGGGACCGTGACGAAGTCGATGAGCTCCTCGACGCGCCCGAGCAGCGCCGGCTCCAGATCGGCGTAGGTGTCCACGCGGGAGAGGATCGAGCTCCAGGCCCGTCCGATGTCCTCGGGGGTCTCGTGCGGCCAGCCCAGTCCGCGGCAGATCCCGGTCTTCCAATCGATCCCGCGCGGCACCTCGGGCCAGGCGCGGATGCCCATGGCGCTGGGCTTCACGGCCTGCCAGATGTCGATGTACGGGTGGCCCAGCACCGCCACGTTGCCGGGGGCGGACGGCACCCGCATGGCCTCCTCGGCGATCCGGGACTCCTTGGAGCCTGCGACCAGGTGATCGACCAGGATGCCCAGGCGCCGCGACGGCCCGGGGGAGAACTCCGCGACGGCCGCGGCCAGATCGTCCACGCCGTGCAGCGGCTCGACCACGATGCCCTCGACCGCCAGGTCGTGGCCCCAGACCTTCGCGACCAGCTCGGCGTCGTGCTTGCCCTCGACCCAGATGCGGGAGGCCTGGGCCGTGCGGGCGCGGAAGCCCTCCACCTCGACCGACCCGGAGCGGGTGCGCGCGGGAGCCTTGGGTGCGCTGCGGCGCTGAGGCTCGGCCGCGATCACGGGCTCGCCCTCGAAGAGGAAGCCGGGTCCCAGGGGGAAGCTGCGGATCCTGCCCCGACGGTCCTCGAGGCTGAGCACGCGCATGCCGCCGATCGTCTCCAGACGCACCACGGCCCCGACCCAGCCGGTCTCGAACTCCTCGAGGACCATGCCGCGGGCCACCGGCAGCTGACGCGGCTCGGGCGGGCGGTTCGAGGCGGACAGGTCGCTGAGGGAGCGCGGTCCCCAGGACGAAGGGGGCATGGAGGTCTCCAGATCGACGGACGTGGTGGTGCGGTGCGCCGGAGGGGGCGCCTCCGGGCGGATCAGCGGCGAGCGTACCAATGCCCCGGTGCGAGCGCGGAGGCGTGAGCCCGCCTACACTGGCTTAGCAGTGTGCGCCCCCGAGTGCCAGAATGGTCCTCCGAGCGAGCACGCACAGCGCAGGAAGGAGCGGAACATGGATCACCCCCGGCGGCTGCAGGTCCTGCAGGCCATCGTGGAGGACTATGTCCACTCCCGGGAGCCGGTGGGCTCCCAGGCCCTCGTCGAGCGCCACGCCCTCGGCGTGTCCTCGGCGACCGTGCGCAACGACATGGGCGTGCTGGAGGAGGAGGGCCTGATCATGGCCCCCCACACCTCCTCGGGTCGGATCCCCACGGCCAAGGGGTATCGCGAGTTCGTCGACCGGATCGCGGCGGTCCAGCCGCTGACCCCGGCCCGGCGCCGCGCGATCCAGACCCTGCTCGAGGGCGCCGACGGCATCGACGACGTCATGGAGCGCACGGTGCGCCTGCTCTCGCAGCTCACCCACCAGGTGGCGGTCGTGCAGTACCCGTCGGTGAGCTCGGCCGCGCTGCGGCACCTGGAGCTGGTGCGCATGGACGAGCACCAGGTCCTGCTGGTCGTGATCCCCACCGACGGCCGGGTCTCCCAGCGGATGCTGCGCATGCCCGAGCCGGTGGCCGAGTCCGTCGTCCTGGATGCCCGGGCGAGGCTGCTGGGCGCGGTCGTCGGGCATCCGCTGGCCGGAGCCGGTGCGGCCGTGATGGCCGCGGCCCAGCAGGCGCCCCCGGCCGAGCAGCCCCTGCTGGAGGCGGCGGCCGCGGCCGTGGCCGCCGTGCTGGACAGCGCGTCCGGGCAGCGCATGCTGCTGGCAGGCACCGCGAACCTGGCCCAGTCCACCGACGACTTCCGCCGCAGCATCGGCCCCGTGCTGGAGGCGCTCGAAGAGCAGGTCACCCTCCTGCAGCTGCTCTCGGAGATGGAGCAGGACGAGCGCGGGGTGGCCGTGCGCATCGGTGCGGAGGACTCGTCGGACCCGCTGGTCGAGACCGCTGTCGTCGCCACCGGATACGGTCCGCAGCGCAGGGCCAAGCTCGGCGTGCTGGGTCCCACCCGCATGGACTACCCGCAGACCATGGCGGCGGTGCGCGCCGTGGCCAGCTACCTCTCGCGCTCGCTGCCCAGCTGAGCCGCACCGAACAGACTCGCGCTCTCCTCGAGCCCGGCCATGCGCCCGGCGAGGGGCGCGCAGACCACGAATCCCAGAGATGACGAGGACGGAACGACCTGTGAGCGATCACTACGAGACCCTGGGCGTGTCCCGGGACGCCTCCGCCGAGGAGATCAAGCGCGCCTACCGCAAGAAGGCCCGTCAGCTGCACCCGGACGTCAACCCGTCGCCGGATGCCGCCGATGAGTTCAAGCGCGTCTCCCACGCCAACGACGTCCTCTCCGACCCGGAGAAGCGGCGCATCTACGACGCCACCGGCAATGAGAACGGCGAGTCCGGCTTCGGCGGAGGCGGCTTCGGCGGCGGCGGGTTCGGGGGCTTCGGCGACATCTTCGACGCCTTCTTCCAGGGCGGCGGAGCCCAGGGCCCCAAGTCCCGCACGCGCCAGGGCCAGGACGCCCTGATCACCGTGGACGTCTCCCTGCAGGAGGCCGTCTTCGGCACCCAGAAGCGGATCACGGTGGACACCGCGGTCGTGTGCCCCGAGTGCCAGGGCACCTGCTGCCAGCCGGGCACCCACCCCGAGCAGTGCACCGACTGCGGCGGCCAGGGCCAGGTCCGCCAGCCCATCCGCTCGCCCCTGGGCACCGTGATGACCGTGGCCGAGTGCCCCACCTGCCGCGGCTACGGCGATGTCATCAAGTCCCCGTGCCAGGAGTGCTACGGCCACGGGCGCGTGCGCGACAAGCGCCCGCTGAACGTCAAGATCCCCGCCGGCGTGCGCAGCGGAGTGCGCATCCGCCTGTCGGGGCAGGGCGAGGCCGGCGTGGCCGGCGGCCCCAGCGGCGACCTGTACGTGGAGACCAAGGTCACCCAGGACCCCACGTTCACCCGCGACGGCGACGACCTGCACGTCACCGTGCGGATCCCCATGACCTCGGCCGCGCTGGGCACCACCCTCAAGCTCGACACCTTCGACGGCCCCCAGGAGATCTCGATCCCCGCAGGCACCCAGTCGGGTCAGACCCGCCGGGTCGAGGGCCTGGGCTCCACCCGGCTGCGCAGCCAGAGCGGGGAGCGCGGCGATCTGGTGGTGCACCTGGAGGTCGAGACCCCCGAGGACCTCACCGGCGAGCAGCGCGAGCTGCTCACCCGGCTGGCCTCCCTGCGCGGCGAGGAGCAGCACACCGGAACCGCCGTGAGCCGCACGCAGGAGCGCGGGGGCGGCGGCGGGTTCTTCTCGCGGCTGCGCGACCGCTTCGCGGATCAGTGAGGCGCCGGACATGACCACGCTGCCCGTCTTCCTCGCCGAGACCGAGATGCTCGGCGCCGGCGCGGGGGAGCAGATCGTGTTCAGCGGCCCGGAGGCCCGCCACGCCGCCACCGTGCGGCGCCTGAGCACCGGCGAGCGGCTCGAGCTCGTCGACGGCCGCGGGCTGCGGGTCACCGGCAGCGTCGTGAGCGCCGCCGGCGACCGGATCGAGCTGCGCGTCGAGGACTCCGTGCAGGAGCCGGCGCGCAGCCCCGAGCTGATCCTCGTGCAGGCCCTGGCCAAGGGCGACCGTGATCTGCAGGCCGTCGAGTCCTGCACCGAGCTCGGCGTCGAGGCCGTGATCCCGTGGCAGGCCGAGCGCTCGATCGCCAAGCTGCGCCCCGAGCGCCAGGCCAAGCAGCTGGCCAAGTGGGAGTCCGCCCTGACTTCGGCGGCCAAGCAGTCCCGACGGGGTCGCTGGCCGCAGCTGCGCGAGCCGGTCACGAGCTCCTCGCTGGCCCGGCTCATCGAGGAGGCGCCGGGCACGCGCTGGCTGGTCCTGCACGAGAGCGCGCAGCAGCGTCTCACCGAGCTGCTTCCGGAGCTGGCGTCCCACGAGGACCTGGAGGGGATCGGGCTGATCGTGGGCCCGGAGGGCGGCGTCTCGGACACCGAGCTCGAGCGCTTCGTGCAGGCCGGGGCTCAGCCGATGCTGCTGGGCCCGGAGGTCCTGCGCTCCTCCACGGCAGGGGCCGCTGCCGTGGCCGTGCTGTCCTGCGCCCTCGGGCGCTGGTGAGCATCCACGGCGGCGCAGCCGCCCGCCGGCGCGTCGCACCGGCGGGATAGCATGGGCCCTCGAACCGCACCTCGGCCTGCACCAGCTGCAGCCTCCCGTGCGGAGCAGACCACGCGCAGCGCAACGGAAGGCGGCAGCGGCCACACGGCCCTCACCATGGATCACAGCACCCTCTCGGACACCGAAGCGGACCCGCAGCGTCCCGTCGGGGCACCCGCGCAGGACACGTCTCCGGAGCAGGAGCGCGTGCGGCGCACCGTCGTCTTCCACGACCGCGAGACCATGGTGCGCAGCATCGGCCAGGCCGATTCCGCGCTGACCCAGATCGAGCTGGCCCGTCCGGGCACCCATCTGCGCGCCCACGACCTCACCGTCTCGGTCGACGGCCGCGCGGAGGACGTCGCCGTCGTCGTCGCGCTGCTCGAGGAGATCCGAGCCCTGGCCTCCCAGGGGACGCTCGTCACCCCGCAGGTGATCGCGCAGCTGATGGGCATCCTGGGCAGGGATGCGGCGGCACGGCCCTCGAGCGCTCTGAACCAGGACATCCTCAGCTCGCGCGGGCGCACCATCCGCCCCAAGACGATCAACCAGAAGCTCTACGTGGACGCCATCGACGACCACACCGTGACCTTCGGCATCGGCCCGGCCGGCACGGGCAAGACGTACCTGGCCATGGCCAAGGCGGTGCAGGCGCTGCAGCGCAAGGAGGTCTCGCGGCTGATCCTCACGCGTCCCGCGGTCGAGGCCGGCGAGCGGCTGGGCTTCCTGCCCGGCTCCCTCAACGAGAAGATCGACCCCTACCTGCGGCCGCTCTTCGATGCCCTGCACGAGATGCTCGACCCGGACGCGATTCCCAAGCTCATGGAGGCCGGGACCATCGAGGTGGCCCCGCTGGCCTACATGCGCGGGCGCACGCTCAACGACTCCTTCATCATCCTCGACGAGGCCCAGAACACCACGCCCGAGCAGATGAAGATGTTCCTCACGCGCCTGGGCTTCGGCTCCAAGATCGTGGTCACCGGCGACATCACCCAGGTGGACCTGCCCGGCGGCACGTCCTCGGGCCTGCGCCAGGTCGAGCACATCCTCCACGGCGTCGAGGACATCGCCTTCCCGGAGCTGACCAGCGACGATGTCGTGCGCCACGAGCTGGTGGGGCGGATCGTCGATGCCTACGAGGTCTTCGGCGTGACCAACCGCCGGCGCCAGGAGCGCCGCGAGCGCAAGGACGCCCGTCGTGAGGCCGCAGCCCAGCGCGGGACGTCGCAGGACGCACAGGAGCAGCAGGGGGAGGGCGCATGAGCGTCGAGTTCGACATCCGCCCGCTGCCGGAGGACGCCACGGCCGCCGATCGCGCCAGCTGGGAGGCGTACGTCCCGGCGCGGCAGCGGGAGCTGGTCGAGCACTGCTTCCGCGAGCTGCACCTGTCGAAGTCCGTCGAGCTGTCGATCGCCGTGGTCGACGAGGATGAGATGTCCGAGCTGCACGTGCAGTGGATGGATCTTCCCGGGCCCACCGACGTCCTGTCCTTCCCCATGGACGAGCTGCGCGCCGGCACCGCCCAGGAGCCGACCGAGGGCGTGCTCGGGGACATCGTCCTGTGCCCGCCGGTGGCCGCCAGGCAGGCCGCCGAGGCCGGGCACAGCACCGAGGACGAGTTCGCCCTGCTGACCGTGCACGGCATCCTGCACCTGCTCGGCCACGACCATGCCGAGGACGACGAGCGCACGACCATGTTCGCCCTGCAGCGACAGCTGCTCAGCGGCTTCCTGGGCCGGCAGGCCCCCGCCGAGACCATCCGCTGAACCGCCGCCGAGCGCAACGCAGCGGCCATCCCGTCCTCACCACGACACCTGAGAGCAGCACCTGAAGATGAGCGAGACAACCCGGACCGGCGGCCCCGCGCAGTGGGATGACCCCGCACAGACGCGCGCGGGCTTCGCCGTCTTCGTGGGACGGCCCAACGTCGGCAAGTCCACGCTGACCAATGCGCTGGTCGGCGAGAAGATCGCGATCACGTCCAACCGCCCGCAGACCACGCGCCACACCATCCGCGGGATCGTGCACCGGGACAGCGGCCAGCTCGTGCTCGTCGACACGCCGGGGGTCCACCGCCCGCGCACGCTGCTGGGGGAGCGGCTCAACGAGCTCGTGAGCGAGACCCTCAGCGAGGTCGACGTCCTGGGCTTCTGCATCCCGGCGGACGAGAAGATCGGCCCCGGCGACCGCTTCATCGCCCAGCAGCTTGCCAGTGCTGGGCGCAAGCCGATCGTCGCGATCATCACCAAGGCGGACAAGGTCGATCGCGGGGAGCTCGCCGAGCGGCTCATGGCCGTGGAGGCCATGGGTCGCGAGGTGCTCACCGCGGAGCACGTGGAGTTCCAGCGCCGTCAGGGCATCAGGGCCAGGAAGCGCGGCCGCGACTACACGCCGACTCCGGTGCCCGAGGACATCGGATTCGCCGATGTCATCCCCGTCTCGGCGGTCGACAGCTTCCAGCTCGAGGAGCTGGCCGAGCTGCTGATCTCGCATATGCCGATCTCCCCGCCGCTGTACCCGGACGGCGACCTCACGGACGAGCCGGAGATGACGCTCGTGGCCGAGCTCGTGCGCGAGGCGGCCCTGGAAGGCGTGCGCGACGAGCTGCCGCACTCCCTGGCTGCCGTGTGCGACGACATGATCCCGCGCGAGGACCGGCCCGAGGACGATCCCATGCTGGACGTGCACGTCTCGCTGTATGTGGAGCGCCCGTCGCAGAAGGCCATCGTGATCGGCAAGCAAGGGGCCCGCCTCCGGGAGATCGGCGCCACGTCCCGTGCTTCGATCGAGCGGCTGCTCGGCACCCGGGTCTACCTCAGCCTGCACGTGAAGGTGGCCAAGGAATGGCAGCGCGACCCGCGGCAGATGTCACGGCTCGGCTTCTGAAGCCTCGAGGCCACCCCCCCAGATCGACCGGAACAGAGCACGTGAGCACACACCCCCGAGATGACGCAGCAGCCGACGAGCGCACCACCGAGCCGGAGCAGCTCGGTCGTCACTGGAGTGCCGCGTCCGCGCCGCCGGAGGGGCGGCGCTGGGGACTGATCATCGCGGCCATGCTTCTGGCCGTCGTGGTGGGCATCGGCGGGCTGAGCATCTTCAAGCTGCAGCAGAACCTGGTCACCAGCCCGCTGAACCTGGGGCAGGAAGAGGCGGAGGACTCCGGGGCCACCGACATCCTCATCCTCGGCTCGGACACCCGCGCCGGTGAGGGCAACTCCCGCTACGGGGAGGTCGAGGAGGGCAACGGCGGCGGCAAGACGGACGTCATGATGCTGGCCCACATCTCGGAGGACCGCGAGGACGTCACGGTCGTGTCCTTCCCCCGCGATCTGATGGTGGAGATCCCCGAGTGCACGGATCCGGAGACCGGCCAGACCTACCCTGCGCAGGATGCCGCCATGCTCAACTCGGCGGGGGAGAACGGCGGCCCCGGCTGCACGGTGGCAGCGATCAATGAGCTCACCGGCCTGAGCATCGATCACTTCATGCTCGCCGACTTCGACGCCGTGACCGAGCTGTCGCGCAGCGTGGGCGGCGTGGAGGTCTGCGTGAACCACGAGGTCGACGATCCCAAGTCCGGACTGGAGCTGTCGGCGGGCACCTCCACGGTGGAGGGCGAGCAGGCCCTGGCGTTCCTGCGCTCCCGGGCGGCCTTCGGCGACGGCGGCGACGAGTCCCGCATCCGCTCGCAGCAGCAGTTCATGTCCTCGCTGGCGCGCAAGCTGAAGGCCGAGGGCACCCTGAGCAATCTGCCGGCGCTCTACGAGATCGCCGATGTCATGACCCAGAACCTCCATGTGGACCAGGAGCTGGGCAATGTCACGCGCATCGTGGGGCTGGCCGGGGAGCTGGCGAATGTGGACCTCTCGCGCGTGGTCTTCGTGTCGGTGCCCGCCGAGGTCTACCCGGAGGATCCCAACCGCCTGCAGCTCGACGAGGAGCCGGCCGAGGAGCTCTTCGAGGTCCTGCGCCAGGACGGCTCCCTGACCGAGGACGGGCAGCCGGAGGCCTCCGCGTCGCCGTCGGCGAGCTCGAGCGGCAGCGCAGCTGCCACCGCCGCGCCGACCCGGCAGGCCACCCCCGAGGCCCAGGACTTCAGCCCGGAGACGGTGCCGGTCACGGTGATCAACGCCTCGGGCGCCGAGGACCGCGACCAGGAGCTGGTCGACCGGCTCGGCGAGGCCGGCTACGACCTCGCCGAGCTCGGCGAGCGGTCCGAGGAGGATCTGCCGGGCACTCAGCTGCACTACGCCCTGGGATGGGAGGGGGCCGCCGAGCAGATCGCCGACGAGCTCGGGATCCCCGACTCCCAGATCGCCCACAGCGCGGACCTCGCCAGCGGCGTCTCCCTGACGGTCGGGGAGGACTTCGCCGAGGGTCAGACCATGGCCGTCGACTCCGAGGTCCCGGAGCAGTACAGCGGTCAGACGGCCGAGCAGTTCACCTGCCAGCAGTGATGCCGCGGGCAGTGCCTCAGAGGCCGGTCCGTGGTGATACGGTCGAGGCCATGTGCACGGCCGCGAAGCTACTGCTGATCTGCCGCAGCGGGTCCTGATCCTGGCCTGATCCCGCCCCTGACCGCCACGGTCGCCGGGGCGCCGAGATCGCCAGGAAGGGCCGGATCCCGCTGCGGCGCTCGTCATGCCCGGCCCGGTCCACTTCTCACCCATGCCGCGCGGTGCTCCCGCGCGGCGTCAGAGACAGGTACACCCATGCAGAATCGCCAGAAGCCCTCGGGCATGCCCACGCACAAGTACCTCCCGTTCCACGAACAGATCCCGTTCTCCCTGCCGGATCGCACCTGGCCGGACAAGATCATCACGCAGGCCCCGCGCTGGTGCGCCGTGGATCTGCGCGACGGCAACCAGGCCCTGATCGACCCCATGGACTCCCAGCGCAAGCTGATGATGTTCGAGCTGCTCGTGAAGATGGGTTACAAGGAGATCGAGGTCGGCTTCCCGTCCGCCTCGCAGGTCGACTTCGACTTCGTGCGCCGCCTCATCGACGAGGACCGCATTCCCGAGGACGTCTCGATCCAGGTCCTGACCCAGTCGCGCGAGCACCTCATCCAGCGCACGTTCGAGGCCATCGCCGGCGCCCCGCAGGCGATCGTGCACCTCTACAACTCGACGTCGGTCCTCCAGCGCCGGGTGGTGTTCCGCTCGGATGAGGACGGGATCGTCGACATCGCCCTGACGGGTGCGCGCCTGTGCATGAAGTACGAGGAGCAGCTCGCGGCCACGACCGACACCAGGATCGTCTACGAGTACTCGCCCGAGTCGTTCACCGGCACCGAGCTCGAGTTCGCGGCGCGGATCTCCAACGAGGTCGCCGAGACCTTCGAGATCGGCGGCGACCGAGAGATGATCCTGAACCTGCCGGCCACCGTCGAGATGGCGACCCCCAACGTCTACGCCGATTCGATCGAGTGGATGACGCGCAACCTGTACCACCGCGACTCGACGATCCTGTCCCTGCACCCGCACAACGATCGCGGCACCGGCGTGGCCGCCGCCGAGCTGGGCTACCTGGCCGGGGCGGATCGCATCGAGGGGTGCCTCTTCGGCAACGGCGAGCGCACCGGCAACGTGGATCTGGTGACCCTGGGGCTGAACATGCTCACCCAGGGCGTGGATCCCATGATCGACTTCTCGGACATCGCCCACATCCGCTCCACCGTGGAGACTGCGAACCAGCTTCCGGTCCCCGAGCGCTCCCCGTACGGCGGCGACCTGGTCTTCACGGCCTTCTCCGGCTCGCACCAGGACGCGATCAACAAGGGCTTCGACGCCATGCAGGCCGATGCCCAGCGCCAGGGCGTCTCGGTCGAGGAGCTCGAGTGGGCCGTGCCGTACCTGCCGATCGATCCCAAGGACCTGGGCCGTTCCTACGAGGCCGTGATCCGCGTGAACTCGCAGTCCGGCAAGGGCGGGGTGGCCTACCTCCTGAAGACCGAGCGCGGGCTCACCCTCCCGCGCCGTGCGCAGATCGAGTTCTCCGGCGTGGTCCAGCGCCACACGGAGGACAGCGGAAGCGAGATCAGCGGCGAGCAGATCTGGGAGATCTTCCAGGACGAGTACCTGCCTGCCGATCACGACGGCAACCGCTGGGGCCGCTACCGTCTGACTTCGATCAGCACGCATTCGGACAGCGACGGCGACACCCGCCTGGACCTCGGCCTGGAGATCGACGGCGCCGCGCGCCAGCGCTCCGCCAGCGGCAACGGCCCCATCGACGCCCTGATCCAGATCCTGCGCGCCGAGGGCGTCGACCTGCGCCTGCTCGACTACTCGGAGCACACGCTCTCGGCGGCCTCGGACGCCCACGCGGCCTCGTTCGTCGAGCTCGCGGTGGGGGAGCAGGTCCTGTGGGGCGCGGGCATCGACTCCTCGACCACGCGCTCCTCGCTGAAGGCCGTCGTCTCGGCGGTCAACCGCGCGGCCCGCGCGGCGTCGCAGGAGGCCTGAGACCGCCGTGGCCCGTGGCTCGTCGTTCGCCTCGGCGTCCTATCGGGACACCGGGGTCGTGCTGCGGACCTACCCGCTGGGGGAGGCCGACCGGATCGTGATCCTGCTGACGCGGGAGCACGGTCAGGTCAGGGCCGTGGCCAAGGGCGTGCGGCGCACGAGCTCCAAGTTCGGCTCCCGGCTCGAGCCGTTCACCCTCTCGGACCTGCAGCTCGTGCACGGCCGTAGCCTGGACATCGTCTCCCAGGCGGTGGCGCGCAAGACGTGGTCCACGGCGATCGCCTCGGACTACTCCCGGTTCACCGCGGCAGCGGCCATGGTCGAGGCGGCCGAGCAGCTCTCGACCGACGACGGCCAGGAGACCCGGCCGCAGTACGACCTGCTGATCGGCGCCCTCTCCGCTCTGGCGCGGGGGCTGCACGCCCCGGATCAGCTGCTGGACTCGTACCTGCTGCGGGCCGTGGCCGCGGCGGGGTGGGCGCCGTCGTTCACGGTCTGCGCCCAGTGCGGGGACCCGGGTCCGCATCGGTCGTTCAGCGCGCAGCTGGGCGGGATGGTCTGCGATCGCTGCCGCCCGCCCGGCTCGCTGTCGCCGGACGTCCGCGTGGTCGCCCACCTGCAGGCGCTGCTGGACGGCGACTGGCCCCGGGTGGATGCGGTCGATCCCCGCACAGCCCGGGCCGCCGCCGGTATCATCGGCGCCTACGTCCAGTTCCACCTGGAGCACGCCGTGAAGTCGCTGCCGCTCGTCGAGCGCGACTGATCCCCGTCGAGAGGACCCCTGTGAGCCGCTTCTCCCCGCCCCCGGCCCACCCTTCCGGTGCCGTGGCTCCGCCGATCCCGGCCCAGTTCGTGCCGCGGCATGTGGCCGTGGTGATGGACGGCAACGGGCGCTGGGCCAATGAGCGCGGCCTGCCGCGCAACGATGGCCACCGCGCCGGCGAGCGCGCCCTGGTGGACGTGGTCGCCGGGGCCATCGAGATGGGCATCCCGTACGTCTCGGCCTACGCGTTCTCGACCGAGAACTGGAAGCGCTCGCCCAGCGAGGTCGCCTTCATCATGAACTTCACGGCCGAGGTCATGCAGCGCCAGCTCGACACGTTCCACGAGTGGGGCGTGCGGATCCGCTGGGCGGGGCGCAGGCCGCGCCTGTGGCGCTCGGTGATCGACCGGCTCGAGACCGCCGAGCGGGAGACCCGCGACCACGACGTCGCCACGCTGACCATGTGCGTGAACTACGGCGGACGGGCCGAGATCGCCGATGCCGCAGCCGCCATGGCCCGCGATGCCGCCGACGGCCGCCTCAACCCTCGGAAGATCGACGAGAAGACCCTTCAGGCCTACCTCGACGAGCCGGATCTGCCGGACGTCGATCTGTTCCTGCGCTCCTCCGGAGAGCAGCGGATCTCCAACTTCATGCTGTGGCAGTCGGCCTACGCCGAGCTCGTCTTCCAGGACGTCCTGTGGCCGGACGTCGATCGTCGGACGCTGTGGGCCGCCGTCGAGGAGTTCGCCCGTCGCGACCGCCGCTACGGCGGGGCCGTGGACAAGGTGACCGGCGGCGCCTGAGCCGGTCCTCAGCCGCCGGGCAGGCGCTGTGCGATCTCGCGCAGCCACCCGCTGAGATCGGCGAAGGCCCGCTCGCGCACCTGCGGGGCGGAGCGGTGGATGTCGTGCAGGCCGCTGTCGTAGGAGATCACCCGCGGCGTACGGGACAGCACCCCGATCCCGCGCCGCACCTGCCGCACGTCCAGCACCGTGTCGCGGCGGCTGGCCAGCGGAGTCCACCACGGCAGGAACAGGCTGGCGCGGGCGGTCTGCAGCAGCACCGGGGCCTGCACCTGGGATCCGGCGAGGTGCAGCTGGCGCAGCCGCAGATGCCCCTGGTGCGCGGCCAGCAGGAAGCCGACCGTGAGCGGGAACGAGGTCTGCGGGCGCCAGCGCGGGTCCAGCTCCCATTCACCCTCGTGGTCGGCCGAGAGGCTGCGGTAGTAGCTGCTCGTCAGCCGCAGCGGCAGCGGACGGCCGTGCCAGCGCCGCGGCACCCTCCGCAGCACGGCGACCAGGGCCCGGCCCGTGAGGTCGTGGGCATGCGAGGCGATCCACGGCGTGGCCAGTGCGAGGCCCGCCGGAGGCTCCTGGGCCAGCAGGGCCGCAAGGCTGAGCAGCAGCCCTCCGGTCGAGTGCCCGATCCACACGATGCGCCCCGGTTCGGCCGGTGCGCCGTCCTCGGCGATCGCGCGCACGGCCTGCTGCAGGTCCTCGCGGTACTCGCGCATGGACTCGGCGTAGCCGGGGACGTCCGGACGGGCCAGGATGTCGTCGTCCAGGGCGCGGCCGTAGCCGTGCAGGTCCACGGCGTAGAAGCGGAACCCGGCCGCCGAGACCGTGCGGGCGAGCTCGGGATTCGCGAAGTAGTCCGACCACCCGTGGACGTAGATCACCGTGCCGGCGGGCCGCTGCCGCGCCTCGGCGTCCGTGGGACCGCGGTCGGGATCCTGCTCGCAGCCGGGGTCCTGCCCGGGGAGGTGGCGCACCAGCGTGGCGCGATCGTGGACCCCGCGCCCCGTCACCCGAAGCCGTCGGGCCTGGAACCCCGGTCCCAGCACATCCTCGCTCCACGGCCCCTCCGCACTCCCGCCATCCGGGGCGAGGGCCTGCTCCTGCACGCTGGGCACGATGGCGGGCCTCCTGGGGCGCGATGCGAGGGAAGGGCGCCGGCATTCTGCGAGAATGTCGGTCATGCGCCTCTACCCTATGTTCTTCCGCCTCGCGTTCTCCGGGATGGATCCCGAGCGGGCCCATCACCTCGGCTTCCTGGGCATCCGCCTGTGCCGCAGCCTCGGCGTCTCGGCGGTGCTGCGCCGGCTGTGCGGGCCCGGTCGCGATCAGGCCGTGGAGGTCATGGGCCTGCGCTTCCCGTCGCGCTTCGGACTGGCCGCCGGCTTCGACAAGGGCGCCCAGGGGATCCCCGCGCTGGCGGACCTGGGCTTCGGGCATGTGGAGATCGGGACGGTGACCGCCCAGGCGCAGCCGGGCAACCCGCAGCCGAGGCTGTTCCGCCTGGTCGAGGACCGCGCCGTCATCAACCGGATGGGCTTCAACAACGACGGCGCCGCAGCCGTCGCACCTCGCCTGGCCCGGGCCCGTCGCGAGCTCGACGCCGACTGGTCCGGGCGGGCCCGTCCGGTCATCGGGGTCAACATCGGCAAGACCAAGGCGGTCGCGCTCGAGGACGCCGTGGCCGACTACCGCGCCTCGACCCGCCAGCTCGCTCCGCTGGCCGACTACATGATGGTCAACGTCTCCTCGCCGAACACCCCGGGACTGCGCGAGCTGCAGGCCGTCGAGTCGCTGCGGCCCATCCTCGCCGCCGTGCGGGAGGAGTCCGAGGCCGCTGCGGGGCGCCGCATCCCACTGCTCGTGAAGATCGCCCCGGACCTGGCCGATGACGACGTCCGCGCTGTTGCCGACCTGGCCCTGGAGCTGGGCCTGGACGGGATCGCCACCACGAACACGACGATCGCCCGCGATGGCCTGGGGCTGCGCACCGATCCGGGGGCGGTCGCGAAGATCGGCGCCGGAGGCCTCTCGGGCGCGCCGCTGGCCCCGCGGGCCGAGGAGGTCCTGCGCATCGTCCGCGCGCACGTGGGGGACCGGCTCACGATCATCGCCGCCGGGGGAGTCGCCTCCGCCGAGGACGCCCGGCGCCGGCTGGAGGCCGGTGCCGATCTGGTCCAGGGCTACACGGCCTTCCTCTACGAGGGGCCGTTCTACGCCGCCAGGATCGTGCGCGGGCTGCGTCGCGGGAGCCGCCGTCCGGGCCGCCGCGCGCGCCGGGGCTGAGCACGAGCCCTCAGGAGCGGCTGAAGGCCCTCTCCCCGCGGGGAGAGGGCCTTCAGCACAGCTGCTCGCACCGCGCAGGAGCGAGGAGGGAGACTCAGGAGGGGCGCTGGCCGCGCTTGACCTGGGGGCGGGGCATGCGAGTCGAGCGCAGGTTCATGGCGCGGGTCACCGCGTAGAAGCTCGTGCCGGACTCGCGGCTGCCGAACTTGCGGTTCAGGCCGCGACGCACGCCGATGACCAGCAGGATGCTGTCGAGCACCGCCATGGCGATCAGCGCGTAGAACACGGCCACACCGATCTGCTGCAACCCGGAGGGGATCAGCAGGAAGACCAGGGCGATCAGCGCGATGGGCATGAGGACCTCCGCGACGTTCCAGCGGGAGTCGACCCAGTCGCGCACGAAGGCCTTCTGCTCGCCCTGATCGCGTGCGGGCAGGTAGCGGCGGTCGCCGGCGGCCATCCCCTGCTGGGCCGTGAGGCGCTGCTCGCGCCGGGCGGCGCGGTCGGCCTGCTTGGCGGCCTTGCGGTCCTCCGGGACCAGCGGGCGCACGCGCGCGGCCTCCTGCTGACGGCGCGAGGGCGTGGGACGGCCCTTGCCCTCGGTCTTGGGACCGCGGTGCCGAGCCTCGTCGTGCTCCGTCTGCTCGGCCTCCGGGGCGGCGGCCGTGGAGCCGCCGACGGGCTCGTCGGTGGTCTGTGCTTCCTTGCTTCTGCGTCCGATCACCCGTCGAGTCTAGACGACCGCCCGCGACGCAGCGCGCTGTCGTCGCTAGGATCGGCGTCCATGAGCGACAGCGAGCAGACACCGCCCCTGACGGCCCCCGCCCATGTGGCCGGCATCGACCGCGAGGCCTTCCGCCGGGCGGTCGACGACGATTTCGAGACTGTGATCGATCAGCTCACCGAGCTGGTGGCGATCCCCGGCATCGCCTGGGACTCGTTCGACCAGGAGCCCCTCGAGCGATCGGCGAAGGCCGTCGCCGCGCTGATCGAGGCCGAGGGCTTCGACTCGGTCGAGATCCACGCGGCCGACGGCTCCGAGTCCCACCCGGCGATCCTGGCCCGGAGGGAAGCCGCAGAAGGGCGCCCGACGGTCCTGCTCTACGCCCACCACGATGTCCAGCCCCCAGGAGAGCTCTCCGCCTGGACCACCCCGCCGTTCGAGGCCCAGCAGCGCGACGGCCGCCTGTGGGGCCGAGGCGCAGCCGATGACAAGGCAGGCGTGCTGGCCCACGTGGCCGCCGTGCGCGTGCTGCGCCGGATACTCGGAGAGGACCACGGCCTGGGCATCACCATGTTCATCGAGGGGGAGGAGGAGGCGGGCTCCCCGCACTTCGCCGAGTTCCTGGCCCGCCACAGCTCGGCCCTGGCCGCCGATGCGATCGTCATCGCCGACTCCGCCAACTGGCAGGTCGGGGTCCCCACGCTGACCACCAGCCTTCGGGGCGTCGTGGGCGCGATCGTCGAGGTCAGCGGCGTGGACCACACCCTCCATTCCGGCGGCTACGGCGGGCCGGTGCTGGACGGGCCCACGCTGCTCTCCCGTCTGATCGCCACGCTGCACGACGACGACGGCGCCGTGGCCGTCGAGGGCCTGCAGCGCCACGAGGGAGCCGAGAGCGGCGAGCAGCTGCACTACGACGAGCAGCAGTTCCGCGCCGATGCCGGAGTGCTGCCGGACGTCCGGCTGGCCGGGCGGGGGAGCCTGACCTCGAGGCTGTGGACGCAGCCGGCGATCTCGATCACCGGCTTCGACGCGACCGCCGTGGATGTCGCCTCGAACACGATCGCCCCGAGCGCCCGGGCCAAGATCTCGCTGCGCATCGCCCCTGGCCAGGATCCGAAGGAGGCCGCGCGGGCCCTGGTGAGCCACCTCGAGTCGCACGCTCCCTTCGGCGCCCGGGTGGAGGTCGAGATCGAGGAGACCGGTCCCGCCTTCGCCACCGACACCTCGGCCCCTCCCGCCCAGGAGATGCTCTGGGCGCTGGGCGCGGCCTGGGGCCGTCCCAGCGTGGAGATGGGCATGGGCGGATCGATCCCGTTCACGGCCGACCTGCAGGCCATGTACCCGGAGGCCGCGATCCTCGTCACGGGGATCGAGGACCCGGACACGCGCGCCCACGGGATCGACGAGTCCCTGCATCTGGAGGACTACCGCCGAGCGATCTTCGCCGAGGCGCTGTGGCTCGCGGCTCGGGCGGCCTCGTCGGGCAGCTGAGCCGCTGCCCCGGCGCGCCGGAGCCGTCGTGCGCGCCGCGGCCGCGCGGCGGATGGACGCGGGAATGTTCTCGGGTCCACACTGGTTCCAGGTTGCAGCAAGGCTGCCACGTCCCGCTCCTCGTCTTCGAGGGCGGACAGCAAGGAGGAGAGAGCGCATGACCGTCACCACCGACACCGTCACCACCGAGGGACTGCCCACGCACGGGGTCACCCTGACCGAGACCGCCGCGCAGAAGGTCAGCGCCCTGCTCGAGCAGGAGGGCCGCACCGACCTCCGCCTGCGCGTGGCCGTGCAGCCCGGCGGCTGCTCCGGTTTGATCTACCAGCTCTACTTCGACGAGCGCGTCCTCGACGGCGACGCGGCCAAGGGCTTCGACGGCGTCGAGGTCATCGTCGACAAGATGTCGGTGCCCTACCTCGAGGGCTCCACCATCGACTTCGAGGACACCATCGAGAAGCAGGGCTTCTCCATCGACAACCCCAATGCGCAGGGCTCCTGCGCCTGCGGCGACTCCTTCAGCTGATCCGCGCCGCGCATCGGCGCCAGGCCCCGCGGCTCCCCTCGAGGGGAGCTGCGGGGCCTTCGTCGTGCCGGGCTGCGAGCCCCAGCCTGGGGCGGCAGCATGCCCCGGAAACCAGGACACACGGCTGACGAAGTGTCAGCACGTTCGGGGCGCAGGGGGTAAACTCCAGGAGAAACCCCAGGCTCCTGACCGTCGCCAGCACTCGGACGGGCAGGACCGCGATCGAGAACAGGAAGGGCTGTCTGTGAGTTCGCTTTCCCGAACCGTCAGCCGACGCCGCCGGACGCTCACGCTGAGCGCACTCGGAGGCGCAGCGCTGCTCGCCCTGACGGGCTGCTCCGCGGAGCTGAACCAGCAGGTCCGCAACGGATTCATGCCGGTGGGGGACTCTGCCCCCACGGACAACGCTCAGGCCATCCTGGACCTGTGGGTCGGCTCGTGGATCGCGGCCATGGCCGTCGGCCTGGTGACCTGGGGCCTGATGCTGTGGTGCATGATCGCCTACCGCCGTCGCAAGAACGAGGTCGGCTATCCCCGCCAGGTCGCCTACCACCTGCCGCTGGAGATCTTCTACACCTTCGTGCCGATCGCTCTGGTCGTCACGCTGTTCGTGTTCTCGGAGCGCGTACTGGCGGACATCACCCCGCGCCATGACAACCCGGACACCACCATCCAGGTCATCGGCAAGCAGTGGGCCTGGGACTTCAACTACACCGATGACGACGTCTACTACTCGGGCACGCAGGCGCATCTGAACACGGACGGCTCGGAGGGCGTCGAGGACACGCTGCCCACGCTGTATCTGCCGGCCGACAGCGATATCGAGCTGGAGATCACCTCCCGCGACGTCATCCACTCGTTCTGGGTCCCCGCCTTCCTCGAGAAGATGGATATGATCCCGAACCAGACCAACTACCTGTCGTTCACCACCGGCGATGAGGGCACCTTCCAGGGCAAGTGCGCCGAGCTGTGCGGCGAGTACCACTCGGAGATGCTCTTCAACGTCGAGATCGTCTCCCAGGAGGAGTACGACCAGCAGATGCAGACTCTGCGCGACCAGGGCAACACCGGCCAGCTCGGCACCGAGTACGACCGCAACCCGAACACCAATGACGAAGCGATCGAGAACCAGGACTCCATGCCCGGCTCGACGTACGACGAGAACTGAGGGACGGAGAGAATATGACCACTCTCGAGTACTCAGCCAATGACTCCGCCGCGGTCGCACCGCGGGTCGTGCCCCGCTCCAAGGGCCGGATCATCGTCAGCTGGCTGACCACCACGGACCACAAGACGCTCGGGTACATGTACCTGATCACGTCCTTCGCCTTCTTCTGCCTCGGCGGCGTCATGGCGCTGCTGATCCGTGCAGAGCTCTTCGCTCCCGGCATGCAGATCCTGGAGACCAAGGAGCAGTACAACCAGCTGTTCACCATGCACGGCACGGTGATGCTGCTGATGTTCGGAACCCCGCTGTTCATCGGCCTGGCCAACGTGCTGGTGCCGCTGCAGATCGGCGCGCCGGATGTCGCCTTCCCGCGACTGAACGCGCTGGCCTTCTGGTTCTTCATATTCGGCTCGACCGTCGTCGTGATCGGCTTCCTGACCCCGCAGGGCGCCGCGTCCTTCGGCTGGTTCGCCTACGCTCCGCTGAACTCCACCACGTTCTCGCCGGGAGTCGGCGGCGACCTCTGGGTCTTCGGCCTGGTCCTGCAGGGCTTCGGCACGATCATGGGCGGCGTCAACTTCATCACCACGATCCTGTGCATGCGGGCTCCGGGCATGACCATGTGGCGCATGCCGGTGTTCGTCTGGACCTCGCTGATCACCGCGCTGCTGATCATCATGATCTTCCCGCCGCTGGCGGCCGCGCTGTTCGCACTGGGCATGGACCGTCGACTGGGCGGGCACATCTTCGACGCCGAGAACGGCGGCGCGATCCTGTGGCAGCACCTGTTCTGGTTCTTCGGCCACCCCGAGGTCTACGTGCTGGCGCTGCCGTTCTTCGGCATCGTCTCGGAGATCATCCCGGTGTTCTCCCGCAAGCCGCTGTTCGGCTATGTCGGCCTGGTCTTCGCGACCATCGCCATCGGCGCGCTGTCCGTGACCGTGTGGGCCCACCACATGTACGTCACCGGCTCGGTCATGCTCGGGTTCTTCTCGTTCATGACCATGATGATCGCGGTGCCCACGGGCGTGAAGTTCTTCAACTGGATCGGCACCATGTGGCAGGGCTCGATCACCTTCGAGACTCCCATGCTGTGGGTCCTGGGCTTCCTGTTCACGTTCCTCTTCGGCGGCCTGACCGGCGTCATCCTGGCCACCCCGCCGCTGGACTTCCAAGTCTCGGACTCCTACTTCGTGGTCGCCCATTTCCACTACGTGATCTTCGGCACTGTCGTGTTCGGCATGTTCGCCGCGTTCTACTTCTGGTGGCCCAAGTTCACCGGCAAGATGCTCAACGAGCGTGTCGGCAAGGTCCACTTCTGGATGCTCTTCGTGGGCTTCCACATGACCTTCCTGATCCAGCACTGGCTCGGTGTGGTGGGCATGCCCCGCCGCTACGCCGATTACATGCCGGAGGACGGGTTCACGTTCATGAACCAGTTCTCGACCATCGGCGCCTTCCTGCTGGCAGCCTCGATGGTCCCGTTCTTCTGGAACGTGTACATCACGCACAAGCGCGGCAGGAAGGTCGAGGTCGACGATCCCTGGGGCTTCGGCGGCTCGCTCGAGTGGGCGACGTCCTGCCCGCCCCCGCGGCACAACTTCGTCTCGCTGCCGCGCATCCGCTCGGAGCGCCCGGCCCTGGACCTGCACCACCCGGAGCTGGCGGCCCTGTCGCCGGATCCTCACACCGGTGACACCGAGGCCAACCCGACCGAGCGGGATCGCCGCGAGCACGACACCATGGAGGCCACCCGATGAAGGCAACGATCCAGGTCATGTGGCTGCTGACGGCGTTCTGCATCGTCGTGGGCTTCATCTACGGGTTCGTGACCGACTTCCACGAGCTGGCCGGCTTCCCGGCCCTGCTGGCCGTCGGCGTGATGTCCGCCTTCCTCGCGGTCTACTTCCAGCTGACGCTGCGTAGCGCCAAGGCGATGCTCCCTGAGGATGACCTCGAGGGCGAGATCTCGGACAGCGCCGGCGACTACGGGCACTTCTCCCCGTGGTCCTGGACGCCGCTGCTGTTCGGCGCCGGTGCCATGATCTTCGTGCTCGGCCTGGCCATCGACTGGTGGATCGTGGGCCTCGCGTTCCCGATCGCCATGCTCGGCGTGTTCGGAATGGTCTTCGAGCACAGCCGCGGAGAGCACGCCCACTGATCTCCGGCTCCGTCGGTCGAGGGCCCCGCCGTTCCCTGAAAGGAGCGGCGGCGCCTTTCGCATGTCCGGGTGCAGGCTGCTGAGGCGGCCGAGCGCCCACCTGCCTGGGACGGACTTGATGCTGGGCCGTCGTCCAGTGGGGCATCGCCGCATGTCACTGCGTGACGGCGGAATTGGGAGGTCTGCATCCCGGTCCTAGGCTGAGCCGGGTCCGCGGCGATCGCTCGACTCCTCGACTCGCCGACGCCCCCTCGAAGGCCGGAGCCCATGGACAGCCGTTCGCCCTCCACCCCCGAGCCGGACAGCCCCGTGCGGGTGCTGCCGGCTCGCCACCCCTGGCGCAGCCTCGCCTCGATGCTCGGCGTCATCGTCATCCTGGTCATCGTCTGGGCCCTGATCACCAACCCCCGCTGGCAGTGGGGAGTCGTGGCGCAGTGGTTCACCGCCGAGTCGATCATGCGAGGCCTGGGGCTGACGCTGTCACTGACGGCCATCGCCGGCGTCGCCGGGTTCGTGCTCGGCTTCGCGCTGGCCCTGCTGCGGATGTCGAGCTCGCCGGTGCTCGCGGGACTGGCCTGGACCTACATCTGGATCTTCCGATCCGTGCCGCTGCTCGTGCAGCTGCTGCTCTGGTACAACATCGGCTATCTCTACGAGACGCTCGTCCTGGGCATCCCGTTCACCGACGTGGTCCTCTTCGAGGCGAGCACCACGGAGCTCGTCGGGAAGTTCGCCGCCGCCGCCCTGGGACTGAGCCTGCATCAGGCCGCCTACGCCGCCGAGATCATCCGCGGCGGCATCCTCTCGGTGGATGCGGGGCAGCTCGAGGCGGCCAAGGCGCTCGGGCTTCCGGCATGGCGGCGATCCGTGGGGATCGTGCTGCCGCAGGCCCTGCGCGCGATCCTGCCCCCGGCCTTCAACGAGATCATCAGCCTGGTCAAGGGCACCTCGATCGTCTACGTCCTGGCGCTGGGGGATCTGTTCTACACGGCGCAGATCATCTACTCGCGCACCAACGAGGTCATCCCGATGCTCATGGTCGCCACCATCTGGTACATCGTGATCACCACTGCGCTGAACATCGTCCAGTACTACGTCGAGCGGCGGGTCGCGCGCGGTGCGGTGCGCACCTTGCCGTCCACCCCCTGGCAGCGGGTGCGCGCACGGCTGGCGAGTGAGCGGGCCGACGCCCGCGAGCGGAAGAGGACCCGGCTGCACACGGAAGGGAGCTCGCTGTGAGCGCGAAGGAGACGAACCGCTTGATCGAAGACCGGGTGCCCACGCGAGGACGGGTCGTGCTGGAGGGCGTGCGCAAGTCGTTCGCGGGCCGGGAGATCCTCCACGGCGTCTCCCTGAACGTCGAGCCCGGGCAGGTCGTGGTCCTGATGGGCCCGTCGGGGTCCGGGAAGTCCACGCTGCTGCGCACGATCAATCACCTGGAGGCCCAGGACGCCGGCCGGGTCACGATCGACGGCGAGATGATCGGCTACCAGCCCGAGGGCCAGGCCCTGCGCGAGCTGCCCGAGCGCGAGGTCCTGCGCCGCCGCGCTCAGGTGGGAATGGTCTTCCAGCAGTTCAACCTGTTCCCGCATATGACGGTGGAGCAGAACATCATCGAGGCTCCTGTGCACACGCAGGGGCGCCCCCGCGCGGAGGCGCGACGCACCGCCCAGGCCCTGCTCGATCGCGTGGGGCTGGGGGACCGGGGCGGTGCCTATCCCCGCCAGCTCTCGGGCGGGCAGCAGCAGCGGGTGGCGATCGCCCGAGCCATGGCGCTGCACCCCAAGGTGCTGCTCTTCGACGAGCCGACCTCCGCCCTGGACCCCGAGCTCGTCGAGGAGGTCCTTGAGGTCATCCGGGGCCTGGCCGATGAGGGCGTGACCCTGATCGTGGTGACCCACGAGATGTCCTTCGCCAGGGAGGTGGCCGATCACGTGGTGTTCATGGCCGACGGGGAGATCGTGGAGCAGGGCCCGCCGCAGAAGCTGTTCTCCGCCCCGCAGCATGCCCGGACCCAGGAGTTCCTGGGCCGGCACCTCGACCCGGAGTACGTGCTGTGAGCCCGGTCGGAGGGAGGTCGGGGCGGATGGGGCGCGGACTGATCGCCGGTGCCGCGGTGCTCGGCCTGGGCATCCTGCCGGGGTGCACGGCCGATCCCGTGGATATCGGCACCGCAGCGGCCGGCGGCGGCGTGGAGGCCGCCCAGCGCTTCGACTTCTCGCCGGAGCAGGACGATCGGGTGCGCACGGACATCGATCCGAAGGCGGCAGCGCTCGTGCCGGAGTCGGTGGCCGCGGACGGCAAGCTCACGGTGGCGGCCACCCCGGCGGCGGTGCCGCTGGGCTTCGCCGCCACGGACCAGTCCACGGTAGTGGGCTCCGAGGTCGACCTCGCCCAGCTCATGGCGGACAAGCTCGGCCTGGAGCTCGAGGTCGAGGCCACCACCTGGGAGAACTGGCCGCTGCGCCTGGAGACCGGTCAGATCGAGACCGTGATGATCAACGTGGGCCTGACCGAGCCGCGGCTCGAGCTCTACGATTTCGCCACGTACCGCACCGCGTACATGGGCTTCGAGGCCAGGCAGGGCAGCGAGTTCCACGTCGAGGGCCCGGAGGACATCTCCGGGCTGAAGGTCTCCGTCTCGCCGGGCACCAACCAGGACGCCATCCTGCTCGAGTGGAACCGCGAGCTCGAGGAGCGGGGTCTGGAGCCGGCCGAGCTGTCGTACTACCTCAACGACGCCGACGCCATCCTGTCGCTGGTCTCCGGAAGGACGGATCTGCACCTGGGGCCGTATCCCGGCGGCTCGTTCCGGGAGGACTCCGGATCCGAGACGGAGGTCGTGGGGCGGATCAGCGCGGGATGGCCGAACAACACGCTCGTGGCCGCGCCCACCGCCAAGGACAGCGGGCTGGCCCCGGCGCTGGAGGCCGCGCTGGACTCGGCGATGGGAGACGGCAGCTACGAGGCGGCGCTGGAGCGCTGGGGGCTGCAGGATGAGGGGCTCGACGACTCCCGGACCGTCACCGACGCGCAGCAGATGCGCGACGCACTGTCCGCGAGCTGAGCCGCCTCAGGCGCCCTCGTACTGGTTGTCGGCCGCCGGCAGTCCCCAGCGCTGCCGCAGCGATCCGGTCTCGCTGGCCACCGGCTTCAGCCCCGCCCGGGACAGGGCCGAGATCGCCCGTTCGGCGAGTTCGGCGGCATCGTTCGGCCGCGCGTCGAGGTGCACGCCGGCGAAGACGAGGCCCCGACCGTCGGACCCCGCCGCGGCGAGGCGCTCGACGAGTGCGTCGATCGCCCCGGCGAGATCCTCGCGGGGAAGTGCTGCCAGAAGGCGCGCATGCGGGGCCCCGCGGCGCAGCACGGCGAGCTCGTCGTCGCTGATCGCCGCCGGCACGATCACGGCATCCGTCTGGGCGGCCGCGACGGCCACGTCGGAGGCGGTGCCCGGGAGGGGACCGCGCAGGCCGTGCCCGTCCTCGAGCCGCACGACGATCACCGGATGGCCCTGCGGCGGACGCGGCACGATCGAGGGGCCCTTGACGGTGAAGGGCTGCCCGACGGAGTCCGTGCCCTCGAAGTCCGTGTAGTGCAGCCGCTCGCGATCGATGAAGCGGTCGGTGGAGGTGTCCGCGATGATCGCGTCGTCCTGCCACGAGTCCCACAGGCGGCGCAGCAGATCCGCGACCTCGCCGGTCTCGCGCCAGGCCTCTGCCGGCTCGGCGAGCGGTCGGCGCCCCACGACGGCGGCCTCGGAGGCGCGCAGGGACGGCGCCAGCTGCACGCCGGCGCGACCGCGGCTCGCGTAGTCCAGCGTCGCGGTCATGGTCCCCAGCAGGAAGGGCTCGGTGTGCGTGGTGGTCAGCGTGGGCACCAGGCCGATCCGCTGCGTGGCCGGTGCGAGCCAAGCGGCGAGCTCCAGGGCCGAGAGCCGGATCGCGGCGGAGTCGGTGCCGTCGCCGGCGTCGAGGACGTCGTCGAGCATCAGCTGCGTGACGCCCAGCGCCTCGAGGTCCTGGGCGGCGCGCAGATGCAGCCGGCCGGTGAGCAGGGCGGCGGGATCGTCGTGAGGGCCGTCGAGGTCGGGCAGCGTTCCCAGCCCGACGGAGAGGATCGTCTCGGTCATGGGTTCAGGCCTCCTGGCTCTGCTGGGCCGCTGCTGCGGCGTCGGATGCGGCGGCCGCCTGCCCGTCCCGCAGCGCTGCCCACTGCTCGGCGGGGCGGTGCTCGGGCAGCCCGAGCCTCTGGCGCAGCGTCGCGGGCTCGTGGTGATCGGGGTAGACGCCCATCTCCTGCAGCTCGGGCACCACCCGGTCCACGACCTCCCGGAAGCCGCCCGGGACATAGGCCGGCACCAGGATGAAGCCGTCGGCCGCGCCCTGATCGACCTCCCGGCTCATGGCCTCGGCGATCGAGCGGGGCGTGCCCACGAAGTGATGCCGCGAATCCACGACGGAGACGACCTTGCGCAGCGACCAGCCGTTGCGCCGCCCGAGCTCGCGCCAGGACTCTGCCGTGCCCACGGGGTCGGGGTAGTGGTTCACCCGGCCCTGGGAGAGCTGGGGGCCGTCGACCACCGGGTCGAAGTCCGGGACCGGATCGTCGGGATCGCGCTCGGAGAGGTCCATGTTCCACAGCCGCGAGGCGGTGGCCAGCGCAGTGGCCCCGGAGTGCTGCGCCCAGGCGAGCTCCAGGCTCTTCTCCTGCGCGTCCTCCTCGGTGTCCCCGATCACGAAGGACACGCCGGGATAGATCTGGATCTCGTCGGGATCCCTGCCGATCGCGGTGAGCCGGGAGCGGATGTCGTCGCGGAAGGCCCGCCCGTTCTCCGGGCCGGAGTGGCGGGTGAAGATCAGATCGGCCGAGCCCGCCGCGAAGTCGCGCCCGGAAGGGGAGTCGCCGGCCTGCATCACCACGGGGTGGACCTGCGGGCTGCGCGGCACCCCGAAGCGGCCCTCCAGATCGAAGAACTCGCTGCGGTGGACGAAGCGCCCGGCGTCCGGGCCTGCCTGCGCCGGATCGAGCGGCCAGGACTCCCACATGGTGCGGGCCGCCTGGATGAAGTCGACGGCGCGCTCGTAGCGCTGCTCGTACGGGAGGTAGCCGCCGCGGCGGAAGTTCTCGCCGGTGAAGGCGTCCGGGCTGGTCACGACGTTCCAGGCCGTGCGCCCGCCCGAGAGGTGATCCATGGTGGCCAGCTGCCGGGCGAGCTCGTACGGCTCGTGGTAGGTGGCCGTCAGGGTGCCGGCCACGCCGATGTGGTCCGTGGCCCCCAGCACGGCCGAGAGCATCGTCAGCGTGTCGGGGCGGCCCACGACGTCCAGGTCGTGGATCTGCCCGCCCTGCTCGCGCAGGCGCAGACCCTCCGCCAGGAAGAGGAAGTCCATCAGGCCCTCCTCGGCGTCGCGGGCCATGCGCACGAAGGACTCGACGGCGATGTTGGAGCCGGAGCGCACGGGATCCGACCACACGGTCTCGTTGTTCACGCCCGGGAAGTGCGCCGCGAGATGGACACGGCGGCGTGGGCGGTTCTCGGCAGTGCTCATGCTCCCCATCCTCTCGCCAGACGTCCCAGCACGCGCCTCCGACCTCATATTTCGTCATACGGCCGGGCGCTCGGCGCCCCGGCTGGACTAGCGTCGAGGCTCCGATGACGCGGCGCGGAGCGCGGCAGGCCGGCAGCGGCCTGCGCAGCCCGGACCGCGGGGACGACAGCCCCGGAGGACACACGATGACGCAGCACACGAGCTCGGCAGCCGGACGCCGCCCCGGCGGCGCGCGCAGGACCAGGGAGCTGGTGCTGATCGGAGGCGGCCCGCGCGCCACGCTCGTGCTGGAGCGTCTGGCCGCCAATGCCGCACAGCTGTCCGGGACGGTGGACCGGCCCGTGCGGGTCCACGTGATCGAGCCCTTCGAGGCCGGCTCAGGGCGGATCTGGCGCCACGACCAGTCACCGCTGCTCAAGCTCAACTCGATGGCCCGTGACGTGACGATGTTCACCGACGAGACCGTGGTCGCCGAGGGTGCGGCTTGGGACGGCCCCTCGCTCGAGGAGTGGGCGGTCGGTGTGGCCGACGGTTCGATCGAGGACGCCGAGATCGACGACGAGGACGACCTGCGCCGCATCCGGCAGCTGCGCGGCGCGGACTTCCCGACCCGGCGCGTCCACCAGCGCTACCTGCAGTGGGTGTGGCGCCGCGTGGTGGACCGCGCGCTCGCCTCGCCGGGCATCGACGACGTGATCGTGCACCCCACGTGGGCCGATGAGATCACGGAGTGCTCCCGCGGCGGCCACGACGTGCGTCTGAAGGACGGGACCGTCCTGCACGCCGATGCCGCCGTGCTGCTGCTCGGGCACACCGATGCCCTGGCCACCCGCGGGCAGCGCCGCCGCGGCGCCGCCGCCAGTGCGTCGGGGGGCAGCTACACGCGGCCCTCCTACACCGAGGAGGTCGACTGGAGCGCGCTCGGGCCCGGTCAGCGCGCGGTCGTCACCGGCATGGGCCTGGGCTTCATCGACCTGATGGTGCTGCTCTACGAGGGCCGCGGCGGGCGCTTCCGCACGCGCGACGGCTCCGCGGATCCCGCCAGGATCGAATCCGGCGAGGCGCTGGTCTACGAGCCCTCGGGCAGCGAGCCCCTGCTGTGGGTCGGCTCGCGCCGCGGCGTGCCCTTCCACTCCAAGATCTCCATGAAGCTGCGCGCCCCCTTCGCCCCGGAAGGGCTGCAGTTCGTCACCGCAGCCGCCATCGAGAGGCTGCTGGACGAGAACTCCCAGCTGGACTGGGATGAGCACCTGTGGCCCCTGATCACCCGCGAGGCCGGGCACCACTGGTACCGCGAGATCGTCCTGGGCCACCCCGAGCGCGTCCGCGACGGCGTGCGCTGGGAGGACTTCGCCCGGCGGTACGCGGCGGCCGGGCCCAGCGAGCTGTCGCGGCTGCTGCACGAGACGTTCCGGGACTCGCGCGATCTGCTGGACCTGCACGCGATCGACCGGCCGCTGGAAGGGCTGACCTTCGAGGACGCCGAGCAGGTGCAGGAGGCGGTGCTGCGCAGCATCCGCCGGGACATGGACGAGCGCAGCGATCCGCAGCGCAGCCAGACCCTGGCGCTGTTCCTGGCACTGCTGCACCTGCGGGTGGCCCTGATGGACCTGGTGCCGGAGGACCGGCTCACCGAGGCCGGGCTGGGCATGATGAACCGCTGGTGGCCGGGGTTCTTCAGCTTTGTGGACTCCGGTCCGCCGGCGCACCGTCTCCAGGAGCTGCTGGCCCTGCACGAGGCGGGGTTCGTGCGCTTCCTGGGTCCGGACGTGATCGTCGAGCACGACGAGGCCGGCGGAGGGTTCGCCGCCCGCTCCCGGGCGGGCGGTCCGTGGATCAAGGCCCCGCACTTCGTCGAGGCCCGCCTGCCCGGCCCGTCGATGGCGGGCACGGCCAATCCGGTCCTGCGCTCCGTGCTGGCCGGGGAGCTGGGGGAGGAGCAGTCCTTCCCATCGGACGACGGGTCGACCATGGTCACCACCGGCAAGCTGGAGGTGGATGCCCAGTACCGAGTGGTGGACCGCCACGGCCGGGCGCATCCGGACCTGTTCGCCGCCGGCGTGTTCACGACCGTGCCGACGCTGGGAGCCTTCGCCCGGCCGCGGCAGAACTCCGAGCCGTTCCGCAGCAGCGACGCTCTGGCCCGCAGCCTGTGGCGGGCCCTGGCGGGCAGCTCCGCGGACAGGGAGGATGCGGCGCAGCAGCGCGCCATCGAGGCGACGACGTACACGTTCTGAGGCGCCGCGGCGCCGGGAGGCTCGCGCCGTCCGGGCACCGACAGCGGACGGGCTGCGCGCGGGAGCACCCCGCCGCCGCAGGATAGGGTGAGGCCCGTGAAAACGTTCGAGCAGCTCTTCGCAGAGATCACAGAGAAGGCCGAAACCCGCCCCGAGGGCTCGGGGACCGTCGCCGAGCTGGACCGCGGAGTCCACGGCATCGGGAAGAAGGTGGTCGAGGAGGCCGCCGAGGTCTGGATGGCCTGCGAGCACGAGACCCACGACGAAGCCGCCGAGGAGATCTCCCAGCTGCTGTATCACCTGCAGGTGATGATGGTGGCCAAGGGCATCTCCCTCGAGGACGTCTACAACCACCTCTGAGCCGGCCCGGCTCGGAAGGCCCCGGGGCGCCCTCACCCCTGAACGAAATCCGCCGCACGAATCCTCAGGAGCTATCACCGACCATGCTGCGCGTCGCCGTGCCCAACAAGGGCGCCCTGTCAGAGTCCGCCGCCGCCATGCTGAGCGAGGCGGGCTACCGCCAGCGCCGCGACAGCCGAGAGCTCGTGCTGGTCGACCCGGAGAACCACGTCGAGTTCTTCTACCTGCGTCCGCGCGATATCGCCGTCTACGTCGGGGGAGGAGTGCTGGACGTCGGGATCACCGGCCGCGACCTGCTGCTGGACTCAGAGGCCGACGCCGTCGAGGACCTGGGCCTGGACTTCGCGCGCTCGACCTTCCGCTTCGCCGGCCCGGCCGGGCAGTTCTCCTCGCTGCAGGACCTCGAGGGCCGCCGCGTGGCCACGAGCTACGACAGCCTTCTGCGCCGCCACCTGGCGAAGCAGGGAGTCCAGGCCGAGGTCGTGCGCCTGGATGGTGCCGTCGAGTCCTCGATCCGCCTGGGCGTCGCAGATGCCATCGCCGACGTCGTGGAGACCGGCAACACGCTGCGGGCGGCCGGACTGGAGATCTTCGGCGAGCCGATCATGCGCTCGGAGGCCCTGCTCATCCGCAACGCCGCCAAGGCGGAGGCCGAGGGCCTGGAGGTCCTGCGCCGGCGCATCCAGGGTGTGCTCGTGGCCCGGCAGTACGTGATGATCGACTACGACATCACGGAGGACCTTCTTGAGGCCGCCACGGCCGTGACCCCCGGCATGGAGGGTCCCACGATCTCGCCGCTGGGCCACCACGGAGCCATGGCGGTGCGCGCCATGGTCCGCCGCTCGGACACCAACAAGGTCATGGACGAGCTCTACGCCGTGGGCGCCCGGGCCATCCTGGTCTCGCCGATCCACGCCGCCCGGCTGTGAAGCCCCGGGGCTGCGGCCCCGGAATCCTCAGAGCCGACCGATCCCGAATCACCAGCCCGCCTGCCCGGGCACCGCAAGGAGCAGCCATGAGCGTGGCCATCCGTGTCATCCCCTGCCTGGACGTCGACGCCGGGCGCGTCGTGAAGGGCGTCCACTTCGAAAACCTGCGCGATGCAGGCGATCCGGTCGAGCTGGCCTCCCGGTACAACGACGCCGGTGCGGATGAGCTCACCTTCCTGGACGTCACCGCCTCGTCATCGGACCGGGCCACCACGTTCGACGTCGTCGCCCGCACCGCCGATCGGGTCTTCATCCCGCTGACCGTCGGCGGCGGTGTGCGCACCGCCGAGGACGTCGACCGCCTGCTGCGCTGCGGGGCGGACAAGGCCTCGATCAACACGGCCGCGATCAAGCGCCCGGAGGTCATCGACGAGATCACCCGCCGCTTCGGCAATCAGGTGCTCGTGCTGTCCTGCGATGCCAAGCGCACCGGCAACACCCCCTCGGGCTTCGAGGTCACCACGCACGGCGGCCGCGAGCTCACCGGCATCGACGCCGTGCAGTGGGCTGTGGAGGCCGAGCGCCGCGGCGTGGGGGAGATCCTGCTCAACTCCATGGACGCCGACGGCACCCGTGACGGCTTCGACCTGGAGATGATCCGCGAGGTCCGCTCCGCGGTGAGCGTGCCCCTGATCGCCTCCGGGGGCGCGGGCGCTCCCGCCGACTTCCCGCCCGCCGTGGCCGCCGGCGCCGATGCCGTGCTGGCAGCCTCGATCTTCCACTTCGGGCCGGTCGACGCCATCGCCGAGGTCAAGGCGGCGCTGCGCGCCGAGGGCCACGAGGTCCGCTGAGCGGATCGCTGCGAGCGCTGAGCCGAGCTGCGCGGCCGAGGCGTCCGAGCGCGGGCCTATAGTGTCCGGTGATGTCCGAACAGCCCAGCCCCTCAGCCCGCCCGTCCTCGCCCGAGCTGGACCCCGCGATCGCCGCGCGCCTGAAGCGCGATGCGGACGGCCTCGTGGCCGCGATCATCCAGCAGCACGACACCCGAGAGGTGCTCATGCTCGGCTGGATGGACGAGGAGGCTGTGCACCGCACCCTCACCACCGGTCGCGTGACGTTCTGGTCCCGGTCCCGCCGGGAGCTGTGGCGCAAGGGCGACACCTCCGGACACATCCAGCTCGTGCGCCGCGTCAGCCTGGACTGCGACGGCGATGCCCTGCTGGTCGAGGTCGAGCAGGTGGGGGCGGCCTGCCACACGGGCACCCGCACCTGCTTCGAGGACCGGCAGCTGAAGGCCGTCCAGGGGCAGCGCTGACCGGCACGCTGCGCCCGGGCGCCGCCGCAGGCGCCGGGATCCCCACGTGAGCGGCGCCAACCCCAGATCACGGCCGGGCATCGCCCGGCAGGAAGAAGTCGCATGATGCACCAGATGGGCACGGTCTCCCCGAGCCTCGAGGAGTTCCGCGAGCTGGCCAGGCACCACCGCGTCATCCCGGTGCGCACCACCGTGATGGCCGATGCGCTGACCCCGATCGGGATCTACCGCAGCCTCGTGCTGCGCGAGGACGGCACGGCGCCGTCGGGCACCTTCCTGATGGAGTCCGCCGCTCAGGGGATCTGGTCCCGCTGGTCGTTCATCGGCGCGGGCTCCAGGGCCACCCTGATCAGTCGGGACGGCCAGGCGCACTGGGTCGGCGACGTCCCCGTCGGGCTGCCCACGGAGGGCAGCCCGGTCGAGGCTCTGCGCGAGACCCTGGCGGTGCTGGCCACCGAGCGCTTCGACGACGCCCCTCCGCTGTCCTCGGGCATGGTCGGCTTCCTCGGCTGGGAGGTCGTGCGCCGCTGGGAGCGGCTGCCCGATCCGCCGCTGGACGACCTGCGCATCCCCGAACTGGCCATGAACCTGGTCTCGGAGATGGCCGTGCACGACAACACGGACGGCTCCGTGACGCTCGTGGCCAACGCGTACAACGCCGACGGCACGGACGAGCGCGTGGACGAGGCCTGGCTGGATGCCGTCGAGCGCCTCGACGGGATGCTCGAGAAGCTGGACCGGCCGTCGTCCCAGGCCCCGGTCTCGATCGCCGAGGACGTGATCGACCGGGACCGGATCGAGGAGGCGGTGCAGCAGTCGTGGCCGCGCGAGGACTTCCTCAGCGCGATCGAGGAGGCCAAGCAGGCCATCGTCGACGGCGAGATCTTCCAGGTCGTGATCTCACGGCGCTTCGAGACCGAGTGCACGGCCGACCCGCTCGAGGTCTATCGCATGCTGCGATCGATCAACCCGAGCCCCTACATGTACCTGTACGCCTTCGAGGATGCCGAGGGCAGGCCCTTCCACGTGGTCGGGTCATCGCCCGAGGCGCTCGTGAACGTCTCGGACGGGCAGGTCGTCACGCACCCGATTGCCGGCTCCCGTCCTCGCGGTGCCACCGCGGAGCAGGACCAGGCGCTGGGGCAGGAGCTGCTGGCCGATGAGAAGGAGCGCGCCGAGCACCTCATGCTCGTGGACCTCTCCCGCAACGACCTCTCGAAGGTCTGCGAGCCGGGCTCCGTGGAGGTCACCGAGTTCATGGCGATCGAGCGCTTCAGCCACATCATGCACCTGTGTTCCAACGTGGTCGGGCGCATGCGCCCGGACGTGAGCGCGTACGACGTGCTAGCCGCAGCCTTCCCCGCTGGAACGCTCTCCGGGGCGCCCAAGCCCCGGGCGCTGAAGCTGCTGGACGAGTACGAGCCCCGTCGCCGCGCCGTCTACGGCGGAGTGGTCGGCTACATGGATTTCGCGGGCTCCATGGACGTGGCCATCGCGATCCGCTCGGCGCTGCTGGTCGACGGACGCGCGTACGTCCAGGCCGGAGGCGGCATCGTCGCCGACTCGGTGCCGGAGACGGAGGCGCTGGAATCGCTGAACAAGGCCGCCGCGCCGCTGCGAGCGGCCCTCGCCGCCCAGTCCGTGCGCCGCCCTCGCCGCCTGAGCGCCGATGCCCGGCAGCAGGTCGACGCAACCGAGGGAGCCGCCCGATGACGGCCCTGAAGCGCAAGCCCATCGTCGTCCTGCTGTGCCTTGTGCTGGGTGCGGCGCTGTTCGGCGCCTCCGCCATGAGCTGGGTGCACGCCAGCGTGGCCACGGCGGTCTCGCAGATCGACGTGGACGTGCGCGGCAGCGATGCCGCACCGGCCGTCTCGGCCCTCGGATTGGTCGCCATGGCCGGCGCGGTGGCACTGAGCATCGCCGGTCCGCGACTGCGACCCGTGGTGTCCCTGGTGATCGCCGGTGCCGGACTGGGCTCCCTGATCGCCGTGATCGGCGCCATCGCCGACCCCGTCGGGGTCTCCGAGGGCGTCGTCGGGGAGATGACCGGCGTGGTCGGCACGGGAGCCGAGCACGAGCTCACCGTCGGCCCCTGGCTGTGCGCCGCGGCCTCCGTGCTCGTGATCCTCGGCGGCGTCTGGGCGCTCATCTCGTCCAGGACCTGGGCCAGGCCGACGGCCTCGCGCTTCGAGCGCGGCACCGCCCAGCGTCGTGCCGCGGGCGACGACGATCGCGAGTCCGAGCGCCGCGATGACATCGACTCCTGGGACGCCCTCACCGAGGGACGGGACCCCACCGGCTCCTAAGCAGCCGTCACCGCACCTGTCGGTCACCGTCACAGGCGCGGTGAGTGGCACAATAAGGACGAGTACCGCCACCAATGGTCGGAGTCCCTCAGCGGACCCCGACCCCGAGCACCACAGGGAGACCTGAACTCATGTCGCACGCGACCACCAGCTCCAGCACTGCGTCGGAGGCCGCATCCCGCCTCGAGGCCGAGCGCGAGGCCCACGGCCCCGATGTCATCGTCCTGGATCACACCGGGTACGTCGGGCACGGCAACACCGTCGCCGCCTGGACCTGCATCGCCATCATGGCCGTGGGCGTCGTCCTGGGGCTCATCGGCCTGGTCCAGGAGCTCGGCAGCGTCCTGATGTGGGTCGGCGTGGGCGTCATCGTCCTCGGCCTGATCGTGGGCGCCGTCCTCAAGGGCATGGGCATGGGTTATGAGGGCGAGGTCCGCAAGCACGAGCGCGGCGAGCTCAAGCACTGAGCCCCTCCTCATCAGGGCGGCTGACACGCCCCTGAGCCGCAGACCGCATCGTCTCCGCGCTCTGCCCGACCCGCACCGGCGCCGCCGGCCTGCGGGTTGGTGCATGCCGCGACCATCGCAATCTTCCAGGAGAGGACACGTCACCGCATGACCGAGCATCCCGAGGGAAGCGTGAGGGCCACCGGAACGGTCCTCGACTCCATCATCGAGGGGGTCCGCGAGGATCTGGAGGCTCGGCGCGCCGCCGTTCCGCTCGAGGAGATCCGACGCACCGCAGCGCAGGCGCCGGCGCCCCGCGACGCGATCGCGGCACTGCGCGGATCCCACGAGGACACGCTCGAGATCATCGCCGAGGTCAAGCGCTCGTCGCCCTCGAAGGGCGCCCTGGCGCCGATCGAGGACCCCGCCGCTCTGGCCGCCGCGTACGAGCGCGGGGGAGCGGCCGTGATCTCCGTGCTCACCGAGCAGCGCCGCTTCGGCGGCTCGCTGGCCGACCTGGACGCGGTGCGCGCTGCCGTGGACGTGCCGATCCTGCGCAAGGACTTCACGGTCGACGAGTACCAGATCCTCGAGGCCCGTGCCCACGGGGCCGATCTCATCCTGCTGATCGTCGCGGCCCTCGACGACGACGCGCTGGCCCATCTGCTGAAGGTCACCGAGGACCTCGGGATGCAGGCGCTCGTGGAGACGCATACGGAGGAGGAGATCCGCCGTGCCGCGGTGGTGGGCGCCAAGATCGTGGGCGTGAACACCCGTGATCTGAATACCCTCGACGTCGACACCGACCGCTTCGGGCACCTGGCCGAGCACCTTCCCGCAGACGCCGTCCTGGTGGCGGAGTCCGGTGTCAGCGGCCCCGAGCAGATCGAGGACTACGCGCGTCAGGGCGCTCATGCCGTGCTCACCGGCGAGGCGCTGGTCCGGGCGGGCGACCCCGTGGGCACCGTCGCCCAGTTCCGCACCCTCGGCGAGTCCATCCGCGCCGCGCACCGGGGGGAGCAGGAGGCCCGCGACGGGCAGCGGCGCTACTCGAACGCCCAGGGCCCGTACTTCGGCGACTTCGGCGGGCGCTGGATGCCCGAGTCGCTGATCGCCGCCCTGGACCAGGTCACCGACACCTTCGAGAAGGCCAAGGCCGATCCGGAGTTCCTGGAGGAGTTCCAGCGGCTGTCGCGCGACTACGCGAACAGGCCGTCGCTGCTGACGGAGGCCGAGCGCTTCGGCGCCCACGCGGGCTGCCGCGTGTTCCTCAAGCGCGAGGACCTCAACCACACCGGCTCGCACAAGATCAACAACGTCCTGGGCCAGGCCCTGCTGGCCCAGCGGATGGGCAAGACCCGCCTGATCGCGGAGACCGGGGCCGGGCAGCACGGCGTGGCCACGGCCACCGCCGCCGCGCTGCTAGGCATGGAGTGCGTGGTCTACATGGGCGCGGAGGACACCCGGCGCCAGGCGCTGAACGTCGCGCGCATGAATCTGCTGGGCGCCGAGGTCGTGGCCGTGGAGCACGGCTCGCAGACGCTCAAGGACGCCATCAACGAGGCGCTGCGCGACTGGGTGGCCTCCGTGGACACGACCCACTACCTGCTGGGCACCGCCGCCGGGCCGCATCCCTTCCCGGCCATGGTCCGCTGGTTCCACCAGCAGATCGGCGACGAGGCCCGCGCCCAGATCCTGTCGCAGACCGGTCGGCTGCCGGATGCCGTGGCGGCCTGCGTGGGCGGCGGATCGAATGCGATCGGCATCTTCCACGCGTTCCTCGACGACGCCGACGTCGAGCTGCACGGCTTCGAGGCGGGCGGCGACGGGGTAGACACCCCTCGCCACGCCGCGACCATCACGCTGGGGCGCCCCGGCGTGCTGCACGGGGCCAAGACGTTCCTGATGCAGGACGAGGACGGGCAGACGATCGAGTCGCACTCGATCTCCGCCGGCCTGGACTACCCGGCAGTGGGTCCCGAGCACGCCTACCTCGCCGCCAGCGGACGCGCCGTCTACACGGCGATCACCGATGACCAGGCCATGGACGCCTTCCGCGCCCTGTGCCGCACCGAGGGCATCATCCCTGCGATCGAGTCCTCGCACGCCCTGGCAGGCGCCGTGCGGCTCGGCCAGACCTGGCGCGAGCAGCTCGGCGAGGAGGCCGCAGCGCAGAAGATCGTCGTCGTGTCCCTGTCGGGCCGCGGCGACAAGGACGTGGCCACGGCCGCCGAGTGGTTCGACATGCTGCCGGGCGGCTCCAGGGAAGAGAAGATCGCCGAGACGGGGGAGCAGCTGTGAACCAGACCACCAGTGCCGGGTCCCAGGACCCCTCAGAGGCCTCAGCGACCGAGCAGACCGGTGCGCCGCAGGCGGCCGTGCAGGCCGAGTGCCTGTCCGGGCCGGGATCCCTGATCGATCGGATCATCCCCGCGGGCCTGGCCCAGGACCCCGACTCCCGGCTGGCCGCGCGCATCGAGCAGTGCCGCGCGCAGGGCCGACCCGCGCTGATCGGCTACCTGCCCGCCGGCTATCCGAGCGTCGAGGAGTCCATCGAGGCCGCCGTCGCACTCGGGCTCGGCGGGGCCGATGTCATCGAGGTCGGTCTGCCGTACTCCGATCCCGTCATGGATGGCGAGGTCATCCAGGCAGCCACCACGCAGGCCCTCGCCCAGGGCGTGAGCACGGATGACGCCTTCCGCGTGGTCCGGGCGATCACCGAGCGAACGGACGCCGTGGCCGTCCTGATGACCTATTGGAACCTGGTCATGCAGCACGGCGTGGACCGCTTCGCCGCAGACCTGGCGGCAGCGGGTGGGTCGGGGATCGTGACCCCTGACCTGATTCCGGACGAGGCCCAGGAGTGGTTCGAGGCCTCCTCCGCCCACGGCCTGGACCGGATCTTCCTGGTCGCCCCGTCCAGCACTCGGGAGCGCATGGAGATGACGGCGCGGGCGTCGTCGGGCTTCGTGTACGCCGTGTCGGTCATGGGCGTCACCGGTGCGCGGGACTCCGTCTCCGACGCCGCCCAGGACGTCGTCCGGCGAGCCCGCGCCGCCGGTGCGCAGAACGTGTGCGTCGGTCTGGGCGTGTCGCGCCGCGAGCACGTCGAGGAGATCGGCGCCTACGCCGACGGCGCGATCGTGGGCACCGCGCTCGTAAAGGCCCTGCGCGACGGCGGACCCGAGGCCGTCGGCCGCCTGGCCGCCGAGCTCGCCGGCCGCAGCTGACCCGCAGCCGGTGCGGACGCTGCGCCCGCACCGGCTCCCCTCCCACCCCGCCCGGGCGCACCGGAACCAGGAAGGCACTCATGCTCGTCTCGCCGACGCTGTCGATCCCCTCGCCCGGCTGGAGCGGGTTCTCGCTGGGGCCGTTCGAGGTCCACGCCTACGCTCTATGCATCCTGCTCGGGATGGCCGCGGCCATCGCGATCACGACCCGGCGCATGGACGCCCGCGGTCAGGACGGCGACTTCGTCATGGATGCGGCGCTGCTGGCCATCCCGCTGGGCATCATCGGCGCCCGGCTCTACCACGTGGTCATCACCGACCCCGGTTACTACTTCGGCTCCGCGGAGGGGCTGATGGAGATCCCGCAGCTGTGGAAGGGCGGGCTGGGGATCATGGGCGGCGTGGCCTTCGGCGCCCTGGCCGTGTGGATCATGTGCCGGGTCCGCGGGACCTCCTACGCCCTGTTCGCGGACTGCGTGGCTCCGGCCCTGCTGGTGGCCCAGGCCCTGGGCCGCTGGGGCAACTGGTTCAACCAGGAGCTCTTCGGCCGCGCCACCACGCTTCCCTGGGGCCTCGAGATCGCCCCCACGTCCCCCAACTTCCCGGACGGGCTTCCGGCGGGCACGCTGTTCCACCCCACGTTTCTCTACGAGTCGCTGTGGAACCTGCTGGGGGCGGCGCTGATCATCTGGCTCGGGCGCAGCCGCCGCACGGCGCACCGGGTCGACGGCGGCCGCTCGATGGCGCTCTACCTGATCTGGTACGGGACCGGTCGCATGCTGATCGAGATCTTCCTGCGCATCGACCCCTCCGCCATGTTCCTGGGCGTGCGCATCCACGTGTTCACCGCTGCGGCGCTGATCGTCGTCGGCCTGCTGCTCTACGCGTGGCTCTCCCGCCGCAAGGCCGCCGTCCTGGGCTCGGTCGCTGAGCACCCTGCCTCGACCCGCGCCGCGAACGGCAGCGGCAGCCACCGGGCCGTCGCTGCGGCTCGGCAGTCCGACGCCGCCGCTGCCCTAGGGGCCGAAACCGCCTCCGAGCCCTGGCGCGGTGCCCGGATCAACCGGCTGCCCGATCTCGACCGCGCAGACCGCACCGCGGCGGCTGCCGAGCCCGAGCCCGACAGCGCCGAGCTCGGCGAGCAGGCCGACCCCTGCGGTGACGTGCGGCTGCAGGCCTTCGTCGAGACGCGCGCAGCCGATCCGTCGCGCCAGCCGGTGCGCGGCTGAGACGCACCGGATCGCCTCCGCATCGGCCGGGGCGGCCGCCCTGTGACGCGGCATGAAACAGCCAGGAAACACCCCGGCAGTATCCTCATCGCCGCATCAGCATGCGCTCCGCTGACGCCGCTCGGTCCCATCGGCTGAGGCAGGCACCGTCGGGCGGTGCCGAGCCGCAGCCATCAGGTGAGGAGAATTCCATGTCGCAGTCCGATCCCGGTCCCCGGGCGCACCCGGCCCCGCAGAGCGAGGACCAGGTCCCTGAGGCCGCCCCGACCGAGTCCTCGGACGGGTCCGTCCGCTCGCCGTTCACCGAGTTCTCCACCGCCCCCGAGCAGCAGGGCCTCTACCGACCGGATCAGGAGAAGGACGCCTGCGGCCTGGCCGTGATCGCGACTCTCGACGGGCAGCCCCGCCACGAGATCGTGGACAAGGCGCTGATCGCTCTGCGGGCCCTGGAGCACCGAGGCGCCGTGGGCGGCGACTCCGGCTCCGGCGACGGGGCGGGCATCCTCCTGCAGATCCCCGACGCCTTCTTCCGCGAGGTCCTCGACTTCGAGCTGCCCGCTCCGGGCGCCTACGCCGTGGGCTCGGTCTTCCTCCCCACCGGCGGTCGCGACGAGGCGCAGATCCGCGCCCAGATGGAGGAGATCGCCCAGGAAGAGGGCCTCGAGGTCCTCGGCTGGCGCGAGGTCCCCGTCGACGACTCCGCGATCGGCAGCGCGGCGCGCTCGGTCATGCCGTACTTCGTCCAGCCCTTCGTCCAGGAGCGTCGTGACGCGCAGGAGGCCTTCACCGGCCACATCCCGGTCCAGGACCTCGACGGCTCCGCCGCCCGACTGCAGCTCGATCAGAAGGCCTTCCGGCTGCGCAAGCGCTCCCAGAACCGACTGGGCATCTACTGCTCGTCGTTCTCCACCTCGACCATCGTCTACAAGGGCATGCTCACCACGGCCCAGCTCGAGCCGTTCTACCCGGATCTGTCGGACGAGCGCTTCGGCACGCGGCTGGCGGTGGTGCACTCCCGCTTCTCGACCAACACGTTCCCGTCGTGGCCGCTGGCTCAGCCCATGCGCATCCTGGCCCACAACGGCGAGATCAACACCGTCAAGGGCAACCGGAACTGGATGCGCGCGCGCCAGTCGCAGCTGAAGTCGCCGCTGCTGGGCCGCAATCCGGAGGAGCTGTTCCCGATCTGCTCCGAGGGCGCCTCCGACTCGCAGTCCCTCGACGAGGTGGCTGAGCTGCTGATGCTCTCCGGCCGTCCGCTCGTGCAGGCCATGATGATGATGATCCCGGAGGCCTGGGAGAACCACGAGACCATGGACGTCGACCGGCGCTCGTTCTACGAGTACCACTCCACGCTCATGGAGCCGTGGGACGGCCCCGCCGCCGTGGCCTTCACCGACGGCCGCCGCGTGGGCTCGGTGCTGGACCGCAACGGGCTGCGGCCCGGGCGCTTCTGGGAGACCGAGGACGGCCTGGTCGTCTTCGCCTCCGAGGTCGGCGTGGTCGACCTGTCGGACCGCACGATCGTGCGCAAGGGCCGCGTGGCCCCCGGCACCATGTTCCTGGTGGACACGGTCGAGGGCCGGATCGTGGAGGACGCCGAGCTCAAGCAGGAGATCGCTGACCTGCAGCCGTGGCAGGAGTGGTCCGAGGGCAACACCGTCCGCTTCGCGGATCTGCCCGAGCGCGAGCACATGCGCCACCCGCGCTCGTCGATCGAGCTGCGGCAGAAGACCTTCGGCTACACCCACGAGGAGCTCGCCAAGATCATCGGCCCCATGGCCGAGAAGGGCGCCGAGCCCATCTACGCCATGGGCACCGACACCCCGGTGGCCGTGCTGGCCGAGCGCCCGCGCCTGCTCTTCGACTACTTCGTGCAGTCCTTCGCCCAGGTGACGAATCCGCCGCTGGACTCGATCCGCGAGGAGCTCGTGACCTCCATGCGGTGCGCGCTGGGGCCCATGGGCAATCTGCTGACCACCAAGCGCGTCCGCACGCACCAGGTGATCCTCGAGTTCCCCGTCATCAACAACGACGAGCTCGATCAGGTCCTGCACCTCAGCGACGAGGACGAGATGCCGATCGCCCTCAAGGTGCGCGGCCTCTATCGCCCCGAGGGTGGGGGAGCGGGGCTGCGGGCGCGCATCGCGGAGATCTGCGAGAAGGTCTCGGCCGCGGTCAACCGCGGCGTGCAGTACGTCGTGATCTCAGACCGCGACTCGAACGGCTCGTGGGCGCCGATCCCCTCGCTGCTGCTCACCAGCGCGATCCACCACCACCTGCTGCGCTCGGCCACCCGCACCAAGTGCTCGCTCGTGGTCGAGGCCGGCGATGTCCGCGAGGTCCACCACGTGGCCCTGCTGCTGGGCTACGGCGCCTCGGGCGTGAACCCCTACCTGGCCATGGAGTCCGCGGAGGACCTCGTGCGCGCCGGGCAGATCGCCGGGGTCACGGAGGAGCAGGCGGTCGCCCACCTCATCAAGGCGCTCGGCAAGGGCGTGCAGAAGATCATGTCCAAGATGGGCATCTCGACCGTCTCGTCCTACTGCGGGGCCCAGACCTTCGAGGCGCTGGGCCTGTCGAAGGAGCTGATCGAGGACTTCTTCACCGGAACCGTCTCGCAGCTCGACGGCGTGGGCCTGGACGTCATCGCCGAGGAGACGCATGCGCGGCATCGTCGGGCCTACCCCGAGGACGGCGTGGTGGAGCCGCACATCGGGCTGGACACCGGCGGCGAGTACGACTGGCGCCGCGACGGCGCCCCGCACCTGTTCAGCCCGGAGGTCGTCTTCCGGCTGCAGCACTCGACCCGCACCGGCAGCTACGACATCTTTCGCTCCTACACCCGGCTGGTGGATGAGCAGTCGGAGCAGCTCAAGACCATCCGCGGCCTGCTGTCCTTCGACTCGGACCGCACCCCGGTCCCGCTCGAGGAGGTCGAGCCGGTCGAGGAGATCTTCAAGCGGTTCTCGACCGGGGCCATGTCCTACGGATCGATCTCCATGGAGGCCCACGAGACCCTGGCGATCGCCATGAACCGGATCGGCGCCAAGTCGAACACGGGCGAGGGCGGCGAGGACGTCGAGCGGCTCATGGATCCGCAGCGACGGTCCAAGATCAAGCAGATCGCCTCCGGGCGCTTCGGGGTCACGAGCCTGTACCTGACGAACGCCGAGGATCTGCAGATCAAGATGGCCCAGGGCGCCAAGCCCGGCGAGGGCGGCCAGCTCATGGCCCAGAAGGTCTACCCGTGGGTCGCCCGGACCCGTCACTCGACCCCGGGCGTGTCGCTGATCTCGCCGCCGCCGCACCACGACATCTACTCGATCGAGGACCTGGCGCAGCTGATCTACGACCTCAAGCGCTCCAACCCCTCGGCGCGGGTGCACGTCAAGCTGGTCTCGGAGCTCGGCATCGGCACCGTGGCCTCGGGCGTGACCAAGGCCCGCGCGGACGTCGTGCTGGTCTCCGGCCACGACGGCGGCACGGGCGCTGCCCCGCTGAACTCGCTCAAGCACGCCGGGCTGCCCTGGGAGATCGGGCTGGCCGAGACCCAGCAGACCCTGATGCTCAACGGGCTGCGCGACCGGGTGGTCGTGCAGGCGGACGGGCAGATGAAGACCGGGCGCGACGTCGTGATCGCGGCGCTGCTGGGCGCGGAGGAGTACGGCTTCGCGACCGCGCCGCTGGTGGTCGAGGGCTGCATCATGATGCGCAAGTGCCACCTGGACACCTGCCCGGTGGGCGTGGCCACCCAGAACCCGCTGCTGCGGGAGCGGTTCACGGGCAGGGCCGAGCACGTGGTGAACTTCTTCACGTTCCTGGCCGAGGAGGTCCGCGAGCTGCTGGCCCAGCTGGGCTTCCGCAGCCTCGACGAGGCCATCGGCCACGCCGAGATCCTGCGCACGGACCGGGCGATCCGGCACTGGAAGGCAGAGGGACTGGACCTGACCCCGGTGCTGCACTCCTCGGTGCTCGAGCACGAGAGCAAGGAGGTCCGGTGCCGTAGAGGCCAGGACCACGAGCTCGATCAGCACTTCGACGTCGCCCTGATCCGCGAGTCCCAGCCGGCGCTGAGGGACCGGGAGCCGGTGCGGCTGCAGCACGAGATCGTGAACACCGATCGGTCGGTGGGCACCATGCTCGGGCATGAGGTGACCCGCACCTTCCAGACCGACGAGCTCGGCCACGACACGATCGACATCACCCTCCTCGGGCAGGCCGGGCAGTCGCTGGGGGCCTTCCTGCCCCAGGGCATCACCCTGCGGCTGGAGGGCGATGCGAACGACTACGCCGGCAAGGGCCTCTCCGGCGGTCGGATCATCATCCGCCCCGCTCGGGATGCGTCCTTCACCGCCGAGGACAACGTGGTGGCCGGCAACGTGATCGGCTACGGCGCCACGAGCGGCGAGATCCTGCTGCGCGGCCAGGTGGGGGAGCGCTTCCTGGTGCGCAACTCCGGAGCGACCGCGGTGGCCGAGGGCATCGGCGATCACGGCTGCGAGTACATGACCGGCGGCACCGCGCTGATCATCGGGCGCACCGGCCGCAACTTCGGGGCCGGGATGTCCGGCGGCGTCGCCTACGTCCTGGACCTGAGCGAGGCGGCGGTGAACCTCCAGTCGCGCACCAGCGGCGAGCTGCAGCTGCTCGAGCTCGACGACGACGACCGCGCCACGGTGCAGGGACTCCTGCGCCGCCATGCCGAGGAGACCGGATCGCAGCTGGCCCAGCGCCTGCTCGACGACCTCGAGACCACCTGCGCGCGCCTGACCAAGGTGCTCCCGCGCGACTACTCGACCGTGCTCGGCATCCGTGCCGATGCCGAGCGCGACGGCCTGGACCCGGACGGGACCGAGGCCTGGAACCAGATCCTGGAGGCGACGACCCGTGGCTGATCCCCGTGGATTCCTCAAGACGACCGAGCGCGTGGACCGGCCCAAGCGGCCGGTGCCGGTGCGCATCATGGACTTCGCCGAGGTCCAGACCCGGCAGGATCCGTCCGTGATCCATCAGCAGGCGGGTCGCTGCATGGACTGCGGCATCCCGTTCTGCCACCAGGGCTGCCCTCTGGGCAATCTCATCCCGGAGTGGAACGACCTCATGTGGCGCGGACGCGACCGCGAGGCCGTGGCCCGCATGCACGCGACCAACAACTTCCCGGAGCTGACGGGGCGCGTGTGCCCGGCCCCGTGCGAGTCGGCGTGCGTGCTGGGCATCAACCAGCCCGCGGTGACGATCAAGCAGGTCGAGTACGAGATCGGCGAGAAGGCGCTCGACGACGGCCTGCTCGAGCCGTTCATCCCGGATCGCCTGGTCGGGCAGACCGTGGCCGTCGTGGGCTCGGGCCCGTCCGGTCTGGCCGCGGCCCAGCAGCTCACGCAGGCCGGGTTCACGGTGGCGGTCTTCGAGCGCGACGACCGCATCGGGGGGCTGCTGCGCTACGGCATCCCCGACTTCAAGCTCGAGAAGGAGGTGCTGGAGCGCCGCCTGGAGGTCATGCGCCAGGAGGGCACCCGCTTCCGCACCGGCGTGGAGATCGGCCGGGACATCACCTGGGACCAGCTGCGCCGCCGCTACGACGCCGTCATCGTGGCCACCGGAGCCTTGAAGCCCCGCGAGCTGCCGGTGCCGGGCCGCGAGCTGGACGGGGTGCACCAGGCGATGGAGTACCTCACCCAGTCCAACCGCGTCGTCGCCGGCGACGAGGTCGCGGATCAGATCCGGGCCGATGGCAAGCACGTGGTGGTGCTGGGCGGCGGAGACACCGGCTCCGACTGCATCGGCACCGCCAACCGTCAGGGCGCCGCCTCGGTGACGAACATCGCGATCGGCTTCGAGCCGCCCGCCCAGCGTCCGGACTCCGAGCCGTGGCCCATGGCGCCCAAGGTGCTCGACGTCTCCTCGTCGCACGAGGAGGGCGTGGACCGCGTGTACCTGTCCTCGACCGTCGAGCTGATCGCCGGTGAGGACGGCCGGGTGCGCGCCCTGCGCCTGGCCGAGACCGAGTACCTTCCGGACGGCAGCCGCGGGCCCAAGGCCGGCACCGAGCGCGAGATCCCCGCGGATCTGGTGCTGCTGGCGCTGGGGTTCACGGGCAACGAGTCGGATGAGCTGGTCTCGCAGCTGCAGGTCAGCTGCGAGCCCCGCGGCACGGTCGCCCGCGATGACCACTACATGACTTCGGTGCGCGGCGTCTTCGCCTGCGGGGACTCGGGCCGCGGTGCGTCGCTGGTGGTCTGGGCCATCGCCGAGGGGCGTGCCTGCGCCGCCGAGGTCGAGAAGCACCTCACCGGCAGCACGCGCCTGCCCGCGCCGGTGCGGCCCAGCACGCGGGCCATCGACCTGCGCTGAGGGTTCCGGCCCTGCGCAGGCACCTCCGTGAGCCCGCGGGCGCACGGGCCGCGCACCCCTGGTCCGGGGGTCGCGGCCCGCTCGTGGCTGCGGCGGATCGTCTCCGTCACCAGGTGTGACGAGCATCTCGCTGTTCGCCCTCAGCGCGCATCCGACTTCGCCCATCTCCGACCGATCGCCTGCAGGGCGAGTATGGTGGGGAGAAGAGCGGGTCCTTTCGAGGCCCGCAGCATGACCCCGGCAGAGCTGCCGCGCAGGATTCCTCCCTCGCAGCTTCGGGGGCCTGCGCGTCGGTCTGCCAGTTCCGACATCGAGCAGGAGGAAGTGCCTTGCGCAGAGCGAAGATCGTGGCGACCATCGGTCCGGCCATCAGCTCCTACGAGAAGATCACCGAAGCCATCCAGGCCGGGCTGAACGTCGCCCGCCTCAACATGAGCCATGACACCCACGACACCCACCTGGCGTCGTACCAGAACCTGCGTCGCGCCTCGGAGGATCTCGGCCAGACCGTCGCGATCATGGCCGACCTGCAGGGGCCCAAGATCCGCCTCGGCCGCTTCGCCGACGGCCCCCACGAGCTGGCCGTGGGCGATGTCTTCACCATCACCGTCGAGGACATCCTGGGCGATCGCACTCGCTGCTCCACCACGTTCAAGGGGCTGCCCCAGGACGTGAAGCCCGGCGACCCGCTGCTGATCGACGACGGCAAGGTCGCCCTGCGGGCCACCGAGGTCACCGACACCGACGTCACCACCGTCGTGGAGGTGCCCGGCAAGGTCTCGAACAACAAGGGCATCAACCTGCCCGGCGTGGCCGTGAACGTCCCCGCCCTGTCCGACAAGGACGAGGTGGACCTGCGCTGGGCCCTGAACACGGGCTGCGATCTCGTCGCTCTGTCGTTCGTGCGCACCGGCGACGACATCACCCGCGTGCACGAGATCATGGACGAGGAGGGCCGCCGCGTCCCCGTCATCGCCAAGATCGAGAAGCCGCAGGCCGTGGAGAACCTCCACGAGATCATCGACAGCTTCGACGGCATCATGGTCGCTCGCGGCGATCTCGGCGTCGAGTTGCCGCTGGAGGAGGTCCCGGTCGTGCAGAAGCGCGCGATCGAGCTGGCGCGCCGCTGGGCCAAGCCGGTCATCGTGGCCACCCAGGTCCTCGAGACCATGATGGAGAACCCGCGCCCCACGCGCGCCGAGGCCTCGGACTGCGCCAACGCCGTGCTCGACGGCGCGGATGCGGTCATGCTCTCCGGCGAGACCTCGATCGGCGCCTACCCGATCGAGGCGCTGCAGACGATGTCGCGCATCATCCTGGCCACCGAGCGCCAGGGCTGGGAGCGCATCAGCCAGATGGTCACGGAGCCGCGCACCCGCGGCGGTGCGATCACCCGCGCGGCCGTGACCATCGCCCGTCAGCTGGACGTCCAGTACCTCACCACGTTCACGCAGTCCGGTGACACGGCCCGCCGCCTGTGCCGTCTGCGCCCGCAGCAGCCGATCCTGGCCTTCACCCCGGACCCCAACGTCGTGGCGTTCTGCTCGCTGCTGTGGGGCGTCCAGCCGATCCTCAGCGATCAGGTCGACCACACGGACGAGATGACCCGACAGGTGGACCTCTACCTCCAGTCGCATGATCTGGCTTCGCCGGAGGACCTGGTGGTCATCTGCGCCGGCTCGCCCCCAGGCGTGGCCGGTTCGACCAACCTGGTCAAGGTGCATCGCGTCGGCGATGCCAACGACTCCGGGGCCACCGTCGAGGATTCCCAGAAGGAGCGTCACGAGTCCGTGAGGCCCTGGAACCACTGATCAAGGAGCAGGCGGACTGATCCCGCGGAGCGGATCTGATCCTGCGAGGTCTGCGGCCCCGTCCACGAGCAACGGCTCGTGGACGGGGCCGCTGCGCGTCCGAGGTGCGAACGCAGCTGCTGGCTGGTCTGCCGGTCATGACTCGATCCAAGGCGGCGGGCCGCACAAAGCCCTCCCGTTGCGCTGTTCCATGGCTGGGCAGAGACTGTCGCGCGCTCAGGCAGGCGGGGGAGTCCGTTGCCCTCGGGATAGACGAGAAGCGCCCCGAGCCTGTGGCTCGGGGCGCTTCCGTGGGGCCGGGGATGGCCCAGGGTGCCCAAGGTGGGACTCGAACCCACACTCCGAAGAACCGCATTTTGAGTGCGGCGCGTCTGCCGATTCCGCCACTTGGGCGCGCGAGGCGCACGCAGAACCCTACCGCAGGGATCCGGCACGCCGCGGCATGGATGACTAGGCTGGGAGCATCGCCTGTCGGGGCGCAGTCCTGCGGCTCCGACACGTGCTCGAGGTCCCCGGAGCAGTGAGCGGGAGGCCCAGCCCATCCTGTCGCCTGTGCCGAAGGAGCCACCGCCGTGACCGAGAACACCGAACCGCTGGATCTCCCCGTCCCGGGCGGCTCCGAATCCCTGGCCGACGACGCTGGAGCATCGGAAGCAGCACACCGCCGACGCGTGGTCGTGGCCGAGGACGACTCCATGATCCGCATGGACGTGGTGGAGATGCTGTCCTCCGAGGGCTACGACGTCGTGGGGGAGGCCGCCGACGGCCGCCGTGCGGTGGAGCTGACCCGCGAGCACGAGCCCGATCTGGTGCTCATGGACGTGAAGATGCCGGTGCTCGACGGCATCTCGGCCGCCGAGGAGATCGCCGCCGAGCGCATCGCCCCGGTCGTGCTGCTGACGGCCTTCAGCCAGAAGGAGCTCGTAGAGCGGGCCCGGGAAGCCGGGGCCATGGCCTACGTGGTCAAGCCCTACACCGCCGCAGAGCTGATCCCCGCGATCGAGATCGCCGTCTCGCGCTTCGACGAGATCGTGGCGCTCGAGGACGAGGTCACCGAGATGAAGGACCAGTTCGAGACCCGCAAGCTGGTCGAGCGCGCCAAGTCGCTGCTGATCTCGCGCATGGGCCTGACCGAGCCGGAGGCCTTCCGCTGGATCCAGAAGACCTCCATGGACCGCCGCCTGTCCATGCGCGAGGTCGCCGACGCGATCCTCAACCAGGTGGGCTGAGCACCCACCCGTGTCCCGCGCGCCCATCGGGGAGGGGATGAGGGGCGTCGTGCTGTCCGGGCGCGCCCCTAGGATGGGCCCGTGAGCACGAAGACCAGCACCGAGACCGCCGCCCCCGCCTCCGTCACGATCGGGATCAAGACGGACGACCCCGTCGAGATCCCGCTGCCGCAGCGGATCGAGCGCCCGGAGCGGCGCCTGCTGCTGATCGACGGCCACTCGCTGGCCTTCCGCGCCTTCTTCGCTCTGTCGCGGGCCGCGGAGTACGGCAGCGGTCCGTCGTTCGTGACCTCGGACGGCACGCACACGGAGGCCGTCTACGGCTTCCTGAACACCATGGCCAAGATGCTGCGCGAGCAGAAGCCCACGCATCTGGTGGTGACCTTCGACCTCGACGGCCCCACGCTGCGCTCCCAGGAGTACGGCGAGTACAAGGGCGGCCGCGATGAGACGCCCGAGGAGTTCCACGGACAGGTCCAGCGCATCCAGGAGATCCTGCAGGCGCTGAACATCCCGATCGTGACCAAGGAGGGCTACGAGGCGGACGACGTCCTGGCCACCCTGTCGGCCGCGGGCTCCGCTCAGGAGTTCGAGGTCCTGGTCTTCTCCGGCGATCGCGACGCCTTCCAGATGGTCGACGAGAACGTCACCATCGTCTACCCGGGACGCACGCCGTCGGATCTGCGGCTCATGGACGCGGCGGCGGTCATGGAGAAATACAAGGTGGCCCCACAGAACTACCCGGACCTGGCGGCTCTCACCGGAGAGCAGGCGGACAACCTGCCCGGCGTCCCCGGCGTGGGACCGGGCTTCGCGGCCAAGTGGATCGAGGCCTACGGCCGCGTCGAGTCGATCATCGACAACGCGGACAAGATCACGGGCAAGAAGGGCGAGGCCCTTCGCGAGAACCTGGACCTGGTCCGTCGCAACCGGAAGCTCAATCGCCTGGAGACCACGCTCGAGCTCGGCTTCGACCTGGCGGACGCGGCGCTGCCCGCCCCGGATGCCGAGAAGGTCGACGAGCTGTTCGATGCCCTCGAGTTCGGCTCGGGCCTGCGCGGGCGCCTCTTCGACGCCCTCGCCGCCGACGACGACTCCCCCCGAGCCTCCGCACCCACGATCGAGTCGGTCGAGGACGCCGAATCCTCCGCAGGGCTCACGGCCTGGCTGGAGGACGCCGAGGGCGAGGTCGTCGTGCGCCCCATCCGCCACGACGACGACGCCCGCCTGCCGGGTGCGCGCGAGATCACCGAGCTGCTGCTGGTGCGCGCAGGCGCCGAAGCGAAGTCACCGTCCGCACTGCGACTGGATCTCACGGCCTCGGACGCGCAGCTGGAGTCGACCCTGGCCGCGTGGCTGGCCGATGCCGAGCAGCCCAAGGTGGCCGTAGGCCTCAAGGAGCTGTGGAAGTCGTTGACCGTCCGCGGGCTCGAGCTCGCCGGTGCGGTCGATGACATCCAGCTCTCGGCCTACCTCCTGGAGCCGGCGCGCACGCACTACGACCTCGAGGGCCTGCTGGCCACCCACCTGGATATCGAGGTCGAGCAGTTCCGGGAGGACGACTCCGCCGCTGAAGGCCAGACCGCGCTCGACGTCTCCGCGGGGGAGCCCGGCACCGCTGCCCGCACCTCCCAGGCGCGGCTGCTGCATGAGGCCTCGCTGGCCCTGTCGACCCTGGAGCTCTCGCGCGTTCTGCGCGAGAAGCTGCAGGCCGACGACCAGCTCGGGCTGCTCACGGACATGGATCTCCCGCTGGCCCGGATCCTGGGGCAGATGGAGCTCACCGGCGTGGCCGTCGACGCCCAGCGCGTGGCAGAGCTGATCGACGACCTCGACGGCCCGATCCAGCAGGCGTGGGACACCGCGCAGGAGATCGTGTCCCGGGAGGAGGGCGCGGCGGAGATCAACCTGGGCTCCACCAAGCAGCTGCAGGTCGTGCTCTTCGAGACCCTCGGGCTGCCCCCGACCAAGAAGATCAAGACCGGCTACACGACCTCCGCCTCCGCAGTGGCAGACCTGCTCGGCAAGGTCGATCCCGATTCCGAGGGCGCCCGCTTCCTGCTCGCCCTGATGCGCTGGCGCGATTTCACCAAGCTGCGGCAGATCGTGCAGGGCCTACGCCAGGCGGTGGCCGAGGATGACCGCATCCACACCGACTACCAGCAGACGGTGGCCGCCACCGGCCGGCTGTCCTCGACCGATCCGAACCTGCAGAACATCCCGGTGCGCAGCCAGGAGGGGCGCCGCACCCGTGCGGTGTTCGTGGTGGGCCAGGACGATCAGGGACCATTCGAGACCCTGGTGACCGCCGACTACTCCCAGATCGAGATGCGCGTGATGGCGCACCTGTCCGGCGATGAGGGCCTGATCGAGGCCTTCCGTGCGGGTGAGGACCTCCACCGGTACGTGGGCTCCAAGGTCTTCGGGGTCGCCCCGGAGGACGTGACGCCAGAGATGCGCTCCAAGGTCAAGGCCATGAGCTACGGACTGGTCTACGGGCTGAGCTCCTACGGCCTGTCCCAGCAGCTGCAGATCTCGGTGGACGAGGCCCGGACCATGATGTCCGACTACTTCAAGCGCTTCGGCGGCGTGCGCGACTTCCTGCGCGGCGTCGTCGAGGAGGCTCGGGAGGTCGGCTACACCGCCACGATCGACGGTCGCCGCCGCTACCTCCCGGATCTGGCCAGCGACAACCGCCAGGCGCGTCAGGGAGCCGAGCGCGCCGCGCTGAACGCCCCCATCCAGGGTTCGGCCGCGGACATCATCAAGCGCGCCATGATCAACGTGGACGCCGAGCTGTCCCGCGAGGGACTGCGCTCGCGCGTGCTGCTGCAGGTCCACGACGAGCTCGTGGTCGAGGCCGCTCCAGGAGAGGTGGAGCGGGTCACCGAGATCCTGCGCGAGCAGATGGGCGCGGCCGCCGAGCTGACCGTTCCGCTCGAGGTCAACGTGGGCACCGGCCCCGACTGGAACGCCGCGGCGCACTGAGCTCCGGCACCTCCGGCTTCGGCTTGACACGGCGCGACGGAAGCGTCCGGACATGTTGAAGGCCGCAGACCGGGCGGCTACACTTCCGCGGGTGCGTACTGCGCACTCGTACGAACTGCAAGCCATCGGCGCATGCGCTCCACAGGCGAGCAGCAGCCCGAACTGACCATCATCAATTCCATCGGAGTCCCTACTACATGACCACCACCACCCCGCAGGTTGCCGTCAACGACATCGGAACCGAGGAGGACTTCCTCGCCGCCGTCGATGCGACCATCAAGTACTTCAACGACGGCGACCTGGTGGAAGGCACCGTCGTCAAGGTCGATCGTGACGAGGTCCTCCTCGACATCGGCTACAAGACCGAGGGCGTCATCCCGTCTCGCGAGCTCTCGATCAAGCACGACATCAACCCCGACTCCGTCGTGGCCGTCGGCGATGAGATCGAGGCCCTGGTCCTCACCAAGGAGGACAAGGAAGGCCGCCTGATCCTCTCCAAGAAGCGCGCCCAGTACGAGCGCGCCTGGGGCGACATCGAGAAGATCAAGGAGGAGGACGGCGTCGTCAACGGCACCGTCATCGAGGTCGTCAAGGGCGGCCTCATCCTCGACATCGGTCTTCGCGGCTTCCTGCCCGCGTCGCTCGTCGAGATGCGTCGCGTCCGCGATCTGGCTCCGTACATCGGCCAGCAGCTCGAGGCCAAGATCATCGAGCTCGACAAGAACCGCAACAACGTCGTGCTCTCGCGTCGTGCGTGGCTCGAGCAGACCCAGTCCGAGGTCCGCTCCGACTTCCTCAACAAGCTCCAGAAGGGCCAGGTCCGCACGGGCCACGTGTCCTCGATCGTCAACTTCGGCGCCTTCGTCGATCTCGGCGGCGTCGATGGCCTGGTGCACGTCTCGGAGCTGTCCTGGAAGCACATCGATCACCCGGGCGAGGTCGTCGAGGTCGGCCAGGAGGTCAAGGTCGAGGTCCTGGACGTCGACATGGACCGCGAGCGCGTCTCGCTGTCGCTGAAGGCCACCCAGGAGGATCCCTGGCAGCTCTTCGCCCGCACCCACGCCCTGGGTCAGGTCGTGCCGGGCAAGGTCACCAAGCTCGTCCCCTTCGGCGCGTTCGTGCGCGTCGAGGACGGCATCGAGGGCCTGGTGCACATCTCCGAGCTGGCTCAGCGCCACGTGGACATGGCCGAGCAGGTCGTCTCCGTCGGCGAGGAGCTGTTCGTCAAGGTCATCGACATCGACCTGGACCGCCGCCGCATCTCGCTGTCGCTCAAGCAGGCCAACGAGGGCGTGGATCCGGACTCGACCGAGTTCGATCCGGCTCAGTACGGCATGGCCGCTGAGTACGACGAGCAGGGCAACTACAAGTACCCCGAGGGCTTCGATCCCGAGACCAACGAGTGGATCGAGGGCTTCGAGGAGCAGCGCGCGGCCTGGGAGCAGCAGTACGCCGAGGCTCAGGGCCGCTGGGAGGCTCACAAGGAGCAGGTGCGTCGTCACCTCAATGAGGATGCCGAGGCCGCCGTCGCCGGCGCCGGTGTCGCCACCTCGTCCTCCTCGTCGTCGAGCTCCTCGTCGTCCGCTTCGTCGGCTCCGTCCTCCTACTCGTCGGATGCTCCGGCGGAGGACGGCGGCACGCTGGCCTCGGACGAGGCTCTCGCCGCTCTGCGCGAGAAGCTCACCGGCAACTGATCACCTGCTGATCAGCGTCGCCGTCGGGCTCTGACCTGACGGACATCCACGAAGGCCCCCTTGCGATGCGCAAGGGGGCCTTCGCGCTGCCCGGGGGAGGCGGCAGGGAGCTGGGGACACGCGATTCGGCAGAGTGCTGAGCATCGCGAGGATCCCGATAGTGTGTTCCGGGCGCCAGACGGCCCCACCCGCTCATGCCGCGGACCGGCACGCGCAGCCCATCCTCTCCACACCACCGGGAGACCCCCTCATGCTCACCAGGCTCCACGACCGACTGGGGCTGCGGACCAGCCCGCAGATCTTCTTCTCGACCTCCGGCTTCGTGGTGGTCTTCGCGATCATCATGGTGGTCTTCCCCGACGGCGTCGCCGGTATCTTCGGCTCCCTGGCCGCGTGGATCACTGCGAACCTGGGCTGGTTCTACGTCACGGCGATCACCTGCATGCTGATCTTCGCCTTCTCCCTGGCGATGAGCCGTTACGGGCGGATCAAGCTGGGGGACGACGACGCCGAGCCCGAGTACTCCGGGCTGGCCTGGTTCGGGATGCTCTTCGCCGCCGGCGTGGGCGCTGTGCTCATGTTCTGGGGCGTGGCCGAGCCGGTGACGCACTACGCCGATCCGCCCATGTACGGGGTGGAGCCGCAGTCGGTGCAGGCCGCCTCCGATGCGCTGGGCATCGCGAACTTCCACTTCGGGCTGCACATGTGGGGGATCTTCATCGTTCCGGGACTGGCTTTCGCGTACTTCACGTACAAGCGCAAGCTGCCGCCGCGGGTCTCGTCGTCCTTCCAGCCGCTGCTCGGCGACGGCATCCACGGTCCGATCGGCAAGACCATCGACTCGGTGGCCGTGATCGCCACGATCTTCGGGCTGGCGGTGTCCATCGGTCAGGGCGCCATGCAGATCAACGGCGGCCTGGACGTCATGTACGGGATCCCCATGTCCGGGTGGCTGCAGGCGCTGATCGTCGCCGTGATCACCGCCGCGGCGCTGGTGTCGGTGGTCGCGGGCATGGACAAGGGCGTCAAGCGGCTGTCCTACGCCAACATCTTCCTGGCGATCGCGCTGCTGCTGTACCTGCTGATGTTCGGAGCGACCACCGAGGTCCTGAAGGGCACCGTCGAATCCGCGGGCCGCTACCTGGCCATGCTGCCCACGCTGTCGTTCTTCAACACAGCCTGGGGCGAGAGCGACTGGACCGGCACCTGGACGGTGTTCTACTTCGCGTGGACGGCCACCTGGGCCCCGTTCGTGGGCATGTTCATCGCCAAGATCTCGCGCGGACGCACGATCCGCGAGTTCGTGATCGCCGTGCTGATCATCCCGTCGCTGTTCGTGCTGTGCTGGATCGGCATCATGGGCGTCAACGCGTTCCGGATCCAGCGCGAGGGCGGCAACCTGGTGGAGACGATCGTCGATGAGGGCAACGTCCCGGCCTCGCTGTTCGAGTTCCTGGGCCACTTCCCCCTGCTGGAACTCACGGCTGTGGTGGCGCTCGTGCTGATCACGGTCTTCTTCATCACCTCCCTGGACTCCGGGGCGCTGGTGCTGGATGCCATGGCCTCCGGGCACGAGGACGAGGCGCCGGTGCGCCAGCGCGTGTTCTGGACCCTGGCGGTGGGCGCGATCTGCGTGTCGCTGCTGCTGGGGGCCGGCGAGGACGCGCTGGCGGCGCTGCAGGAGGTCATCAAGGTCATCGGGCTGCCGATCACGGCCATGATGTTCGTGCAGGCGCTGATGGTGATCCAGGCGGTGCGAGAGGACTTCGGCGGTGCCCGTCCCATTCGTACAAGGCAGTGGAAGCAGGTGCTCCCGCTGGAGGAGTACCACCGACGCTCCCAGGACGACGACGTGGACATGAGCGAGTACACGATGCGTCCTGACTTCGAGCCCGGCACCGAGCCGGAGTACGAGACGCACCAGCCCCGCACCTGGCGCACCGAGCGCGGGGCCACGGGTCAGCTGCCTGCCGTGCAGCCTGGTGATCTCCAGCGCTCGGCCCGCGATCAGGACTGAGCCCGGGGCAGCTGGCCACCCCGGGTTCGGTGACCATCGGACCGAGCCCACGGCGAGCGAGTCCTCAGGCCAGGTCGACCCACCCCGTCCCGCCGTCGTCGATCCTTCCCTGACCGGAGGTCACCTCGGACACGACGGCGCGCAGGTGCTCCACGGCGTCGTCCCTGTCCGGAACCCCCGTGTGCAGCACGGCCTCGGAGGCCCCGTAGTCGGTGTCGAGCACGGCGATGCCCGAAGCCCGCAGCTCGTTGTCGACCTTGCCCGCGAAGGCGGGGGAGACGGCGACGCTGAGGTGCCGACGACGCTCCCGCACCAGCGTAGGCGCCGAGTCCAGGGTCTCGGTCACGGCCTGCGAATAGGCGCGCACCAGACCACCGGCGCCCAGGAGGGTGCCGCCGAACCAGCGCACGACGACCGCGCAGACATCGGAGAGCTCTGGCTCCTCCTCGGCGCCGGCGTCGTGGGCTGCCTCTGGCGAAGAGGGGAACCGGTGCTGCGTCAGCGCCTCGAGCATGGGCGCCCCGGCCGTGCCGGAGGGCTCACCGTCGTCGTTGGAGCGCTGGATCATCCGATCGGCCCCCAGCACGAAGGCGCTGCAGTGATGCCGGGCGTCGTGGTGGCGGCGACGCAGCTCTGCGATCAGCTCACGCGCCTCGTCCTCGGACTGCACGCGCCGCAGCACGCACAGGAAGCGGGATCGCTTGATCTCGATCCCATGGCTGATCTCGCGGTGATGGGCCAGAACGGTGTAGCGCTGGGGCATGCGAACGATCCTAGAGCCCAGGAGGAGCCCGCCGACGGGCGCTAGCCTGGGCCCATGACGATGATCGGGCTCACGGGAGGCATCGCCTCCGGCAAATCCACGGCGGCCAGACGGCTTCAGGACCACGGCGCGGTGCTGATCGACGCGGATGCTGTCGTGCGGCAGCTGCAGGCTCCCGGAGGTGCCGCGATCGCACCCATGGTGGAGGCCTTCGGGCCGGGGATCCTGGACGACGCCGGCGCCCTGGACCGTCCCGCGCTGGGACGGCGGATCTTCTCCGATCCGCAGGCGCGCGAGCAGCTCAACGCGATCGTGCACCCCCTGGTGAGGGATCGCTCCCTCGAGCTCGTGGAGCAGGCCAGGGCGCAGAAGGGCCCCGATGCGGTGATCGTGCGGGATATCCCCCTGCTCGTGGAGACCGGGCAGGCGGATCAGATGGACCTGGTCCTGGTGATCGAGGCCCCGCGCGCCCAGCGCATCCGGCGCATGGTCGAGGACCGGGCGATGAGCCCGGAGGATGCCGCCGCGCGCATCGACGCCCAGGCCACCGACGAGCAGCGCCGCCAGGCCGCCGACGACGTCCTGGTCAATGACGGGACCGTGGCCGAGCTCGAGGCGGCCGTGGACGAATGGTGGCAGCGGCGGATCGTGTGACGCGGGCGGCCGACCAGGTCAGCACGGCGTTTTCCTTCTCAGCTGGGGTCCGCACCCCAGGCCCCATACCCTGGAGGAGCGCCCGAGACGGCTAGAGCTCATGCCCCATCGCCCCTGGTGAGCAGGCACGGGCGGCCTCCGTGCTCGTCATCCACCACCTCGGCCGACGCAGTGGCGTATGCAGGACGGCCCCGGACCCTACCTATGCTCGACAGACTCCACGACGCTGCGCGTCTTCGCACCAATCCGATCATCTTCTTCTCCGCCGTGGCCATCGTGCTCGGCTTCGTCCTGTGCTCGCTGCTGTTCACCGAGACCATGAACGCGGTCTTCGTCACCGGAGCGGGCTGGGTCATGGAGAACCTGGGCTGGTTCTACATCCTCGGTGTCTCCGTCTTCCTCCTCTTCCTGATCTACGTGGGGATCAGCAGGTTCGGCGGACTCCGGCTGGGGACCCAGGACTCCCGTCCGGAGCATTCGACGCTGGCGTGGTTCGCCATGCTCTTCGCGGCAGGCATTGGCACGATCCTCATGTTCTGGGCGGTCGCCGAGCCGATCTCCCACTTCGCTGCACCGCCCTTCCGAGGAGTCGAGCCGGAATCCAAGGATGCTGCCCGCAGCGCCATGGCCATCACGCTGTACCACTTCGGTCTGCACACCTGGACGATCTTCGCCTTGCCTGCGCTGTGCTTCGGGTACTTCATGTACAAGCGCAACCTGCCGCCGCGAGTCTCCTCCATGTTCCAGCCCCTGCTCGGGGCCCGGATCCACGGCCCCCTCGGCAAGCTGATCGACATCGTCGCGCTGGTGGGGACGCTGACGGGCGTGGCCGTGTCCATCGGCCTGGGCACGCTGCAGATCAACGCCGGTCTGGCCAGCCTCTTCGGCATCTCCGAGTCCGCTCTCAGCCAGATCCTCATCATCGCCGCAGTGACCCTCGTGGCCTCGGTCTCCGTGGCACTGGGACTCGACCGAGGCATCAAGGTGCTGTCCAACACGAACATCCTGCTGGCGATCGGCCTGCTGGTCTTCGTCCTGGTCTCGGGCCCGACCGTGATGCTGCTGCGCGGCACCATCGAATGGTTCGGCGTGTACATGCAGGAGCTGCCGGGACTCATGTTCTGGAACGACACCCTCGACGACACCGGCTGGCAGAACGGCTGGACGGTCTTCTACTGGGCCTGGACGATCACCTGGTCGCCGTTCGTGGGCATCTTCATCGCTCAGATCTCCAAGGGGCGCTCCATCCGTCAGTTCATCGGCGGAGTCCTGGGGCTGCCCGTGCTGTTCTCCGTGATCTGGTTCGGGATCTTCGGCACGGCGGTGTTCGACATCGAGTTCAACCAGGGCGGTGGTCTCGTGGAGACGGTCGTGGGGGAGGGAGACATCCCCGGAGCCATCTTCGCCTTCCTGGGCCATTTCCCGCTCACGGAGGCGCTCTCGGTGCTGGCGATCGTGATCGTCACGCTGTTCTTCATCACGTCCATGGACTCGGCAGGACTCGTCATGGACAACATGGCGAGCGGGCATGACGACGCCGCACCGGCGCACCAGCGGGTGTGGTGGGTCGTGGCCATCGGCCTCGTGGCGGCCACGATCCTCGTCGGCGCCGGCAAGTCGGGTCTCAGCGCCCTGGAGAACGTCGCGATCCTCATCGGGCTGCCGTTCTTCGTGCTCGGCTACTTCCAGATGTGGTCGCTGCTGCGCGCCATGCGGGAGGACGCCGGGGAGGTGGCTCCGCTGAAGAGCCGCCGCTGGCGGCGCACGCTGCCGCCGGAGGAGTACGAGCGCCGTGCGCAGACAGGCGCGCTGGATCCGGAGTACGTGATCGCCCCAGATCACTACCACGGCACGGAGCCGGAGCACTCGCCCGAGCTCGAGCACCCGGAGCAGCCTGACGTGGTGCAGGACTACCGCCGCCGCACCGGCGAGCAGGACGTCGTCGACTCGGACGAGACAGCGGCGGCGGGCCGCCGCCGCTGAAGGCCGTACCCGCGCCGACCGACCTTCGGGTGCCCCGACATCGCCCTCCACAGCTGCGCTGTCCGCGCAGCTGTGGGGGGCTGCTGTGCTGTCGGTGCCTGGCCGTAGCCTGGACCCATGAGTCTGGCCCAGGAGATCCATCGCGTCGTCGCCCCGTTCGAGGTCATCTCGGAGTTCAAGCCCGCCGGCGACCAGCCCAAGGCCATCGCCGAGCTGACGCGGCGCGTGGAGGACGGGGAGAAAGACATCGTCCTGCTCGGCGCCACCGGCACCGGCAAGTCGGCCACGGCCGCCTGGCTGATCGAGTCGGTGCAGCGGCCCACGCTGCTCATGGTCCAGAACAAGACCCTGGCCGCCCAGCTGGCCAGCGAGCTGCGGGAGCTGCTGCCGAACAACGCGGTCGAGTACTTCGTCTCCTACTACGACTACTATCAGCCGGAGGCCTACGTCCCGCAGACGGACACCTTCATCGAGAAGGACTCCTCGATCAACGAGGAGGTCGAGCGGCTGCGGCACTCGGCCACGAACGCTCTGCTGACCCGTCGGGACGTCGTGGTGGTCTCCACCGTGTCCTGCATCTACGGCCTGGGCACCCCGGAGGAGTACATCCAGCAGATGGTCACCCTGCGGGTGGGGGACCAGCTCGATCGCGACGACCTGCTGCGCCAGTTCGTGAACATGCAGTACGCCCGCAACGACATGGACTTCCACCGCGGGACGTTTCGCGTGCGCGGGGACACGGTGGAGATCATCCCCATGTACGAGGAGCACGCGATCCGCATCGAGTTCTTCGGCGATGAGATCGAGGCCATCTACACCCTGCACCCCGTCACCGGCGAGATCATCCGAGATGAGCAGGAGATGTACGTCTTCCCGGCCTCGCACTACGTCGCCGGAGCCGAGCGCATGTCCCGTGCCATCGGCCAGATCGAGGACGAGCTGCGGGATCGGCTGGAGGAGCTCGAGTCCCAGAACAAGCTCGTCGAGGCCCAGCGGCTGCGCATGCGCACCACGTACGACCTCGAGATGATGGAGCAGATGGGCTACTGCAACGGGATCGAGAACTACTCCCGCCACATCGACGGCCGCGCCCCCGGCTCCGCCCCGCACTGCCTGCTGGACTACTTCCCGGACGACTTCATGCTCATCGTGGACGAGTCCCACGTGACGATCCCGCAGATCGGCGGCATGTACGAAGGCGACATGTCCCGCAAGCGCACGCTCGTGGACCACGGCTTCCGCCTGCCCTCGGCGCTGGACAATCGCCCCCTGACCTGGGACGAGTTCCTGGAGAGGATCGGGCAGACGGTCTACATGTCCGCCACGCCCGGACCGTACGAGCTCGGTCAGGCGGACGGCTACGTCGAGCAGATCATCCGCCCCACCGGCCTGGTCGACCCGGAGATCGTGGTCAAGCCCACCAAGGGCCAGATCGACGACCTCATGGACGAGATCACCGCCCGCACCGAACGCGACGAGCGCGTGCTGGTCACCACGCTGACCAAGCGCATGGCCGAGGACCTCACCGACTACCTGCTCGAGCACGGCGTCAAGGTCCAATACCTCCACTCGGACGTGGACACCCTGCGCCGGGTGGAGCTGCTCTCCGAGCTGCGGCAGGGCGTGTTCGACGTCCTGGTCGGCATCAACCTGCTGCGCGAGGGCCTGGACCTTCCGGAGGTCTCGCTGGTGGCCATCCTGGACGCGGACAAGGAGGGCTTCCTGCGCTCCACCACCTCGCTGATCCAGACCATCGGCCGTGCCGCGCGGAACATCGACGGCCAGGTGCACATGTACGCGGACAAGATCACCGACTCCATGCGCACCGCGATCGATGAGACCAATCGCCGCCGCGACGTCCAGATCGCGTACAACAAGGAGCACGGGATCGACCCCACTCCGCTGCGCAAGCGGATCGGGGACATCACCGAGCAGCTGGCCCGCGAGTCGGAGGACACCCACGAGCTGCTGGCCGCGCGTGCCGGGGCCAGCGGCAAGCTGGCGCCCACCAAGGGCAGGCGGGACGAGCGCACCAAGGAGGCGGATGCCGAGGCCGCCAAGCTGCGCGAGTCGCGCTCGGACGTCCCGGCGGACAGCCTCGAGGACCTGGCCCAGCAGCTCACGGAGCAGATGAACCAGGCGGCCTTGGACCTCAAGTTCGAGCTCGCCGCGCGCATCCGCGACGAGCTGCACGACGTCAAGCGGGAGATCCGCCACGTCCGCGAGGCCAGCGGATCCTGAGCACTGCCTGAGCGGCACAGCCGGATCGCAAGAGCTGCCTGTGTAAGATGCAGGTCAGCGTAGGGGAGTATCCGATCGCACTGTGCACGTCAGCACGCGGGGCGCCTAACCCCCGCCGGGTGCAGTGATCGGGCCGCCGTCGTTCAGCGCGCACAGCGCGCTGAACTGGTCGGGCCGATGGAGAGACTTGCGTTTCCGCCCCGATCTGCCATCGAGAGGACCTCCCCATGGATGTCTCACCCCTCGTCTGGGGGCTGACCATCGCCGTGATCATCGGCATGCTCGCCTTCGACTACTTCTTCCACGTGCGCAAGGCGCACGAGCCGCACATCAGGGAAGCCGCCATCTGGTCGGCGATCTACGTGGGAGTCGCACTGATCTTCGGCCTGTTCGTACTGATCGAATGGGGCGGGGTCTACGCCACCGAGTACTACGCCGGCTACATCACGGAGAAGGCGCTGTCGGTCGACAACCTCTTCGTCTTCCTGATCATCATGGCCTCCTTCAAGGTGCCGCGCGCTGATCAGCAGAAGGTTCTGCTCTTCGGCATCACCTTCGCCCTGGTGGCCCGCACCGCGTTCATCTTCATCGGCGCCGCGGCCATCAACCAGCTGGCCTGGCTGTTCTACATCTTCGGCGCCTTCCTCATCTTCACGGCCATCGGACTCATCCGGGGCGAGCTGTCCGGCGAGGACGACGACGAGGCGGACAACTTCATCGTCCGCACCGCCAAGAAGTACATGCACACCACCGACTACTACGACGGCGACAAGCTGTTCACCTACGAGAACGGCAAGCGGGCCATGACCCCCATGCTGCTCGTGATGGTCTGCATCGGCGGCACGGACGTCCTGTTCGCCTTCGACTCGATCCCTGCCATCTTTGGCCTCACCCAGGAGACCTACCTGGTCTTCACCGCCGTCGCGTTCTCGCTGATGGGCCTGCGCCAGCTCTACTTCCTGATCGACGGCATGCTCGATCGCCTCATCTACCTCTCCTGGGGCCTGGCGGTCATCCTGGGCTTCATCGGCTACAAGCTGATCGTCCACGCCCTCCACGAGAACGATCTGCCGTTCATCAACGGCGGCGAGGCCGTGCACTTCCCGCCGGAGGTCACCATCGGCCAGTCGCTGTCCGTGATCGTCGGCGTCCTGCTCGTGACCGTCGTGGCCTCCTTGCTCAGCCCCAAGGGCCGCGCCCTGCGCGTGGTCGACGGCCTGCGCCGCGTGTCCAAGGAGTACATCGCCCTGCCGAAGGACGCCTCGGACGAGCAGCGCCAGAAGCTGGCCGCCAAGGGCGCCGCCCTGGTCGAGAAGATGCCGTCCATCAAGGACAAGCACCGCGACGAGCTCATCGACGACCACAGCGCCTACCAGGACCTCGTGGAGCGCGCCCGCGGCGCCCACCAGGAGTACGAGCGGACCGGCGAGGCGCCCAAGCCGGTGACCGTCCCCAAGGACACCGACGCCGTCCCCGGCACCTCGTCAGACAACGGCTCGGAGACCGCCGCGAACGGCACCGGCAGCACAGCCGCTGATCAGTGACCGCCTGACCCGATGATCGGCGCCGCTGATCATCGGCCGCAGTGCCTGAGCGAAGACCCCGCCGCCCCTTCTGGGGCGGCGGGGTCTTTCGCCTGTCCGCTCGAGCAGGCTCGTGGATCCGAAGCACCCGGCTCGGCGAGCGCGATGCTCGACGGCCTGGAGCTCGATGCTCGTCAGACGCGCGGCAGCAGGATCTGGAAAGGCTCGACTCTGCTGACGGGGCTGCACTCAGCCGACGGGGGAGACCAGCAGCACGAGACCGGCCGTGCCGGCGGCCCAGAGCAGCGAGGCGAGGGTGCCGATGATGAACTGCTCGCGCTGGCTCGGCGAGGTGAACTCCCCGTACCGGGCCAGGCCCTTGATCGCCACGACCACGGCGATGCCGGTCGCGTAGCCGCTGATCACGCACACGCTCACGGCGATGCGCTCGAGCACGCCGATCACGAGACCTCCGCGCAGCGGCGGGGCGTCCTGCTCCTCCTGCTCGGAGGGCTCCGGCTGCGGTGCGCTGAGCACCGGGTCCGCGCGCAGCTGCTCCAGGTGCTCCAGCCGGGCGCGCTCGGCGGTCTCCGTGTCCCGGGCGATCTCCAGCACGAGCCGCACCGCCGGATCGCCCAGCAGAGCACCGGCGACCGTCAGAGCGGGGGCCGACCACCACAGGGGGATTCCCTCGAGCAGCCACCAGAGGAGAGTCGCAGCGAGCACGACCCCCGGCAGCCACACGGTCAGCGCCCCGCGCAGGCCTGCGAGCGATCCGGAGGTGAAGCGGGGCTCGGGGGAAGCCGCGGAGGTCATGAGACCAGCTTGGCTTCTGCGTCCATGCCGCGCTCATGGGCCCGGCCCAGCAGATCCACGAGGACGGTGCGCGCCTCGGACTCCTCGTACCAGAGGGCGGTGCGCAGTCGTCGGGAGACGGAGGACTGATCGATGCCCAGCACCTGAGAGATCTGCTCCTGCGTCATGCCCTGATCCGCGTACCGGGACGCCTCACGGGCGGCGTCCGTGCGGCGCTGGCGCATGACCGACAGCAGCGCCAGCAGGGCGTCGGCGTCGCGAGCCGCACGAGCACCGGGGCGCAGCGCGCGCACCGCGGTGCGGCTGGTCAGCTTCTTGGCGGCTTCGACGGCGTCGCGGGCCAGGACCAGGCACGGCCCGGTCGCCTCGGCCACCGTCTCCGGCAGCGGCGTCTCCACCGGCCCCAGGCCGATCCCCACGTGCCAGCGGCCGGTCTCGGCCAGCTCCAGCGCGGCGGTCACCACTGTCTGCGGATCCTCGAACAGGGCCTGCAGCTCGTCGCCGGCGGAGATGCTCCAGGGGAGCACCGCCTCCGGATGCCGCTGGTTGAGCCGATCGCGCGCGCCCGCCATGTCCAGCTCGGCCCCCTCCGAGCGCGAGCGACGACGATCGACCGTCAGTGCGTACATGATGTCCCCCTATGCGTATCTGAACGCATCATAGACCACTATGGTGCTGCAAGCGCATTATCTGCCGGTCTCGGTGATAGGGCCCACGTTGTCGACGCGCACCACGGGGAATCCGTCCTCGTCCGAGGCCGCCAGGTCGATCCTGGCGTTGATCCCGAAGTCGTGGTGGCCTTCGGGGTCGTCGAAGACCTGCTGGACGCTCCAGAAGCCGTCCAGGCCCTCGGGCCTCTCGTCGATGCGGATCAGTGCGGGACCGCGGGACTGAGCATCGGTGTAGATGTCCTGGTACTCGCCGAAGTAGGCGTCCATGGCCTCCGCCCAACGCTCCCGGTCCCAGCCGGACTCGCCGTCGAGGGCGCCCAGGACCTTCTCCTTCTCGTCGGCGAACAGCTCCACGCGCTGGAACAGCGCATTGCGCACCATGACCCGGAAGGCCCGAGGATTGCGGGTGATCGCGGGGGCCTGCTCCTCGAGCAGCTCCTCGACGGAGTCCTGCGGGGTGCCGGCGGGGGAGCCGCCCTCGGTGAGCTTCTCCCACTCGTCGAGCAGGGAGTTGTCCGTCTGGCGGATGGTCTCGCCGAGCCACTCGACGAGGTCGTCGAACGGCTCGGTGCGCAGGTCCTGGGGCACGGTCTGGCGCAGCGCGCGGTAGGCGTCCGAGAGGTAGCGCAGCAGGATGCCCTCGGAGCGGGCCAGCCCGTAGTGCTGGACGTAGTCCCCGAAGGTCATGGCGCGCTCGAACATGTCGCGGACGACCGACTTGGGCGTCAGCTCGTGCTGGGCAACCCAGGGGGCGGAGGTGCGGTAGGTCTCGAACGCGTCCTCGAGCATCTCTCGCAGCGGCATGGGCCAGGTGATCTCGTCGAGCTCGCGCATCCGCTCGTTGTACTCGAGGCCCTCGGCCTTCATGGTGGCCAGGGCCTCGGTCTTGGCCTTCTTCTCCTGCATGATCAGCACCTGGCGCGGACGGTCCAGGGTGGCCTCGATGACGGAGACGATGTCCAGCGTGTACTCCGGCGCCTCCGGATCTAACAGGGTGAGCGCGGCCAGGGCGAACGGCGAGAGCGGGCTGTTGAGGGCGAAGTTCTCCTGCAGGTCGATGGTGAGACGGTAGCGGCTGCCGTGCTCATCCGGCTCGGGCAGCTTCTCGACGACCTCGGTGGCCAGCAGCTCGCGCAGTATCGACAGGGCATCGCGGACCATCTGGCGGCGCTCCGGTGCCGGGGCGTCCGTGTGGGCGATCAGATGGGCGGTCGCCCGGACGGGGTCTCCAGGGCGCTGCAGCAGGTTCAGCAGCATGGCGTGCGTGATGTGGAACGACGCCCGCAGCGGCTCGGGCTGGGCCTCGATGAGGGTCTCGAAGGTCTTGCGCGACCACGCCACGAAGCCCTGCGGGGGCTTCTTGCGCGGGATCTGACGCAGCTTCTTCTCATCGTCCCCATGCTTGCGTCGCGCCTTCTCCAGCGCCCTCTTGTTCTCGATGTCGTGCTCGGGAGCCTGCACCACGACGGTGCCCTGGGTGTCGAATCCCGCACGCCCTGCGCGGCCTGCGATCTGGTGGAACTCGCGCGCATTGAGCCGCCTGGTGCGGTTGCCGTCGAACTTGGACAGCGCGGTGATCAGCACGGTGCGGATGGGGACGTTGATGCCCACCCCCAGGGTGTCGGTGCCGCAGATGACCTTGAGCAGACCGCGCTGGGCCAGCTGCTCCACGAGCCGCCGGTACTTGGGCAGCATCCCCGCGTGATGGACGCCGATCCCGTGGCGCACGAGCCGGTTCAGGGTCTTGCCGAAGCCGGCCGCGAAGCGGAAGCCGGCGATCATCTCGGCGACCTGCTCCTTCTCCTCCTTGGACAGCACGTTGACGCTCATCAGCGCCTGTGCCTGGTCCATGGCCTGCAGCTGGGAGAAGTGGACCACGTAGACGGGCGCCTGATGCGTGCTCACCAGCTCGTCGATCTGCTCGTGGACCGGGACCTCCGAGTAGTAGTAGCTCAGCGGGACCGGGCGCTCGGCGTCGTCGACGACGGCGGTGTCCCGACCGGTGAGCTCGCGCATCCGGTCGTCGAACCGGGTGACGTCGCCCAGGGTGGCGGACATCAGCAGGAACTGGGCCTGCGGCAGCTCGATCAGCGGCACCTGCCAGGCCCAGCCGCGCTGCGGGTCGGCGTAGAAGTGGAACTCGTCCATGACGACGGGCCCGAGGTCGGCGTCCGAGCCCTCGCGCAGCGCGATGTTGGCCAGGATCTCCGCCGTGCAGCACACGATCGGCGCGTCCGGGTTGACCGCGGAGTCGCCGGTGACCATGCCGACGTTCTCCGCCCCGAAGGCCTGGCACAGCGCGAAGAACTTCTCCGACACGAGCGCCTTGAGCGGGGCGGTGTAGTACGAGCGCTGTCCCCGGGCCATGGCCGCGAAGTGCGCGCCCATGGCCACGAGCGACTTCCCGGATCCGGTGGGCGTGGCCAGGATGACGTTGGCGCCGCCTGCGAACTCGAGCACGGCCTCGTCCTGATGCGGGTAGAGCTCGATCCCGGCCTCGGCGGCCCAGCCGTGGAACCCCTCATAGATCTCGTCCGAGCTCAGAGGGTTGCGCGCGAAGTCACCGCGCAGATAGCGGGAGCCGGCGGCGGCTAGGGCGGGGGAGAGGGCGCTCAGCAGTGTCATCGTGGGCCAAGCCTAGCCAGGCCCGACGACAGCGCAGCACCGCCGCAGCCCGGTGCCCGCCGGTGCAGCACTCAGGCCTGCTGCGGCCGGTCCATCGCGTGGATGGTCCCCAGCTGCGCCCATTCGTTGCGCCCCAGGCGGCTCATGGGATCGAGCAGCCGAGCCTCGGGCAGGGTCCGGCCGCGGTCGTCGGTGCGCAGGACCGACTCGTCCACGCTCACGTGCAGGACGCGTCCCAGGACCACGAAGCTGTCCCCGACCGGGATGACCTGCTCGCACCGGCACTCCAGGACGGCGGGGGAGCCGGCGACCGCCGGGGCCGAGACGAGCTGGGAGGGCAGAGCGGGGATGCGTGCGGCGTCGAACTCGCTGATCTCGGGCGCGTAGGGCGCTGAGGTCTGGTTCGCGGCCTCGCGCTGGGCGGCGCTGATGAGCGAGATCGTGAACTCGCCGGTCTGCTCGATCGCCCGCAGGGTGTCCTTGCGCCCGCTCGAGGTGAACAGCACGATCGGCGGATCCTCGGAGGCCATCGTGAAGAACGAGTGCGGAGCGAGGTTGTCCGTGCCGTCGGCGTCGCGGGTGCCGACCCAGGCGATCGGCCGCGGGATCAACAGGGACTTGACCAGCAGCGTCGTCTCGCGAGCGCCGAGCTCATCCGGGTCGAAGGACCTGCGCTGGATCTCCATCTCAGCGGGCGGAGGCTGTGGACGGGCTGCGGCTCACCAGCCGCGCTCGCGCCACTCGTCCAGCGACGGGCGCTCCTGGCCCAGCGTGGTGGATTCGCCGTGGCCGGGGTGGATCACGGTGTCGTCGTCGAACCGGTCGAAGATCCGCTCGACGACTGACGTGTAGGCCTGCTGGAAGGCCTCCGGCGAGTTCGTCTTGCCGACGCCGCCCGGGAAGAGGGCGTCACCGGTGAAGATGCGCACCGGGCCCTGGGGGTCGCGGTAGACCAGGCCGATGGAGCCAGGGGTGTGACCCGGCAGGCCGATGACCTCCAGGTCGAAGCCCTCGAACTCGGCGACGTCTCCGTCATCGAGCGTCAGGTCCATCTCGACGGCGATGTCGTCCTCGTCGTCGGTGCCGCAGGCCGTGACGGCCTCGGAGCGGGACTTGACCTCCTCGAGCGCCCCGATGTGATCGTGGTGGGAGTGCGTGGTGATGATCATCTGCAGGCTGCCCGACAGCGAGCAGTCCGTGGAGCCGGCGCCCACGAGCCCGGCGATGGCGCGAGCATCGGCCGCAGCGTCGATCAGCACCTGGGAGCCGTGCTCCTTGGAGGTGAGCAGGTACACGTTGTTCTGCATCTCGCCGACCACGATGCGGCGGACGGTGATCTCCGCCAGCTCGATGGCGGCGGTCTCGGTGACGTTCATGGCGCCCACTGTAGAGATTCTTCCGGCCCGCGGCACCCCGGCGTGGCACGTGACAGCACTGATGTGAGGCCCCTCTCACCCCTCGGCTGCGGAGACGTGCCACGGGTTCGACCCCGATACCCTGGCCGCGGGCGCTGCCGCGCTCAAGACCGACCAGGCCGTCCGCCGACCCCCAGGAGCCCGCCGTGCCTCAGATCCTCCCGCCCGCCGACGAGGTCTGGGAGACGCGTCGTCCGCCGCGGCTGATCGTCCTGAGCCTCGCCTCGCTGCTCAGCTTCCTGGCCATGATCTACGTGCAGAGCCACGACGCCGAGATCGTCGAGGCCTCCTCCCTGCCCGAGGTCCAGGGGACCGAGCCGGGTCCCTCGCTGACCACAGTCCTGGGCCTGACGATCCTCTACGTCGTGCCGCTGCTGATCTGGCTGTGGGGCCAGCACTGGATGCTGCACGTCATGGCGGTGCTGTGCTTCCTGGGGCTGGTGGTCTTCGCGCTGTCGGCGGCCACGGGCCTGCTGTGGAGCTTCGGGGTCGCGCTGCCGGCGATCATCGGGATCTTCGTGAACGTGGGCTGGCTGCTGGTGGCCTACCGGCGCGGCCTGCACTGAGTCGCCTGGCGGGGCCTTCGCGGTGGGCTGATCCGTGCCTGCGGTGTCGGCTCCTGCCGATACCATTCCGGACGTGTCCGAACGAACTCTCACCCCCAGCCAGCACGCTCCTGAGAGCCCCCGCAGCACCGCGCCCGGAGCCGACCTGAAGGAGATCGTGATCCGCGGCGCCCGCGAGCACAATCTCAAGGACGTCGACCTCACCATCCCCCGCAACTCCATGGTCGTGTTCACCGGCCTGTCCGGGTCCGGGAAGTCGTCCCTGGCGTTCGACACCATCTTCGCGGAAGGCCAGCGCCGCTACGTCGAGTCGCTGTCCTCCTACGCCCGCATGTTCCTGGGGCGGGTGGACAAGCCGGACGTCGACTTCATCGAGGGCCTGTCTCCGGCGGTGTCGATCGACCAGAAGTCGACCTCGCGCAATCCCCGCTCCACGGTCGGCACGATCACCGAGATCTATGACTACATGCGACTGCTCTGGGCGCGCGTGGGCCACCCCCACTGCCCGCAGTGCGGAGAGCCGATCACGCGACAGACCCCGCAGCAGATCGTGGACCGCGTCATGCAGCTGCCGGAGCGCACCCGCTTCCAGGTGCTGGCCCCCGTCGTCCGCCGCCGCAAGGGCGAGTTCGAGGACCTGCTGTCCTCCCTGACCACGTCCGGCTACTCGCGCGCCGTGATCGACGGCGAGCAGATCTCGCTGGACGATCCGCCCAAGCTCAAGAAGCAGATCAAGCACGACATCGAGGTCGTCGTCGACCGCCTGGTCATCAAGGAGGGCGCCGAGCGCCGCCTCACCGACTCCGTCGAGACCGCGCTGGGGCTGGCCGACGGCCGCGTCGTCATCGAGATCGTCACCCGCGAGGGGGAGGAGCTGCCGGAGGGCGTGGAGCGTCGGCACACGTTCTCGGAGCACCTGGCCTGCCCCAATGACCACCCCATCGGGGCCGCGGAGATCGAGCCCCGGTCGTTCTCGTTCAACGCTCCGTTCGGCGCGTGCCCGGAGTGCGACGGCATCGGCTCGCGCCTGGAGGCGGACGAGACCCTGGTCGTGCCGGACGAGGACCTCACGCTGGTCGAGGGCGCCATCCAGCCGTGGTCGCAGGGCAAGGCCCACAGCGACTACTGGAACCGCCTCATGGCGGGACTGGGCGAGGAGATGGGCTTCGATCTCGTCACTCCGTGGAAGGACCTGCCCAAGGCGGCGCGCAAGGCGCTGCTCGAGGGCAAGGACTTCCAGGTCACCGTCTCCTACAAGAACCGCTGGGGCCGCGAGCGCCGCTACACCCAGGGCTTCGAGGGCGTCTACGGCTACATCCGCCGCAAGCGGGAGGAGACCGAGTCGGACTCGGCCAAGGAGCGCTACGAGCAGTACATGCGCGTGGTGCCCTGCCCGGCCTGCGACGGCAAGCGGCTGAACCCCACCATGCTCAGCGTGACCGTGGGCGGGCTGTCCATCGCCGATGCCACGCGCCTGCCCATGCGCGAGGCCCTCGAGTTCTTCCAGTCGCTGGATCTCTCCACCCGGGAGGCGCAGATCGGCGACCAGGTGCTCAAGGAGATCCACGCCAGGCTGAACTTCCTGCTGGACGTCGGACTGGACTACCTGGACCTCGAGCGCCCGGCCGCCACGCTCTCGGGCGGCGAGGCCCAGCGCATCCGCCTGGCCACGCAGATCGGCGCTGGGCTGGTCGGCGTGCTCTACGTCCTGGACGAGCCGTCCATCGGCCTGCACCAGCGCGATAACAGGCGCCTGATCCAGACCCTGATCAAGCTGCGGGACATGGGCAACACGCTGATCGTCGTCGAGCACGACGAGGACACCATCCGGGAGGCCGACTGGATCGTCGACGTCGGCCCGGGCGCCGGCGAGCGCGGCGGCAGGATCGTGCACACCGGCGGCTACGACGACCTGCTCGAGAACCGCGAGTCGATCACCGCCGACTACCTGGCCGGTCGCCGGGAGATCGCGGTGCCCGCTCAGCGCCGGCCGATCGACCGGAAGCGCATGCTCAAGGTCATCGACGCCAAGGAGAACAACCTGCGCGGGGTGGACGTCGAGTTCCCGCTGGGCGTGCTGACCGCGGTGACGGGCGTGTCCGGATCGGGCAAGTCCTCCCTGGTCAACGACATCCTCTACACCCGCCTGGCCAACGAGCTCAACGGCGCCAAGCAGGTCCCCGGGCGGCACAAGCGCATCGAGGGCATGGACCAGCTCAAGAAGATCGTGCACGTGGACCAGTCGCCGATCGGACGGACCCCTCGCTCCAACCCGGCCACCTACTCCGGTGTGTTTGACCGGATCCGCAAGCTGTTCGCGGACACCCAGGAGGCCAAGATCCGCGGCTATCAGCCGGGCAGGTTCTCGTTCAACATCAAGGGCGGGCGCTGCGAGGCCTGCGCCGGCGACGGCACCCTGAAGATCGAGATGAACTTCCTGCCGGACGTCTACGTCCCGTGCGAGGTCTGCAAGGGAGCCCGCTTCAACCGCGAGACCCTCGAGGTCCAGTACAAGGGCAAGAACATCGCCGAGGTCCTGGACATGCCGATCGAGGAGGCCGCCGAGTTCTTCTCCGCCTACACGGCGATCGCCCGGCACCTGAACACCCTCGTGGATGTGGGGCTTGGCTACGTCCGACTGGGCCAGCCGGCCACCACGCTCTCCGGCGGCGAGGCCCAGCGCGTCAAGCTCGCCGCGGAGCTGCAGCGCCAGTCCCGGGGCCAGACCATCTACGTGCTGGACGAGCCCACCACCGGACTGCACTTCGAGGACATCTCCAAGCTGCTGCAGGTCCTGCACGCCCTGGTCGACAAGGGCAACACCGTCATGGTGATCGAGCACAACCTCGACGTCATCAAGACCGCGGACTGGGTCGTGGACATGGGCCCCACGGGCGGCTCGGGCGGCGGCACGGTCGTGGCCCAGGGCACCCCGGAGGACGTCGCCGCGTCGCCGGACAGCTTCACGGGCGAGTTCCTGCGGGAGATCCTGGACGGCGCCGTCATCGAGGGCCAGGCCGAGGCCGTCGGGGCGGGGGCCGCACGATGAGCGCGCTGGACAGGCTGCGTGCGGTCCCCGCGCAGATCGGGCTCTACCGCACCACGCAGCGCGCCGTGGCCGCCGCCTTCATGGTCCTGTGCCGCGCGCAGATCCGCGGCAAGGAGAACTTCCCGGCCGAGGGGCCGGTGATCGTGGCCTCGAACCACCGCGCGCTGATCGACAGCATCATCCTCTCCGCGATCTTCCCGCGACGGGTCTCCTTCATCGCCAAGGCCTCGCCGCTGAACACGCCGGGGAGCCGCGGCTGGGCCATGCGCCAGGTCTACGAGCTGCTGGGCATCATCCCGGTGGACCGCTCGTCGCGTCGCGATGCGGCGGCCGCCATGGATCCGGCGATCGAGCTGCTCGAGGCCGGGGGAGTCTTCGGCGTCTTCCCGGAGGGCACCCGCTCCCGCGACGGACGCCTCTACCGCGGCCGCACCGGTGTGGCGCACGCCGCGCTGAGCACGGGGGCTCCGATCCTCCCCGTCGCCCTGGAGGGCACGCAGGACGTCCAGCCGCTGGGGACCACGTGGCCGCGCCCGCGCCGGTTCACCGTGAGCCTGGGCGAGCTGATCGAGGTCCCGCGCGCCGAGGGCCGCCAGACCGGCAGGCAGCGCCGTGAGCTGACCGACCGGGTCATGGAGGCGATCGGGCAGCTGTCGGGCCAGGAGCGTGCGGAGACCTTCAACACCTCCACGACCTTGGAGGGGGATGCCCGGCGTGGCTGATCCGGCCTCCTACCGCCCCCAGCGATCCGAGATACCGCAGGACCCCGGCGTCTACCGCTTCCGCGACGAGACCGGGCGCGTCATCTACGTCGGCAAGGCCAAGAACCTGCGCAACCGGCTGTGGTCCTACTTCGCCCCGCCGTCCACGCTGGCCCCCAAGACCCGAGCCATGGTCACCACGGCCGCCGGCGTGGAGTGGGTCGTGGTCGGCTCGGAGATGGAGTCCCTGCAGCTCGAGTACACCTGGATCAAGCAGTTCCGCCCGCGCTTCAACATCGCCTACCGGGACGACAAGTCCTACCCCTACCTGGCCATCACGCTGGGGGAGGAGGTGCCCCGGGCCATGGTGACCCGAGGCGCCAAGCAGAAGGGCACCCGCTACTTCGGCCCCTACTCCCAGGCCTGGGCCATCCGCGAGACCCTCGACGCCTTGCTGCGCGTCTTCCCGGTGCGCTCCTGCTCCAAGGGCGTCTACCGCCGCGCCGAGCGCTCGGGGCGGCCCTGCCTGCTGGGCTACATCGGCAAGTGCTCGGCACCCTGCGTGGGGCAGATCTCGGTCGAGGACCACCGTGACCTGGTCGATGACCTCTGCCGGTTCATGGCCGGGCACGCCGAGCCGTTCATCCGCGAGCAGGAGCGGCTCATGAAGCAGGCGGCGGCGCAGATGGACTTCGAGACCGCGGCGGCCCGCCGCGACGACGTCGAGGCCCTGCGCAAGGCCTTCGAGCGCAATGCCGTCGTGCTCTCCGACGCCGTCGACGCCGACTTCTTCGCCCTGGCCGACGACGAGCTCGAGGCCGCCGTCCAGGTCTTCCACGTGCGCGGCGGGCGCATCCGGGGCCAGCGCGGCTGGGTGACCGAGAAGGTGGAGGAGACCGATGCCGGGCACCTGCTGCAGGTGCTGCTGCAGCAGGTCTACGGCGAGACCGAGTCCGCCGCCGTCGAGCAGCGCGAGGTCCAGCGCGCCCGCGAGGCCGCGGAGGGCAGCCACCACCGTCCGCGCAGCGCCGAGATGGACTACCGAGAGGACGCCGTCCCGCGCACCGTGCTGGTCTCCCAGGAGCCCGAGGACCGCGAGCAGATGGAGCAGTGGCTCACCGAGCTGCGCGGCTCTCGGGTCTCCGTGTCCACGCCGCAGCGCGGCGAGAAGGCCCAGCTCATGCAGACGGTTCAGGAGAACGCGCGGCAGGCCCTCGCCCTGCACAAGTCGCGGCGCGCCGGGGACATCACCACCCGCTCCGCCTCCCTGCAGCAGCTGCAGGAGGCCCTGGATCTGCCCGATGCCCCCATGCGCATCGAGTGCTATGACATCTCCCACGTGCAGGGGAGCAACGTCGTGGCCTCCATGGTCGTCTTCGAGGACGGACTGCCCCGGAAGGCCGAGTACCGGAAGTTCTCCATCACGGGAGAGGCAGCCCGCGATGACACCGCCTCCATGTACGACGTCATCCACCGGCGCTTCCGCCGCCACCTCGAGCAGCAGCAGGAGCAGCAGGCCCCGCGCACCGGAGAGCTCGACCAGGAGGACCTGGCCGATGACCCCGCCCAGCGCAGGCGCTTCGCTTACCCGCCGAACCTCGTGATCGTCGACGGCGGCCCGCCCCAGGTCGCCGCGGCCGCCCGAGCCCTGGAGGATCTGGGCATCGACGATGTCGCCGTCGTCGGGCTGGCCAAGAGGCTCGAGGAGGTCTGGGTCCCGGACGACGAGTTCCCCGTGATCCTGCCGCGCGCCTCCGAGGCCCTGTACCTGGTCCAGCGCGTGCGCGACGAGGCCCACCGCTTCGCCATCACGTTCCACCGCGCCAAGCGCGGCAAGGCCATGACGGCCTCCGTGCTGGACGACCTCCCGGGCGTGGGCCCCGCCAAGCAGAAGGCCCTGCTCAAGCACTTCGGCTCCGTCAAGAAGATCAAGGAGGCCCGCGTCGAGCAGCTCGAGGAGGTCCCCGGCTTCGGCAGCGCCCTGGCGCTGAAGGTCTTCGCGGGGCTGCACGCCGAGCAGGACGGCTCCGAGGAGCCGCTGCCGGCCGTCGACATGGACACCGGCGAGATCCTCGACTGAGACCCCCGCGCGTCGGGATAGGCTCTGGAGCCAGGAGGCAGAACATGACGGAGAACACCCACTCGACCCCGGGCCAGGATCAGGCGCGCCCGGAGCGTCCGCGCACGGCCGAGCTGCTCGTGGTCACCGGTCTGTCCGGGGCGGGGCGCTCCACGGCGGCCAACGCCCTGGAGGATCAGGGCTGGTACGTCGTCGACAATCTGCCGCCGCAGATGCTGCAGACACTGGCGGATGTGGTCTCCCGCTCGCCGGAGGCCATCCCGCGCCTGGCGGTCGTGATCGACGTCCGCGGCAAGGCCCTGTTCGACGACATGCAGGACACGCTCTCGGCGCTGGAGGCCAACGGGGTCGAGTTCTCGATCCTGTTCCTCGAGGCTTCGGACGAGGTGCTGGTCGCTCGCTACGAGCACCAGCGCCGTCCTCATCCGCTGCAGGCCGGAGGCCGGATCCTGGACGGCATCGCAGCCGAGCGCCGGCTGCTCTCGGCGCTGCGCGAATCCGCCGACGTCGTGCTGGACACGTCGTCGTTCAACGTCCACGGCCTGTCGAAGGCGGTCGCGGATCTGTACTCCACGAACGGCCCCGTGGTCCTGCGCCTGACCGTCATGAGCTTCGGCTTCAAGTACGGCGTGCCCGCCGACGCCAACTACGTCGCCGACGTCCGCTTCATCCCGAACCCCCACTGGGTGCCGGCCCTGCGCCCGCGCACCGGACGGGACAAGGAGGTGCGCGACTACGTCTTCCAGGGCGACGGAGCCCGCACGTTCGTGGAGCGCTTCACCTCCATGCTGGAGCCGGTCTTCGAGGGCTACCGCACGGAGAACAAGCACTACGCGACCATCGCGATCGGCTGCACCGGCGGCAAGCACCGCTCGGTGGCCATGACCGAGGAGGTCGCCAAGCGGCTGTCCAAGCTGCCGCGCGTCGTCGTGAACGTCGAGCATCGGGACGTGGGCCGCGAGTAGGCCGCCGCCCCGACCCACGACCGCCACGATCACCTGGACCGCACCATGACCGAGAACCGACTGCCCGACGCCCCCCCGCAGGGACGCTCGCCGCAGAGCCCCCGCCAGGGCGGCGCAGCGCCGCGACCGCGGCGCCAGAGCGGCCGCTCCGTCGTCGCCCTGGGAGGCGGCCACGGCCTGTCCGCCTCGCTGTCGGCGCTGCGCCTGCTGACCAAGCGGCTCACTGCCGTGGTCACCGTCGCCGACGACGGCGGCTCCTCAGGTCGGCTCCGCCAGGAGCTGGACGTCCTTCCCCCCGGCGACCTCCGAATGGCCCTGTCGGCGCTGTGTGATGACTCCGACTGGGGGATGACCTGGCGCGACGTCATGCAGCACCGCTTCGACTCCGGGCCGGAGCGGCTGAGCTCGCTCGACGGCCACGCGCTGGGCAACCTGCTGATCGTGACCCTGTGGGAGCTGCTCGGCGATCCCGTCGAAGGCCTGCGCTGGGCCGGCGCCCTGCTGGAGGCCGAGGGCACCGTGCTGCCCATGTCGCTGACTCCGCTGGTCATCGAGGGCGAGGTCCCGGATGACACCGCCCCCGAGGGCCTGCGCACCGTCACCGGCCAGGTGGATCTGGCGCGCGAGCCGTACATCCGCGACGTCCGGCTCCTGCCGGTCGACGCCGAGCCGTGCCTGCAGGCTCTGAGCGCGATCGAGTCGGCCGACTGCGTGATCCTGGGCCCGGGCTCGTGGCACACCTCGGTGCTGCCGCACCTGCTCATGCCGGAGATGCGCCAGGCGATCCGCGACACCGAGGGCATGAAGTTCGTGACCATGAACCTGTCCCGGGATTCGGAGACGCAGGGCAAGACGAGCGCACAGGAGCTCGAGATCCTGCGCCACTACGCCCCGGACGTCGGGATCGACGCCGTCGTGGCCGATCCGAGCTCCGTGGAGGACCGCGAGGCCCTGGAGCGGGCGGCGGCGCGGATGGGCGCGATCGTGCACTTCGCCGATCTGCGCCGGGCTGAGGGGCTGTCGATCCACTCGCCGCTGAAGCTGGCGGCGGCGTATCAGGAGGTCATGGAGCGCTGAGCCGCTGCCGCGACCGCCCTGGTCGCACCGGGAACGATGCACCGTCGAATGGGCGGTGAGCAGGGGCTGCCGCTATGGTGTCCCGGTGCCTCCGGCGCGCTTCGGGCTGATGCGCGCCGGAGCACCCCCACAGCTTCTGCACCGAAAGGAATCTGATGTCCCTCACGGCATCGGTCAAGGAGGAGCTCGCCCGCACCGAGGTCACCAAGGCCTCGGAGCGCCGCGCTGAGCTCTCCGCCGTCCTGCGCTTCTCCGGCGGCCTGCACATCGTCTCCGGGCGCATCGTCATCGAGATCGAGCTGGACACGGCTGCGGTGGCCCGGCGCATGAGGTCCATCGTCATCGAGGAGTTCGGCCACGCCTGCGAGCTCGGCGTGATCTCCGGCGGAGGAGGACTGCGCCGAGGCAGCAACTACGTGCTGCGCGTGGCACGGGACGGCGAGGCCCTGGCCCGCCGCACCGGCCTGCTGGATGCGCACGGACGACCGGTGCGCGGGCTGCCTCCGGTCGTGGTCAACGGCTCGGTCGGCGATGCCGCCGCCGTGCTGCGCGGAGCCTTCCTCTCCCACGGCTCGCTCACAGAGCCCGGGCGCTCCGGTGCCATGGAGTTCTCCTGCCCCGGTCCCGAGGCGGCTCTGGCGCTGGTGGGTGCGGCCCGTCGCCTGGACGTGATCGCCAAGGCGCGCGAGGTCCGCGGCGGCGACCGGGTGGTGATCCGCGACGGAGATGCGATCGCCGCGCTGCTGACCCGCATGGGCGCCCATGACTGCCTCATGACGTGGGAGGAGCGGCGCATGCGCAAGGAGGTCCGTGCGACCGCCAACCGCCTCGCCAACTTCGACGACGCCAACCTGCGCCGCTCGGCGCAGGCAGCCGTGGCCGCCGGCGCGCGCGTCGAGCGGGCCATGGAGATCCTCGGCGACGACGTCCCCGAGCACCTGCGAATGGCCGGCGAGCTGCGCCTGGCCAACAAGCAGGCCTCCCTGGACGAGCTGGGGCGCCTGTCGGATCCGGTGCTGACCAAGGATGCGATCGCCGGGCGCATCCGCCGACTGCTGGCCATGGCCGACCGCCGCGCCGAGGAGCTGGGCATCGCCGGCACCGAGGGCGGGGAGCCGGGCGAGCGCGCCTGAGCCGGAAGGCGACCTCCGGGCCGCCTTCATCGGCCTGAATGTTGGTTTATGTGTGTTCCTGTGCCGAGGGTGCCCGAGGAAGTCGGGCTTTTCTCTGCGATCCTCTGGGCAACTGCGGTCCATGCCACTAGACTGAAGGGGACGAGAGGCTGAAGGGCCCGGAACGACAGCGTCGATCCGGGAGCGCCCGGACGGACGTGCGAACAGTTGCGTTCCCTCGGAAGCCCACTCAACCTCGAGCGATCAGATGTGCGCCCGGCTCTGAACCGCTGGGACGGACTGGTTGCGCACTCGTCGAACGACGTCACCTCAGACAAGGAGATCGATCGCAGTGACCATCAAGGTTGGCATCAACGGCTTCGGCCGCATCGGACGCAGCTTCTTCCGCGCAGTCCGCGAGCAGGGCGAGAACATCGAGATCGTCGCCGTGAACGACCTCACCGAGGCGCAGACGCTGGTTCACCTGCTGAAGTACGACTCCATCAACGGCCGCTTCCCGGGTGAGGTCTCGCTCGAGAACGACACCCTGACCGTGGACGGGCACGAGGTCAAGCTGCTGGCCGAGAAGGATCCGGCGAACCTGCCCTGGGGCGAGCTCGGCGTGGACATCGTCGTGGAGTCCACCGGCTTCTTCACCAACGGCGACGCTGCCAAGGCCCACCTGGAGGCCGGCGCCAAGAAGGTCGTCCTGTCCGCTCCGGGCAAGAACATCGACGGCACCTTCGTGTTCGGCGTCAACGCGGACTCCTACGATCCCGCCACGCAGAACATCGTCTCCGGCGCGTCCTGCACCACGAACTGCCTGGCTCCCATGGCCAAGGTCCTCAACGACGAGTTCGGCATCGAGCGCGGCCTGATGACCACCATCCACGCATACACCTCGGATCAGCGACTGCAGGACGCCCCCCACAAGGACCTGCGCCGCGCCCGTGCCGCCGCCCTGAACATGGTCCCCACCACCACCGGTGCGGCCGCGGCCGTCGGCCTGGTGCTGCCGGAGCTGCAGGGCAAGCTGGACGGCTTCGCCGTGCGCGTTCCCACCCCCACCGGCTCGCTGGTGGACCTCACGATCGACGTCGCCAAGGACGTCACCGTCGAGTCGGTCAACGCGGCCATGAAGAAGGCCGCCGAGGGCCCCATGAAGGGCATCATCGAGTACAGCGAGGATCCCATCGTGTCCAAGGACATCGAGGGCTACCCGGTCTCGACCGTGTTCGACGCCCCGCTGACCAAGGTCATCGACAACCAGGTCAAGGTCATCGCCTGGTACGACAACGAGTGGGGCTACACCTCCCGCCTGGTCTCCCTGACGAACCTGGTCGCCTCCAAGTTCTGATCGAGCCTCTGCACGACCGCCTGCTCGGCCCCGGCCGGCACCTGGTCGTGAGGCACCTCGCGCGCGGGGCACTGCAGCTGTTCGCTGCGGCGCCCCGCGCGCTGTCGTCTGCGCACCCGCGCACCGACATCGGAGCTGCAACCGCCGTTCCGCCCGCGCAGACGGGATACTGGAGGCAGTCCGCGCCGCGGACCCGCCGGACCCCGCGCGGGCACCGCCAGAAGCCACAAGAAGGGAACACCGCCATGGCCAAGTCACTGGATGATCTGCTCGCCGAGGGCGTCTCGGGACGCCGCGTCCTGGTCCGCTCCGATCTCAACGTGCCGCTCGACGGCTCGACCGTCACCGACGACGGCCGCGTCCGCGCCTCGCTGCCCGTGATCACCAAGCTCTCGGAGGCCGGCGCCCGCGTCATCGTGTGCGCCCACCTGGGCCGCCCCAAGGGCCAGGTCGATCCCCAGTACTCGATCGCCCCGGCTGCCCAGAAGCTCGCCGAGCTCTCGGACCTCGACGTCCAGGTTGCCTCCGATGTCGTGGGCGAGGACGCCCAGGCCAAGGCCGAGGCGCTGAGCGACGGCCAGGTCCTGGTCATCGAGAACGTGCGCTTCGATCCCCGCGAGACGTCCAAGGACGAGACCGAGCGCCATCAGTTCGCCCAGGAGCTCGCTGCCCTCACCGGTGAGAACGGTGCGTTCGTGGGCGATGCCTTCGGTGCCGTGCACCGCAAGCACGCCTCCGTCTACGACGTCGCCAAGATCCTGCCGTCCTACCTGGGCGATCTCGTCAAGACCGAGGTCGACGTCCTGACCAAGGTCGTCTCGAATCCCGATCATCCGTTCGTGGTCGTCATGGGCGGATCCAAGGTCTCGGACAAGCTCGCCGTGATCGAGAACCTCATCGGCCGCGCCGATCAGCTGCTGATCGGCGGTGGCATGGTCTTCACCTTCCTCAAGGCGCAGGGCTACTCGATCGGCTCCTCGCTCGTGGAGGACGATCAGCTCGACACCGTGAAGGGCTACCTCGATCGCGCGGCGGGGGAGGGCACGGAGATCGTCCTGCCCACCGACATCGTCTACGCGGCCTCCTTCAGCGCCGACGCCGAGCACGAGGTCCGTCCCGTCGAGGACATCGAGGGCGGCTCCATGGGCGACTCCGGCATGGGCCTGGACATCGGACCGGACTCCGCCAAGGCCTTCGCGGAGGCCATCCGCGCCGCCAAGACGATCTTCTGGAACGGGCCCGCGGGCGTGTTCGAGATGGAGGCGTTCTCCGGCGGCACCCGGGCGATCGCCGAGGCGCTGGCCGAGGGCTCGGGCATGTCCGTCATCGGCGGCGGCGACTCCGCAGCCGCCGTGCGCACGCTCGGCTTCTCGGACGACCAGTTCGGACACATCTCCACCGGCGGCGGCGCATCCCTGGAGTTCATCGAGGGCAAGGAGCTGCCGGGCGTCGCCGTGATGGGCTGATCCGCTCCCGCTTCATCGCCGCCGTCGTCGTGCCGAGCACGGGCCGCACGACGACGGCGGCGCAACCCCGCACCGACAGGCCCCGTGGGCCGCACACGAAGGAGACTCCCATGACCTCGCAGACCAATGGCGCATTCGATCGCACTCCGCTGATCGCCGGCAACTGGAAGATGAACCTCGACCACCAGCAGGGCGTGGCTCTGCTGCAGAAGCTGGCGTGGACGCTGCAGGATGCCAAGCACGACTTCGACCGCGTCGAGGTCGCCGTGTTCCCGCCCTTCACCGCCCTGCGCTCCGTGCAGACCGTCGTGACCGGCGATGACCTGCCCGTGCGCTTCGGCGGCCAGGACCTCTCCGATCAGGATTCCGGCGCCTACACCGGCGACATCTCCGGGGAGATGCTGGCCAAGCTCGGCTGCACGTACGTGCTGGTCGGGCACTCCGAGCGCCGCACGATCCACGGCGAGACCGACGAGCAGTGCCGGGCCAAGATCGAGGCCGCCCACCGCCACGGCCTGACCCCGGTGCTGTGCGTCGGCGAGGGCCTCGAGGTCCGCGAGGCCGGCCGGCACGTGGAGCACACGCTGGAGCAGGTCCGCGGCTCGATCAAGGGCCTGCCGGCCGAGAAGGTCGCCCAGCTCGTCATCGCCTACGAGCCCGTGTGGGCCATCGGCACCGGCAAGGTCGCCGGAGCGGAGGATGCCCAGGAGATGTCGGCGGCCATCCGCGCCGAGCTCGTGAAGCTCTACGACGAGCAGACAGCCCAGTCGACCCGCATCCTCTACGGCGGCTCCGTGAAGTCCAAGAACGTCGCGGAGATCCTGCGCGGCAAGGACGTCGACGGCGCCCTGGTCGGTGGTGCCAGCCTCGATGCGGATGAGTTTGCTAGCATTGTGAAGTTCGAGCAGCACCTCACGACCGACTGATCTCGCTCGGTCGGCTGCCCGGACCACGACTTCAGAGGGAGATCCATGGAGATCCTGCAAGACATCCTGCTGGGGATCATCGTCCTCACCAGCGTTCTGGCGGTCGTCCTGGTCCTGCTCAACAAGGGCAAGGGCGGCGGACTGTCGGACATGTTCGGCGGCGGCATGACCCAGTCGCTGAACACGTCGGGCGTCGCGCAGAAGAACCTCGTGCGGCTGACCACCACGGTGATCATCGTCTGGGCTGTGTGCATCGCCGCCTACGGCATCTCGATGCGCTTCATGGAGACCGCGGCTCCGACCGCCGGACTCTGAGCCGCAGTCGCCGCAGGAAAGAGGCCCTGCCTCCCCTTCTCGGGGAGGCAGGGCCTCTTTGCTGTGCTCCATCTCAGCCGCGGCCCTCGGGAAGGGCGTCGGGCGTGCCGTAGAGGCGCGTGCTGACGGTGCCCCGGGCACCGCAGGCCGGCGTCTGCTCGAGCGGACCTCCGGCCAGCAGGCGGCCCACGGCCTCGGTCTTGTCCTCGCCGGCCACCACGAACCACACGTGGGCGGCGGTGCGGATCAGCGGCAGCGTCATGGACACGCGCAGCGGGGGCGGCTTGGGGGAGTCGTGGACGGCCACCACAGTGGCCTCCTCGATCTCCAGCTCCGGATGCCCCGGGAACACCGAGGCCACATGGCCGTCCGGGCCCACGCCCAGCAGGGCGATGTCGAGGGGCGGAAGCCCGCCGGTGCCCTGATCGGCGGCCGCAGCGCGAAGCTCGTCGAGGTAGTCCTGCGCGGAGTCCTCCGGCGTGGAGAACTCATCGGCGCTGCCGATCACGTGGACGTTCTCCGGCGGCAGCTGCAGTTCGGGGGCCGCGGCGGTCACGGCGTCCATGGCCTGCTGCACATTGCGCTCGGAATCGCCGCGGGGCAGGAAGCGCTCATCCGACCACCAGAAATCGATCCGGGACCAGTTCAGGTCCTGCTCCGTGGTCCGCGAGGCCGCGGCTAGGGCAGCGACTGACTTGGTGCCCATGGTCCCGCCGGTGAGGGCGATCGAGGCGCGGCCGCGCTGCCGCTGGGCCTGCGCGAGGACCGCGATCGCCTCGCGGGTCACCAGGTCGGCGAGCTCGTCCTTGGACGAGGCGGTGCGGATCTCGGGTGCGCTCATGACCGCTCCTCCGTGAGGTGCTCCTGCTCGGCTGCCTCGGCGTCGGCCTCCTGGCCGGAGATCCACAGCTGATCCGTCGATTCTGCGGGATCCGCGAATCCGGACTCGGCGGGGGACTGCCCGGCCTGGAACAGGGTCTCGAAGTCGACCACCGCGCGCAGGACGTCGCCGTAGACCTCATCCGGGTCCAGGCGGCGCAGCTCCTCGGCCAGGCAGGCGCTGAGGGTCCGGTGCGGCAGGGCGACCGTCTGGTCGTGCTGACCGGGCTGGCTCAGCGTGGCCAGGGTGTCGCCTGGGCGGTCCAGGACGATCTCGCCGTCCTCGCGGACCAGGCGGACCGTGTCCAGGCCGTGCTCGCAGTGCTCCGGGTGCTCCAGGCGCACGGGGCAGTCCAGCCGAGAACCCAGCCAGGACCCCAGCAGCCGGACGCGGGAGGAGTCCTCGGCGCCGGTGATGACGACCTCGACCATGGGGCTGGGCGGGGCCTGCTCGTAGGCCGCCGAGAGCTGGACGCGCCACATGGTCAGCCGCGTCCAGGAGATGTCGGTGTCGCCGGGACGGTAGTTGGCCGCCAGGTCTGCCAGCGTCTGCACGACGTCCTCCGCGGTGGTGGAGTCGGTGATGCGGCGGTGGGCGATCCGGCCGATCGACGACGCGGCGGGGCTGACCGGCACCCGATGCGGCCACCAGGCCACGATGGGGGCGTCCGGCAGCAGCAGCGCCGAGACCAGGGTCTCGGACGGCTCGGCGAGCTCGCCGTAGCCGTGCAGCACGACGACCTCCGAGGCACCGGCGTCGCCGCCGGCGCGGACCTGGGCGTCCAGGCGCGTGGAGTCGTTCACGGAGTGCGCCACGTGCATGATGATGCGGCACGGGTGCTCGTGGGAGGCCTCGATCGCGGCATCCAGGGCCTTCTCGGAGTGCCCGGCTTCGGCCACGATCACGAGCGTGAGGACGCGGCCCAGGGTGACCACGCCGCTCTCCTCGCGCAGGCGCTGCAGGGTCTTGTCGACGTCTGCGGTGGTGGTGTTCTCGAGGGTGATGATCACGGTCGCCTCCAGGTCCTTCCTTCTCGCTGCATCAGCCGGTCCGCCGATGCTGGTCCCCAGGAGCCGGGGGCGTAGGTCTCGGGGCGCACGTCATGGGCGGCCCAGTACTGCTCGAACGGGTCGAGGATCTTCCAGGACAGCTCGACCTCCTCGTGATCCGGGAACAGCGGCGGCTCGCCGAGCAGCACGTCCAGGATCAGGCGCTCGTAGGCCTCGGGGGAGGACTCGGTGAACGCATGGCCATAGCCGAAGTCCATGGTGACGTCGCGGATCTCCGACTGCGTGCCGGGGACCTTCGAGCCGAAGCGGATCGTCACGCCCTCGTCGGGCTGGATGCGGATCACGACCGCGTTCTGACCGAACTCCTCGGTGTCGTGCGGGGTGAACAGGCGGTTGGGGGTGCGCTTGAAGATCACCGCGATCTCGGTCACGCGCCGGCCCAGGCGCTTTCCGGCCCGCAGGAAGAACGGCACGCCCTGCCAGCGGCGGTTGTCGACCTCCAGGCGCAGCGCCGCGAAGGTCTCCGTGCGCGAGTCCGAGGGGATGTCCTGCTCCTCGAGGAAGCCCTTGACCTCCTCGCCGCCCTGCAGGCCCTCGCCGTACTGGCCGATGGCCGAGGACTCGCCGAGGTCGTCGCCGAGCACGACGGCCGAGAGGACCTTGGCCTTCTCGTAGCGCAGCGCACGGGCGGTGAAGCTGCCGGGCTCCTCCATGGCGGTCAGCGCCAGCAGCTGCAGCAGGTGGTTCTGGATGACGTCGCGGGCCGCGCCCACGCCGTCGTAGTACCCGGCGCGGGTCCCGATCCCGATCGACTCCGCCATGGTGATCTGCACGTGATCGATGTGGTCGGCATTCCACAGGGGCTCGTACATGGCGTTGGCGAAGCGCATGGCCAGGATGTTCTGGACCGTCTCCTTGCCCAGGTAGTGGTCGATCCGGAAGATCGCGTCGTGGGAGAACACGCTCTCCACGATCGAGTTGAGCTCCTTGGCGGATTCGAGATCGTGGCCGAAGGGCTTCTCGATGACCACGCGGCGCCAACCCTCGGCCTCGGGGTTCTCCGCCAGGCCGTGCTCGGCCAGCTGCTGGCACACGAGCTCGAAGGCCTTGGGCGGGATCGAGAGGTAGAAGGCGTGGTTGCCCCGGGTGCCGCGGTCCTCATCGAGCTCGGCGAGGACCTCGGCCAGGCGGTCGTAGGCGGCGGAGTCGTCGAACTCGCCCTGCACGAAGCGCAGGCCGGCGGCGAACTGCTGCCACACGGTCTCCTGGAACTCGGTGCGGGCGTTGGCCATCACCGACTTGCGGGCGTAGGCGGCGAAGTCCTCGTGGCTCCACTGGCGGCGTCCGAAGCCGACCAGCGAGAACGACGGCGGCAGCAGGCCCCGGTTCACGAGGTCATACATGGCGGGCAGCAGCTTCTTGCGGGCGAGATCGCCCGTCACGCCGAAGAGCACGAGGGCCGACGGTGCGGCAACGCGGGCGAGGCGGCGATCGCGGGGATCGCGCAGCGGATTGGTCGAAGGAGGTGCGGAATGCGGCACGGGGCTCCTCTGGAGAGCAGGGCTGGGGTGCGGGCACGACGTCGGGTGCGCGGAGCATCCGAGGACGTCGGGCGGGGACGAGACTACTCCTGCCCGACGACGGCCGAGCGGCGACGGCGGGGGAGCAGCGCGAGAACGCGGCGAGAGCCGGGTCCGGCGTGCGCGGCGCCGCCGCCCTGAGAGCGGGCGACGGCGCGGCGCAGGCTGAGGCCGGATGGGGTCCGGTTCTGCCAGGACCGGGTCAGCGGCCCAGGATCGCGTGCAGGACGTCGAGCACCTGGCTGACGCCGGTCTCGCGATCGGTGAGGCGCAGCTGCAGCACGGGGCGGTCGTGCTCGCGCAGCACCTGGGCGTCGCCGTCGGCCTGGGCGGAGATCAGCTCGCCGAAGGTGAAGTCGCCGCCCGGGATGTCCAGGTCGGTGTCCGAGGCTGCAGTGATCTGCAGGAACGAGCCCACGGGGGTGCCGCCCTTGTGGAACTGACCGGTCGAGTGGAGGAAGCGCGGGCCCCAGCCGAACGTGGTGGGACGTCCGGTGATGCTGGCCAGCAGCGGACGGGCATCCTCGAGCTCGGTCCAGGTCAGACGGTCGAAGTACGCCTGGACAGCCAGGTAGCCGTTGTCCGGCAGCGTCTTCAGCAGAGCCTGGATGGCCCCGCGCAGGTCATCGGCTCCGCCCAGCAGCGAGGCGTCGCCGCGGATCTCCACGGAGCCGTCGACGAGGTCCGCCGGAGTCGGCTCGGGCTTGTCCGCGAGCACGGCGCGAGTGGCGATCTTGGCGGACTCGACATCCGGCTGATCGAACGGGTTGATCTTCAGCAGGGCGCCGGCCACGGAGGTGGCCACCTCCCACAGCAGCATCTGCGCGCCGAGCGAGCCGGCGACCGCCACGGCGTCGACATCTCCAGTCAGGACGCTCTCGTCGTCCGAGGCCACCAGCAGCGCCGGCAGGACGTCGGCGGCCACGGGGGCCTGCAGCTCGGGAGCGTCCTGGCCCACGACGACGGGGAGGATGCCGGTGCCGAGCTTGCCGGTCGACTCGGCGATCAGCTGCTCGGCCCAGTCGGCGAATCCGACGATGCCGGAGCCGCGGTCCTGCAGCACGATCTTGTCGCGCAGCGGCGAGGTGCCGCCAAGGGCCGCACCGAGGCGCAGAGCCAGGTTGTCCTCGGCGTCCTCGCGCAGCATCTCGGCGGCGGCCTCGGCGTCATCCAGCAGGGCGGTGATGTCTGCGCCTGCCAGCCCCGAGGGGACCAGGCCGAAGGCCGTCAGGGCGGAGAAGCGCCCGCCCACCGAGGCATCGGCGTTGAAGACGGCGCGATACCCGGCCTCGCGGGCGGTCATATCGAACGGGGAGCCCGGATCGGTCACGACCACCAGACGGCGCGCCGGATCGATCCCGGCATCCGTGAAGGCCTTCTCGAAGGCGCGACGGGCCGAGTCGGTCTCGACGGTCGAGCCGGACTTGGACGAGATGATCGCCGCGGTGCGGCCGATGCGATCCGACAGCGCCGCCTGGACCATCACCGGGTCCGTGGAGTCGAGCACAAACAGCTCCACGCCTGCGGTGCGGGTGATGACCTCGGGGGCCAGCGAGGAGCCGCCCATGCCCGCGAGCACGAAGCGGTCGACGCCCTCGGCCTCGAACGCCGAGCGAAGCTCGAGGATCTCCTCGATCAGGGGGCGGGAGACGTCGTGCGCCTCGACCCAGCCCAGGCGCTTCGAGGCCTCGTCCTCGGCGTCGGCGCCCCACAGGGTGTGGTCCTTGGCGAACAGCCGCGAGGCGAAGCGGTCCTCGACGAGCTGCGGCACGTGGCGATCGATGGCTTCGCGGGCGGCGCCCGCGGCGGTGACGGAAAGGGTGCTCATGATGTCCTCTCGATGAGCGGGGCTCCGGTTCGGCCGTCGGCGGCCGATCTGCCTCGCGATCCGATGCTTGAAGTCCTGCGATGCTGCGGTCCTGCGGTGCGTCGGCCCGTCCGCTGCGGCGACGGCCGGAGCGGACGGGCCGACGGGGGCCACCGGACAGCGAGCAGACGCGAGATCCGGTGGCCTGAGGGACTCAGCGCGAGGAGTCCAGCGCCGACTGCACGGTCTCGAGCAGCTCGGCCCAGGAGGCCTCGAACTTCTCGACGCCCTCCTTCTCGAGCAGGTTCACGACCTCGTCGTAGTCGATGCCCAGCTCGGCCAGGCGGTCCAGGTGCGCGTTGGACTCGTCATAGGTGCCGGTGATCGTGTCGCCGGTGATCTCCGAGTGATCGGCCACGGCGTCCAGGGTCTTCTCCGGCATGGTGTTCACGACGTCGGCGGCCACCAGTCCGTCCACGTAGAGCGTGTCCGGCAGCGACGGGTCCTTGGTGCCGGTCGAGGCCCACAGGGGGCGCTGGGCGTTGGCGCCGGCCGAGGCCAAGCGCTTCCAGCGCTCCGTGGAGAACGCCTCCTGGTAGACCTGGTAGGCCAAGCGGGCATTGGCCAGGCCGGCCTTGGACTTCAGCGCGGTCGCCTCATCGGTGCCGATGGCATCCAGGCGCTTGTCGACCTCGGAATCCACGCGGGAGACGAAGAACGAGGCGACCGAGTGGATCTTCGAGAGGTCCTTGCCGTTCTCCAGCGCCTGCTCCAGACCGGTCTGGAAGGCGTTGATGACGGCACGGTAGCGCTCGAGCGAGAAGATCAGGGTCACGTTGACCGAGATGCCCTCGGCCAGCGTGGCAGTGATCGAGGGGAGGCCGACCTCGGTGGCCGGGATCTTGATCAGCACGTTGTCGCGATCGATGGTCTGCGCCAGGCGCTGGGCCATCTCCGAGGTGGCCTGGGCGTCATTCGCCATCCGGGGATCGACCTCGATCGAGACGCGGCCGTCCTTGCCCTGGGTCGCCTGGGCGATCGGGGCGAAGACGTCGCATGCGTCGCGGACGTCGTCGGTCGTGATCCGGAAGACGGCCTCGTCGACGTCGACGCCCTCGGCGGCCAGCTCCTTGACCTGAGCCGCGTAGGACTCCCCGTTGGACAGCGCGCCCGCGAAGATCGTGGGGTTCGTGGTCACGCCCACGACGTCCTTGGTGTCGATGAGCTCCTGCAGGTTGCCGGTGCTCAGACGCTCGCGGGAGAGGTCGTCGAGCCAGATGGAGACTCCGGCCTGGGAGAGCTTGGCAGTGGTGTCGGTCATGATGATGCTCCTGTGATGTCGAAGGATCGTCAGTGCGTCTGCGGTGCAGGCGACGCTGCGTGGTCGTGCTGGGGCCGGTGACTGCGGCCGACGGATCGGCCGCAGTCACCGGGTGCGTCACTTCGCGGCGGCGATGGACTCCTGGGCCTTCTCGACGACGGCCTCGGCGGTGATGCCGAACTCGCTGTAGAGGCGCTCGTAGGCGGCGGAGGCGCCGAAGTGCTCGAGCGAGACAGCGCGGCCGTTCGAGCCGAGCAGGTCGTTCCAGGACATGGCGATGCCGGCCTCGACGCTCACGCGGGCGGTGAGCTCGCGGGGGATCACGGACTCGCGGTAGTCCTGGTCCTGGGCGTCGAACCACTCGCGGCACGGCATGGACACGACGCGCGCGCCGATGCCCTTCTCCTTGAGCTGCTCGCGGGCCTCCACGGCCAGCTGCACCTCGGATCCGGTGCCGATGAGGACGACGTCCAGGGACGTGCCCTCCGGGGCGTCGGCCAGGACGTAGCCGCCCTTGGCAGTGCCCTCGGCCGAGGCGAAGGCCTCGCCCTCGCCGTCCGGGTGGATGTCCTCGCGGCGGAACGTGGGGACGTTCTGGCGGGTCAGCGCCAGGCCGGAGGGGCTCTCCGTGGTCTCCATGATGGTCCGCCAGGCCACCGAGGTCTCGTTGGCGTCGGCCGGGCGCACGACGTTCAGGCCCGGGATGCCGCGCAGCGAGCTGAGCTGCTCGACCGGCTGGTGCGTGGGGCCGTCCTCGCCCAGGCCGATCGAGTCGTGGGTCCAGATGTAGATCGACGGGACCCGCATGACCGCGCCGAGGCGCACTGCCGGGCGCTGGTAGTCCGAGAAGATCAGGAACGTGCCCGAGAAGGCGCGCGTCTGCGACGACATGGTGATGCCGTTGACGATGGCGGCAGCGGCGTGCTCGCGGATGCCGAAGTGCAGGACGCGTCCGTACGGGTCCGCCGAGAACTTCTTGGTGGTGCGGCTGGACGGGTTGAACGAGTTGGCCGACTCGATCGTGGTGTTGTTCGATCCCGCGAGGTCGGCGGAGCCGCCCCACAGCTCGGGGAAGGTGTCGGCGATCGCGTTGATGACCTTGCCGGAGGCCGCGCGGGTGGCCACGGTCTCACCGGCAGGGAACTGCGGGAAGGCCTCGGCGTAGCCCTCGGGGAGGGTGCCGTCGCGCAGGCGGTCGTAGAGCTCGGCGCGGTCCGGGTGGGCCTGGCGCCACTCGGCGAAGCCCTTCTCCCACTCCTCGCGATCGGCCTTGCCGCGCTCGACGAGCTCGCGGGTGTGCGACAGGACCTCGTCCTCGATCACGAAGCTCTGCTCGGCGTCGAAGCCGAGGACCTTCTTGGTGGCCGCGAGCTCCTCGGCACCGAGCTTGGAGCCGTGGATGCCGCCGGTGTTCTGCTTGCTGGGCGCCGGGTAGCCGATGATCGTCTTGAGGCAGATCAGCGACGGGGCGGAGGTCTCCGCCTCCGCAGCCCGGATGGCGTCGTGCAGGGCCTGGACGTCCTCGACGTACTCGTTGCCGTTGGGACCACCTGCGGTCCAGTCCACGGTCTGGACGTGCCAGCCGTAGGCCTTGTAGCGCTCGGCGACGTTCTCGGTGAACGCGACGTCGGTGTCGTCCTCGATCGAGATCTGGTTCTGGTCGTAGATCGCGATGAGGTTGCCGAGCTCCTGGTGCCCGGCCAGCGACGACGCTTCAGAGGTCACGCCCTCCTGGAGGTCGCCGTCGGAGACGATCGTGTAGACGCGGTGGTCGAACGGGGACTGGCCCGGAGCGGACTCGGGGTCGAAGAGCCCGCGGGTGTAGCGCTGGGCGTAGGCGAAGCCCACGGCCGAGGAGAGGCCCTGGCCCAGCGGGCCGGTGGTGATCTCCACGCCGGCCGTATGGCGGTACTCCGGGTGGCCCGGGGTCTTGGAGCCCCAGGTGCGCAGCTCCTCCAGGTCCTTCATCTCCAGGCCGAACCCGCCCAGGAAGAGCTGGATGTACAGCGTCAGCGAGGTGTGGCCCGGGGAGAGGATGAAGCGATCGCGGCCGGTCCAGCGATCATCGCTGGGGTCATGGCGCATGACCTTCTGGAAGAGCAGGTAGGCGGCCGGGGCCAGGCTCATGGCCGTCCCGGGATGTCCCGAGCCCACCTTCTCCACGGCGTCCGCGGCGAGCACGCGGACGGTGTCCACGGCGCGGCGATCGACATCGGTCCAGGTGAGTGTCTGATCAGACTGAGGCACAGGTGCACTGTCCTTTCTCGGGGTGCGTGGCACCGCTCGCACGTGCGGCGATGCCTGAGTCGTGGGTCCAGCCTAGATCACCCGTCGGTCAGCGGAAGGGGTGATTCCGTGGTTTGCCTGAGGGCGTAGTCGATGCCTCCTCCTGTCGCATCGCCGGTGATGCGTCGCGGGCCACGGCGCGAGCGGCCATGAGGGTCTAGACTGGGCAGATCATCCCCGTCGCACGCCATCCGCCAGGCGCCGCGCACACTCCTTCCGGGCCCGGGTCGGCCTGGACGACGGGGAGTCCGTTTCCGAGTCGTCGACCCCGTCACCGTTCCAGGGAGTCAGTTCACGTGAGTTCAGCGCAGGTCTCCAGGCATGCAGCACCGACCGGTCCCCAGGATCCGTCGGATGCGCGTCGGGAGAGCGGGCGGACCACACCTGGTCAGCGCGTGCGGGCGTACCTGCAGCTGATGAAGCTGCGCATCGTCGAGCTGCTGCTCGTGGCCACGGTGCCGACCATGATCTTCGCCCACCACTACCACGGCAACGGCGGCTTCCCGAGCATCTGGCTGATCCTGGTCACCCTTGTGGGCGGCACGCTCTCCGCAGGTGCCGCGGGCGCGTTCAACTCCTACATCGACCGCGAGTCCGACCGGCTGATGAAGCGCACCTCCAAGCGCCCGCTGGTCACTCGCGTGGTCAACGACTGGGAGGCCCTGGTCCTGGGCTGGGTCCTCTCGGTGGCCTCAGTGCTGCTGTTCGCCCTGGCGGTCAACGTCCTGTCGGGCGTGCTGACGGCCGCGGCGATCTTCCTCTACGCGGTGTTCTACTCGATCATCCTCAAGCGGCGGACCAGCCAGAACATCGTCTGGGGCGGGATCGCCGGCTGCATGCCGGTGCTGATCGCCTGGGCCGCGGTGACGGGGACCGTCGAGTGGCCGGCCGTCGTGCTGTTCGCGGTGATCTTCCTGTGGACCCCGCCCCACTACTGGCCGCTGTCGATGAAGTACTCGGACGACTACGCCCGCGCCGGGATCCCCATGCTCGGGGCGATCGCCTCGGATGGGCGCGTGGCCAGCCAGGTCGTGCTCTACGCCTGGGCCACCGTCATCTGCTCGCTGCTGCTCGTCCCGGTCGGCGGCGCCGGCTGGGTCTACGCCGTGGTCACGCTGGCCGCCGGAGCCTGGTTCCTGCTGCAGTGCCACCGGCTGCTGGGGCTGGCCGGCCAGGCTGAGCCCACCTCCACACAGGCCATGAAGGTCTTCCACGGCTCGATCACCTATCTGAGCCTCGTGTTCGTGGCCGTGGCGCTGGATCCGTTCCTCGGCGGACCGATCCTCTGAACGTCGCGCAGCTGACGCACGGCGACCCTCGCGCCCGCCGACCAGCCGGTTCGCGCTGAGTCCCCGTTCCCCGGACCCGCACGGGTCGCGGCCCCATCACTCCCTCCAGAATCGAGAGCACGCTCAGGATGGACTTCTCCGGGCTGATCGCCTATCCGGTCACACCGTTCACGACCGCCGGTGCCGTGGACCTGCCTGAGCTCGCCCGCCAGGTCGAGGTCCTGGTCGGCTCGGGCGTGGACTCGATCTGCGTGCTCGGCACGGCCGGCTCCTTCGCCTATCTGAGCTCCGAGGAGCGCGCCACCGTGGTGCGCACGGCCGTCCAGGCTGCCGCGGGCTCCGGGATCCCCGTGGGAGCCGGAGTCTCCGCCATGACGACCCAGGACGTCCTGGAGCTGGCGTGGGACGCGGAGAGTGCCGGAGCGGACGGCCTGGTGCTGAACCCGCTGTCCTATGTGGCCCTGCGCTCGCCCGAGATCGCGGATCAGGTCGAGACCGTGGCCTCGTCGGTCGCGCTGCCGCTGTGCCTGGACAACAACCCCTCGACCACCGGCTTCGTCTACCCCGTGGACCTGGCCGCCGAGCTGAGCGATCTGGGCAACGTCGTGGCGTTCAAGGACACGGTCGACTCCGAGCGCGCCCTGCAGAACCGTCGCCACCTCTTCCTGGAGCTGGCCGAGCCCGGGACGAGCTTCGGGATCGCCGGGACCTCGCTGATCCTGAACTCGGCCGATGCCTCGATCGCCTGGCACACCGGCTTCGCCGCCGCACTGCCCCGGGAGTGGGTCGCGTTCCGCGCCGCCGCTGCGGCCAGGGACGTCGAGCTCGTGGATCGCTGGCGCCGGGCGTTCTCCCCGCTGATCGAGGTGCTGCGCTGGGAGCGGCCGCTGAGCTCGCTCTACGCCCTCAATGACATCTGCGGCATGCGCACCGCCCCGCCGAGGCGGCCCCTGCACCCGGTGGGCACGCCCAGCCGCGAGCGCATCCGCTCGGCCGTCCGCGATCTGCGCGCGGAGATGCAGCAGTGACGGCCGCGCTCGAGATCGAGGACCTGGTGATGGCGTTCCCGCAGCGCCGTGCGCCCAGCCGGCGACGCCGGGGGAGCCGCGACCCCGACACGGGCGCGGACACGCCTGCGCCGCGCTCGAGGCTCCGGGCCGTGGACGGCCTGAGCCTCACGGCCCGCCACGGCGAGGTCACCGCGCTGCTGGGGCCCAACGGGGCGGGCAAGACGACCACGCTCGAGTGCGCCCAGGGCCTTCGGCGGCCCACCTCCGGGACCGTCCGGCTGCTGGGCGAGCAGCCCTGGGGCGCCCGACCGGAGCTGCGCGCCCGCGCCGGCGTGATGCTGCAGGACGGCGGCCTGCCGCAGTCGGTCAGGGCAGGGGAGTACCTGCGCCACATCAGCGCGATGTACCAGGACCCGGTCCCGCAGCACGAGCTCCAGGCGCGCCTGGGCATCGGCTCCTTCGCCGGAACCCCCATCCGGCGGCTCTCCGGCGGCCAGCGCCAGCGCGTGTCGCTGGCCGCAGCGCTGGCCGGAAGGCCGGAGATCGTCTTCCTCGACGAGCCCTCGGCCGGCCTCGATCCCCAGTCGCGCGCGGTGGTCTTCGACCTGATCGACGAGCTGCGCGGCGACGGCACCGCCGTCATCCTCACCACGCACCTGCTCGACGATGCCCAGCGCCTGGCCGACCAGGTGGTCATCGTGGATGAGGGCCAGGTCCGCGCCTGCGGCTCTGTGCAGGAGCTGATCGACGGCGACGGCCGCTCCGGAGCCCTGCGCGTGGAGCTCACCGCCGCCCAGCTGCAGCGCTGGGCGCAGCATCCCCCTGAGCTCGTGCAGCGCCCGGACCTGCAGGTCAGCGCGGAGGGAGCCCGGATCGTGATCAGCGGTGCGACGCGCCCGCAGGAGCTGGCCGAGCTGAGCCAGTGGCTCGCGGCCACCGGCGAGCTGCCCCTGTCCCTGAGCCTCCAGCCCCGCTCGCTGGAGGACGTCTTCCTGGAGCTGTCGGGGAGGCAGATCCGATGACCGAGAGGACCATCCTGTCCCGTACTGCTTCCGAGGACCCGGCCCCGTCGCGGCCGGCCCCTGCTGGCCGGCGCGTCGCCGCCCAGGCCGCTTACGAGACGCGCACCATGCTGCGCAACGGCGAGCAGCTGCTGCTGCTGATCATCCTCCCGGTCATGGCCCTGTTCGCCCTGGCCTGGATGGATCTGCTCGACGGGGCGCTGCCGGCCGGTGCCGAGAGGATCGACCTGGCCGTGCCCGGGGTCCTGGCGCTGTCGGTGATCTCGAACGCGTTCTCCGGCCAAGGCATCCAGACCGGCTTCGACCGCCGCTACGGCGTGCTGCGGCAGCTGTCCACCACGCCCCTGGGCCGGTTCGGGCTCATCGCCGGCAAGCTCGGCGCCATCCTGGCGGTGCTGGCCGTGCAGACGGTGCTGATCTGCGGGATCGGTCTGGCCCTGGGCTGGCGGCCCGAGCCGCTGTCGGTGCTGGCCATGCTGCTGATCCTCGGGGTGGGCGCCGCGGTGTTCACCGGGCTGGGCCTGCTCGTGGCCGGCACGCTGCGCGCTGAAGCCACGCTGGCCGTCGTCAATCTGCTGTGGGTCCTGCTGGCGGCAGCCGGCGGAACCCTGGGCCCGGCCGCAGCCCTTCCGGCTGTGCTCGGCTGGGCGGCTTCGCTGCTGCCATCGGCTGCGCTGGGGGAGTCGCTGCGCATCGTGCTGGTCGGCACCGGCCACGGCCCCCTGGTGCTGCATCTGGCGGTCCTGGCCGTATGGGGCCTGCTCAGCTGGGCGGCGACCGTCCGTCTGTTCCGCTGGAGCTGAGACTGCGCACGGGCCGCCGGCTCCGGTCCGCGTGCACAGGGTGCGGGACTAGACTTGTCGGGCGCCCGGCGCTCCGGTCGCGCAAGCACTGACCCCCCTTTCAGATCCTGGACGTGAGCACGTGAGCACCCCTTCCTCGGCCCCGACCGCCTCGGACCTCGGCGACGACCCGCGGGAGGCTCCGGGGCCTGGACCCGAGCCGCGCAGCGATCGAGCTCCGATCGGCTTCTTCCTCCGCGGCGAGGTCGACGGATGGGTCCGCTTCACGGCCTGGGCCTCCCTGGCGGCCAACATGCTGCTGATCCTCACCGGCGGCCTGGTCCGGCTCACCGGCTCCGGCCTCGGCTGCCCCACCTGGCCCCGGTGCACCGACGAGTCCTGGACCAACACCTCGGAGATGGGCATCCACGGGTTCATCGAGTTCGGCAACCGCACTCTGACGGGCGTGCTCATGATCGTCGCCGTGCTGGCCTTCCTGGCCGTCGTGCGCATGGCCCGCCGTCACGCGTCGCTGTTCGTGCTGACCCTGCTGCTCGGTCTCGGCATCCCCGTTCAGGCTGTGGTCGGCGGCGTCACGGTGCTGACCGGTCTGAATCCGTGGATCGTGGGCATCCACTTCATGATCTCCTCCGCCATGATCGCCATGGCCGCGATGCTCGTGAATCGGACCCGGCGGCTGAGCCTGGAGCACGTGGCGCAGGCGGAGCTGGCCGGACAGTCGCCGCAGCAGCGCGGCCCGATCCGCGGGCTGCTCATCGCACTGGCCGTGTTCGCGGCGCTGAGCATCTACCTGGGCACGCTGGTCACCGGCACGGGTCCCCACGGCGGCGACGCCGGCGATGTCGTGCGGCACACCTTCGACGCCCTGGTGATCGCCCGGCTGCACGCTCTGCCCGCCTACGCCGTCGTCGCGCTGGTGCTGATCGGACTGCTCGTCGGCCGCCGAACCTGGCCCATGGCGGTGCGCCGGTCGCTGCAGCTCGTGGGACTCGTCGTGATCATGCAGGCGCTGATCGGCTTCTACCAGTTCTTCAACGGCCTGCCGATCCTGGTGGTCGCGCTGCACCTCATCGGCTCGGCCCTGTTCGTGGCCGTCGTGTCCATGGCGGTGGAGAAGGGCTTCCACGTCACCTCCGAGGCTCCCGTGCTGACGGAGGCCGAGCGCCGCGACGGGCCCGTCACCGTCTGAGGGCGCATCGAAGCCCGCACCGGTTCGGGAGGGGCCGCTGGAATCCGTCGCTGCGGAATCCAGCGGCCCTTGTGCGTTCTGCGCCTGATCGAGTCGAAGGATGAGGTTCTCATCACATCCCGGTCTTTCTGAGGGTGACCTTGCTAGGAACGTGGAATGGATTTGGACATACTTGAGTTGTGTATTGGACAGGGTCCGGATCACGGACCCCCGAGACGGCGAGAGGCGGTACGAGCATGGTCCAGACGGAAGTCAGGAGCGCGCGCAGCACCGAGGACGCCGCCGAGTCCACCACCCGATCCCGGATCCTCAACGCCGTCCTGGAATCCGGACCCGTCTCCGCCAGCGAGATCGCAGCGCAGATGGGCCTCACGGCCGCTGCAGTGCGCCGTCACCTGGACGCCCTGGAGCGGGATCGGTTCATCGAGGTCACCCTGGTGCGCCGCCCCGGAGCAGGTGCGGGTCGCCCCGCCCGTCGCTACGTGGTGGCCCCCGAGGGCCACGAGCGCCTGGGCAACGACTACCTCGAGGTCGCCCACGACGCCCTGCGCACCCTGCGCGAGCTCGGGGGAGAAGAGGCCCTGCGAGGCTTCGTGCAGCGTCACCAGCACCGCATCGAGAACCGGTACCGCCCGGCCGTCGAGGCTGCAGGGGAGGACGTCGCCGATCGTCTGGACGCCCTCGTGCGCCAGATGGCCGCCGACGGCTACGCCGCCAGCTCCACCGTGGTGCAGGTCGGCTCCCCGCGCCGCGGAATGGCCTCCCTGCAGCTGTGCCAGGGGCACTGCCCCCTGCTCGAGCTGGCAGAGGACCACCCCGAGTTCTGCGAGGCGGAGACGAGGATGATCGGCTCCCTGCTGGGCGTCGACATCCGTCGGCTGTCCACGCTGGCCTCCGGGGCGCACGTGTGCAACACGCATGTGCCCCTCGAGGGCCGGGACGAGGATCCACCACGCAGCGCCGAGCGCACCTGAGACTTTCCCTCACCATCCGAACCACCGCGGTCGACCGGGCAGAGCCCGGATCGGCAGCAGACCACCAGAGGAGGCCGTCGTGACAGATGTGACACAAGCCAACGACACCACCATCTCCGACATCCTGGAGAAGAACCCCGAGCTCGAGGGCATCGGGACGTACGAGTACGGCTGGGCCGACAAGGACGTCGCGGGAGCCTCCGCGCGCCGCGGCATCGACGAGGACGTCGTGCGCGACATCTCGGCGCGCAAGAACGAGCCCGAGTGGATGCTGAACCTGCGCCTGAAGGCCCTGAAGTTCTTCCAGCGCAAGCCCATGCCCACCTGGGGCGCGGACCTGTCGGGCATCGACTTCGACAACATCAAGTACTTCGTGCGCGCCTCCGAGCAGCAGGCCGGCTCCTGGGAGGAGCTGCCCGAGGAGATCCGCGACACCTACGAGAAGCTGGGCATCCCCGAGGCCGAGCGCTCCCGCCTGGTGGCCGGCGTGGCCGCGCAGTACGAGTCCGAGGTCGTCTACCACCAGATCCGCGAGGACCTGGAGGCCCAGGGCGTCATCTTCATGGACACCGACACCGCGCTGCGCGAGCACCCGGAGTTCTTCGAGGAGTACTTCGGCACGGTCATCCCGGTGGGCGACAACAAGTTCGCCGCGCTGAACACGGCCGTGTGGTCCGGCGGGTCGTTCGTCTACGTGCCCAAGGGCGTCCACGTGGACATCCCGTTGCAGGCCTACTTCCGCATCAACACGGAGAACATGGGCCAGTTCGAGCGGACGCTGATCATCGCGGATGAGGACTCCTACGTCCACTACATCGAGGGCTGCACCGCGCCGATCTACAAGACGGACTCGCTGCACTCGGCCAACGTCGAGATCATCGTCAAGAAGAACGCCCGCGTGCGCTACACGACCATCCAGAACTGGTCGAACAACGTGTACAACCTGGTGACCAAGCGCGCCATCGCCCACGAGGGCGCCTCCATGGAGTGGGTCGACGGCAACATCGGCTCCAAGGTCACCCAGAAGTACCCGGCGGTCTACATGACCGGCGAGCACGCCCGCGGCGAGACCCTCTCGATCGCCTTCGCCGGCGAGGGCCAGCACCAGGACACCGGCTCCAAGATGGTGCACGTCGCCCCGCACACGTCGTCGTCGATCGTGTCCAAGTCGGTGGCCCGCAACGGCGGCCGCTCCGCCTACCGCGGCCTGGTCCAGGTCCGCGAGGGCGCCCACCACGCCAAGTCGAACGTGGTCTGCGACGCCCTGCTTGTGGACACCGTCTCGCGCTCGGACACGTACCCGTACGTCGACATCCGCGAGGACGACGTCTCCATGGGCCACGAGGCCACAGTCTCGCGCGTGTCCGAGGAGCAGCTGTTCTACCTCATGCAGCGCGGCCTGCCGGAGGACGAGGCCATGGCCATGATCGTGCGCGGCTTCGTGGAGCCGATCGCCCGCGAGCTGCCCATGGAGTACGCGCTCGAGCTCAACCGCCTGATCGAACTGCAGATGGAGGGATCCGTTGGCTGATAAGCCCAACACCGCCGCAGCACCCGGCACCACCACCCCCGAGGAGGATGTGGTCGACGGCGTGCGCACCGATGAGGCGCGCATCGCCATCCCCGGGATGACCCAGGAGGGCGAGAAGCTCGCCACCGCCATGGTCGAGTCCGAGGAGGAGGCCATGGGGGTCTCCGCCTCGCAGGAGGACGGCAAGGTCAAGGGCACCAAGATCGCCGGCACCTCGCGCGCCGATCGGCAGGCGTCCTACGACCTCGCGGACTTCCCGGAGCTGACCGGGCGCGAGGAGGACTTCCGGTTCACCCCGCTCAAGCGCCTCAAGGGACTGCACACGGATGAGCTGACGGGGCCCGCCCCGGCGGTGACCGTGTCCGGCTCCGATCGCGTGCGCGTCGAGACCGTGGGCCGCGACGACGCCCGCGTGGGCTCGGCCGGCATCCCCGAGGACCGCCTCTCGGCCAGCGCCTGGGCCGCCGTCCAGGAGGCCACCGTGGTGACGGTCCCGGCCGAGGCCGAGATCGACGGCACCGTGATGATCGAGATCGAGGGCACCAGCCCCGATCCGGCCGCCTCCCACCTGGTCGTGGTCGCCGAGCAGTTCTCGAAGGCGCGCATCGTGCTGCGCCACCACGGCTCGGCCGTGGTCTCGCAGAACGTCGAGTTCTCGATCGCCGATTCGGCGAACATCACCGTGGTCTCCCTGCAGGAGTGGGAGGACGAGGGCACCGTGCACGCCTCGGCGCAGCACGTCTCGCTCGGCCGCGACTCGCGCTTCAAGCACGTGGTCGTCTCCCTGGGCGGGGACACCGTGCGAGTGACTCCGTCGGTGCGCTTCCGCGCCCCGGGTGCCGACGTCGAGATGTACGGGCTGACCTTCGTGGACGACGGCCAGCACCTCGAGTCGCGGCTGTTCGTGGACCACTCGCAGCCCAACTGCCGCTCGCGCGTGACCTACAAGTCCGCGCTGCAGGGCGAGGGCGCCCACGGGGTGTGGGTCGGCGACGTCCTGATCCGCCCGGCCGCCGAGGCCACCGACACCTACGAGCTCAACCGGAACCTGATCCTCAACGACGGGCCCCGGATGGACTCGATCCCCAACTTGGAGATCGAGACCGGAGTGATCGCCGGTGCCGGCCACGCCTCCACCACGGGCCAGCTGGATGCGGAGCACCTCTACTACCTCATGTCGCGAGGCATCAGCGAGCGCGATGCCCGCGCCCTGGTGGTGCGCGGCTTCCTCTTCGAGATCCTGCAGCAGATCGAGGACGAGAGCATCGAGGAGCGCCTGCGCGAGATCGTCGAGGCCGAGCTGGCCAACGTCGAGCGCGGCGCCTGAGGCCCCGCCACCGAAGCACCTGCCGATCACGGCACCCACACCTTCACCATTTCAGGAGAGACTTTTGAGCACTCTGGAGATCAAGGACCTGCACGCATCGGTCCTGCTCGACGACGAGAACAGCAAGCAGATCCTCAAGGGCGTGAACCTCACCATCAACTCGGATGAGGTCCACGCGATCATGGGGCCCAACGGCTCCGGCAAGTCCACGCTGGCCTCGACCATCGCGGGCCACCCCAAGTTCCGCGTGGACTCGGGCGACATCCTGCTGGACGGCGAGTCCGTCCTGGAGATGTCCGTGGACGAGCGGGCGCGGGCCGGGCTCTTCCTGGCCATGCAGTACCCGGTCGAGATCCCGGGCGTGACCACCTCCAACTTCCTGCGCTCGGCCAAGACCGCCGTCGACGGCGAGGCCCCCGCTCTGCGGACCTGGACCAAGGACGTCAAGGAGGCCGTCGCTCAGCTGAAGATGGATCCGCAGATGATCCAGCGCAACGTGAACGAGGGCTTCTCCGGCGGCGAGAAGAAGCGCATGGAGATCATGCAGCTCGAGCTGCTCAAGCCCAAGATGGCGCTGCTGGACGAGACCGACTCCGGCCTGGACATCGATGCCCTCAAGGTCGTGTCCGAGGGCGTGAACCGCGCCAAGGCCGCCAACGGCATGGGCGTCATGCTCATCACCCACTACACCCGCATCCTGCGCTACATCGCTCCCGATCACGTGCACGTCTTCGCCGACGGCCGCGTGGTGGAGCAGGGAGGTCCGGAGCTGGCCGAGCAGCTCGAGGCCGAGGGCTACGACAAGTACGTCGCGGCCGCCAAGTGACCGGCTGAACCCGGACGAGGAGGACACCATGACCGAAACGACCGCCGACGCGGGCCAGGTCCCCGCGGGCGCGCCGCAGATCTCCGAGGTCGAGGACGCGCTGAAGAACGTCATCGATCCCGAGCTCGGCGTGAACATCGTCGATCTGGGCCTGCTCTACGGCGCCTCCTACATGGAGGACGGGGCCCTCAAGCTCGACATGACGCTGACCACGGCGGCCTGCCCGCTGCAGGACGTCATCGAGGAGCAGGTCGAGCAGAACCTCGGCCCGCTCGTCGACGAGTGGCACGTCAACTGGGTCTGGATGCCGCCGTGGGGCATGGAGCGCATCACCGAGGACGGCCGCGACCAGATGCGGGCCCTGGGCTTCAACATCTGACCCGCCTGCGGCGCACGACGGCGCCCGGTCGCGCAGCTGATCAGCTGCGCGACCGGGCGCTGCCGTCGTGTGTGCGGGCCCCATCGGGGCTGCGCGGGCCCGACGGCCCCGCGTCAGCGCTCGATCAGCGGATCGAGTTCGGGTGCTGGCACAGGGGAGTGGTCTCGATCGTCATGTACGGGTACATGGGGAAGCCCGAGAGGATCTCGTGCAGTCGCTGGTTGGACTCGACCTCGAAGATCGACACGTTGGCGTACTGCCCGACCACGCGGTAGATGGCCTCCAACTCACCGGCCTCCTGCAGCCCCTGGGAGTACTCCTTCTCCTGGGCCTGCTTCTGGGCCACCTCCTCGGCGGACATGGACTCGGGGAACTGGATCTGCATGCGGCAGAGGAACTTCACGATCGACTCTCCTGATCTCGGGTGCTGGTTCACGGCCACTCTAACGACCGTGGGACGGGTCACGGCCGAGGCGAGTCCAGTCCGCGGGCAGCCAGTGCCTCGCCGGTGCGCTGCCCGTGGGCCACGGCGGAGATCACCAGGGGAGCGGCGAGCCCGACGGGGCCGAGCCGGGTACCGCGCGCGGCGGCGGCATCGCGGAGGTCGTCGAGCACGCCGGTCAGGAACGGGATCGAGCGCAGCATGACCTGGATCGCCAGCCCGATCCGCTCCGGATCCGCCCCCATCAGCCGCAGCGGGGACAGCAGCCGCACGAGCCCGTCGAGCAGCTCGGGCAGGGGCGTGGTCTCCAGCAGGACCCGGGTGGCCAGCAGCGCGGTCACGACCGTGAGCAGCACCTCGGCGGCCATGGCGGGATCGCGGCGCAGCAGCAGGTGATAGGCCGCCAGCAGACCCAGGATCCACGAGGCGGGACGGAGACTGTGCCACCAGTCGCGCGGACCTATGCGTGCGGCGGCTGCCGCGAGCAGGACCAGCAGCAGGCACCCGGCGGGCACCGCCCAGGAGGTCTCGGGCGCCTCGATGCCGAGCCGTCGCAGCAGCCATGGGAAGGGCAGCATCAGCAGCACCGAGATCACCGCCACGCCGGAGGCCTTGAGCGCCAGCGGGGCGCGGTGGACCGGGGTGTCGGCCGGGCGGTGGAAGCCGAAGAGCTCGCGGCGCGAACGGCTCACGGAGCGGTCCCGGGGCCCGGCGGAGCGGTGGGGAAGCCCTCGCGGCAGCAGCGCCGGTAGCGGTCGATGACCTCCTCGGCGGGGCCGTCATCCAGCAGGAGGCCGTCGTGGATGAGCAGCGCCCGCTGGGCCGTGGCCGCCAGCTCCAGGTCGTGCGTGGAGATGATCTGCTGCTGGGGCAGGGCGTCGAGGCGCTCGAGCAGGGCATCGCGGTGGCGCAGGTCCAGCAGCGTGGTGGGCTCATCGAGGGCCAGCACCCTGGGCTGCACGGCCAGCACCGCCGTCAGAGCCACGAGCTGGCGCTCACCGCCGGAGAGATCGTGGATCGACTGATGGCGCTGCCGGGACAGGCCCGCCTCCTCGAGCAGGCGCCCGGCGATCTCGGCCCGTCGTCCGGAGGGCTCGCCCGCGACCCGGAGGGAGAGCTCGACGTCCTCCTGGGCCGTAGGCATCAGCAGCTGGGCGGAAGGATCCGAGAACAGGAACCCGACGGCGCGACGGGCCGCGCGGACGTCGTGCACCGCGTCCGTCCCGTGGACGCGGGCCGAACCCGAGGTGACCTCGGCCAGGCCGTTGAGCACGCGCAGCAGCGTGGACTTGCCGGAGCCGTTGAGCCCGATCACCGCGATCCGGCGCTCGTGCAGCTCGACGCTCAGCGGCCCGAGCAGGCGAACGGGCTCGCTGCTGCTCGGCGGGCCGGGGACCTCGACGACGATCTCGCGCAGCTCGATTCCGCGGTGCTGCCCGCCGCTCACGACCGTGCGGCCAGCCGGGGGAAGGCGCGGTGCACGGCGGCGGCGATCATCGCCGCCAGCACGAGCTTGAGCAGATCGCCGGGCCAGTAGAGCAGATCTGCCAGGAAGGCATCGCGCAGGGTGAGTCCGCCGTTGAGCATCATTCCGGGGATGCCGAAGACGCGGGTGATCAGGAAGCCGCCGAGCAGCGCAGCGCTGATCAGCCCGAGGAGCACACGCCCTCGTGAGACGCCGCGGCGCAGGACGGCGTAGGCCAAGAACCCTACGCAGGCGGCGGCGATCGGGAACGCGATGATGTAGCCGGCCGAGGGCCCGGCCAGGACCGCCGGCCCGCCGCGGAAGCCGGAGAAGATCGGCAGCCCGACGAGACCCACCACCACATAGAGCGCGACGGCCAGGAAGCCGCGGCGCCCGCCCAGGACCAGTCCGGTGAGGTACACGGCCAGCGTCTGCAGCGTGATCGGCACGGCCAGGGGGCCCACGGGGATCGCGGGCAGGACGGCGCACACGGCCACGAAGGCCGCGAAGACGGCGATCAGGCCAAGATCCGTGCCCGCGCTGCGGCCGGAGGCGGAATGCTTCCGTGCGGCGGCAGGAGCGGTCTGTGCGGAGTCGGCGGAATCCTGAGGACGGGAGGATGCTGACGATGATGAAGGCATGGCACAAGGATAGGGGAGAATTCAAATATCAATCGGCAGCAGGGCGCCGGTCGTGGAGAGAGTCCGCGGTCTCGCCCTCGTCGGGACCGCTGCTCGACCGGCCGCCCGGGCCTGCGGTCTCGTCCCACGGCGCGGGACGACCGAGATCGCCGATCTGCTCGGAGCGCGGCTCGGCCCGGGGTGTGCCGCCGTCGGGCTGGTGCACAGGCCACCCGGCCACGGGATCCCGCAGCGGTTGGGTCGGCGGATGCGCGGCCGGCAGCAGCTGACCGGTGGCGGCATCGGTCGCGGTCGCGCCACGGGAGGCATGGCGGGCAGGCTGCAGCCGCATGGCCTGATAGCGCCAGCGCTCGGCCAGCGAGGCCCGACGCGCCGCCGACGTCGCCGGGTCCACCGGGTCCGCCCCCAGCACGGGGTCATCTCCCGACTGGTAGCGATCCGACCAGATCTGGATCACCGACCAGGCCACCGCGGTCAGGGGCGTGGCCAGGATGGTGCCCACAATCCCGCCGACCAGCCCGCCGATCGTCAGCGCCGTGAGCACGATCAGCGGGTGCAGGCTCAGGGACTTGCCCACGATCAGGGGCTGGAGGAGGTTGCCGTCGACGTTGTTGACGATGATGGTCAGCGCCGCGACCGCCAGCGCCGAGGGGAGCCCCAGCGTCACCAGCGCCACGATGGCCGCGAAGAAGCCCGAGAAGAACGGGCCCACGATCGGGATGAAGGCGGACAGGAAGCACAGCACCGCCAGCGGCAGCGCCAGCGGGACGCCGATCGCCCACAGTCCGAGACCGATCAGGGTGGCGTCGACGGTGGCCACGATGACGATGCCCCGGACGTATCCGCCCAGGACCTCGGCCGTGCGATCACCTGTCTCGGCCATGCGGGCGCGGACCCCGCCGTGGAACCAACGCAGCAGGAAGTTCCACATCCGGGGGCCGTCCTTCAGGAAGAAGAACAGCATGACCAGCGAGAGGATCGTGCCCGTGAGGACGCTGCCGGCGGTTCCGAAGCTCGAGAACAGAGTCGAGACGACCGCCTGCGACGAGAGCATGGACCCGGCGGAGGACGTCAGGTCGGAGAGCATCTGGGAGTCGATCGGCACGGAGGGGTCCGTGAGCACGCCCTCGATGTCATCGACCCCCTGGGCGAACTGCTGGGACAGCGTGTCCCATTCGGCCGTGACCGTGGCGGCGACCGCGGCGACGATGCCCGAGACCACCACGATCAGCGCCACGAACACGATCGCGGAACCGGCCCAGCGCGGCAGGCCGCGGCGCACCAGGGCGTTGACCAGCGGCCCGACCGTGGTCGCCAGGATCAGGGCGACGAGCGCCGCGATGACCGCCAGCTGGACGACGATCATCACCCAGACGAGGGCTGCCGCCAGGACGCCGAGGATCAGGATCTGCGCGGAGCGCCCTGCGGCACGGCCCATCGCATCGCGCCAGACGCCGCCGCCGGCATCCAGCTGCTCCGGCGGCTGCGCGGGCCCCGGGGCATCCGAGTGCTGGTGCAGCACGGGCTCCGCCGCGGCGATGTGCGAGCCGCCGGACGACCCCCCTCCGCGCCGGGGCGAGCGATCGGGGTCGCCCGTGGACGCGGTGCCGGCCGGGGTCGGGTCACTGGTCATAGGGTTCGCCTTCGATCGGGATCTCATCTGTCGCCTCCATGGCGGGGGCACAGCCTCCGGTCGAGTCTAGGCCCGCGGGGAGGCGCCCCGACCGGGCGCGGGGGCGCGTCGCCGGTCCGATCGATCCGGGCAGCGGTGTCCCAGCTGACAGCGCCCGGGAAGGCTCCCGGCTAGACTGCATCGGTTCCGCCGTCCGCCGACGGCGGCCGCCCCCGTCGAAAGGCCGTGCCTGAAGTGATCACCGTGTCGAACCTCGAACTGCGAGCCGGAGCCCGGCTGCTGATGGACGACGTGGACTTCCGGGTGCAGAAGGGCGACAAGGTCGGCCTGGTCGGGCGCAACGGCGCCGGCAAGACGACCATGACCCGCGTGCTGGCCGGCGAGGGCATCCCGGCCGGAGGCACCGTGACCCGCAGCGGCACGATCGGCTACCTCCCGCAGGATCCCAAGGTCGAGGACATGGAGCAGCTGGCCCGCGACCGGATCTTCTCCGCGCGCGGCCTTGCTGAGGTCATCGCCCGCATGCGCACGGCCGAGGAGGAGATGGCCTCCGAGGACGAGACCGTGCGGGACCGGGCCATGAAGCGCTACCCCCGCCTGGAGACCGAGTTCCAGGCCGGCGGCGGCTACGCGGCCGAGTCCGAGGCCGCCACGATCACCGCGAACCTGGACCTTCCGGACCGCGTGCTCAACCAGCCGCTGCGCACGCTCTCGGGCGGTCAGCGCCGACGCGTGGAGCTGGCCCGCATCCTGTTCTCGGACGCCGACACGATGCTGCTCGACGAGCCCACCAACCACCTCGACGCAGATTCGGTGGCCTGGCTTCGGGAGTTCCTGCGCAGCTACTCCGGCGGCGTCCTGGTGATCTCCCACGACGTCGAGCTCATGGAGATGGTGGTCAACAAGGTCCTCTACCTCGACGCCAATCGGGCGGTCGTGGATGTCTACAACATGGACTGGAAGCGCTACAAGGCCCAGCGCGAGCAGGACGAGCACCGCCGCAGGCGGGAGTACGCCAACGCGGAGAAGAAGGCCTCGGCACTGAAGGCCCAGGGCGAGAAGATGCGCGCCAAGGCGACCAAGGCCGTGGCGGCGCAGCAGATGCTCAAGCGCGCCGAGCGGCTGATGGCCAGCGTGGAGGGCGAGCGCGTCCAGGACAAGGTCGCCGCGATCCGCTTCCCGGCACCGGCGCCCTGCGGCAAGACCCCTCTGCGGGCCTCCGGGCTGTCCAAGTCCTACGGCTCGCTCGAGATCTTCAACGACGTCGACCTGGCCATCGACCGCGGCTCACGCGTGGTGATCCTGGGCCTCAACGGCGCGGGCAAGACCACGCTGCTGCGCATGCTGGCCGGCGTGGCCGAGCCGGACTTCGGGCAGGTCGAGCCCGGCCACGGCCTGAAGCTCGGCTACTTCGCCCAGGAGCACGACACCCTGGATCAGGACCGCACGGTCCTGCAGAACATGAAGACGGCGGCCCCGGAGCTCACCGACACCCAGGCCCGCACCGTGCTCGGCTCGTTCCTGTTCCAGGGCGACGACGTCGACAAGCCCGCCGGCGTGCTCTCCGGCGGTGAGAAGACCCGGCTGGCCCTGGCCACTCTGGTGGCTTCCTCGGCCAACGTGCTGCTGCTCGATGAGCCCACCAACAACCTGGATCCGGCCTCCCGCGAGGAGATCCTGGCCGCGCTGCGCCGCTACGAGGGTGCCGTGGTCCTGGTCTCCCACGACGAGGGAGCTGTGGAGGCGCTGAACCCGGAGCGCGTGGTCATGCTTCCCGACGGCATCGAGGACCACTGGTCGCAGGAGTACCAGGACCTCATCTCGCTGGCCTGAGCCTCGCGGTCCCGGCTCCAGGGCACTGCGGGAGCCGGGCAGCCGCTGCGAGCGAGCCTCAGCGCACGTCCAGGGCGGCATCCTCCTCGGCGGCGTCCTGCACCCCGAAGCGCTTGCGGCGCTTGGGCCGGGTCAGATCGCGCAGATGCGCCGGCATGTCGTCGACCATCTCGAGCTGGCGCATGAGGTCCTCCTCGGTGCGTCCGTCGCCGATGCCGATGAAGCGGCCCTCGGCGTCGTAGTACTGGGCCAGCTCGGTCTCGATCCGGGCGGCGTAGTCGCGGTCCCAGGCGTCGTTGCGGACCTTCTGGCGCGCCGAGTAGCCGTAGGCCACGAAGGCCAGCAGCGCGAAGGCCGACCACTGCATCGAGTACGACAGCTGCGGCCCGTAGTCCAGGTCCGGCTCGGCGAATCCGGCCGGCCGCGTCTGCGCGGCAGGGTCCTCCGCCATCATCTGCCCGTAGGCCTGGTCCACGAGATCCACGCCGGAGACCTCCTCCACGTCCGGCAGGTGGATCGAGGCGACCTGGCCCTCGGGAGCGGTGCGCTCGGGCGTGCCCTCCGAGGGCTGCACGCGGGCGGTGACCTCGACCTGGCCGGCGGGAGCCTCCGGGACCTCGGAGGGGCTGCCGTCGCCGGTCTCGGACGTGGGGATCCAGCCGCGGCTGATCAGCACGACGGCACCCTGCTGCGTGCGCAGCGGCACCAGGACCTCGTAGCCGATCTGCCCCTCGGAGGTCCGGTTGCGAGCCAGGACGGTGTCCTCCGTGAGGTACTCCCCGCGCAGCTGCACCGGGTGCCACCGCTGGGAGCCGTCGTAGTCCTCGAAGGCGGACAGGGCCTCCTGGCCGGTGAGGGGATCGGCGTCGTAGTTGTCGATGATCAGCTGGTTGCTGTGATCGATCTGCTCGGCGCGGTCGTACTGCCAGTTGCCCAGGTACAGGCACAGGGCCGCGCCCAGGCAGCAGACGATGAACCAGCCGATCCAGCGCCCGGAGAGCAGGAACGAGTAGGTCTGCAGGAACCGCCTCATGCCTGCACCTCTGACAGCGGTCGGATCTCGAGCAGGAAGCCGCGAGCGTCCAAGAACTCGCCGAGGTGCTGCCGGTGCTCCTGGCAGGCCACCCAGCGCTTGCGCCGCTGAGGGGCGTGGACGCGGGGATTGTTCCACTCGAGCACCCACACGGCGGCCTGACGGCAGCCGCGGCGCGAGCACTGAGGGGCCGCGCCGTCCTGATCCGCCGAAGCGGCCTCCCGGGGCTCCCGGGGGCCGTCGGACAGCGAGCCGAGCAGATCGAAGGACATGGGGGAGAGGACTCCTGGTGGTCTGGTGAAGTGGTTCGCAGGCGGCGCGGGCGGGTCTCAGCCGGATCGGCCGCCCGTTCCATTGTCCTGCATTCCGGCAGCGGAGCGGCCCCGGCCGGATTCGAGCATGCGCTCGGTGTCCTCGCTCCACTCGCCGTCGATCGTCTCCGCATCGGAATCGCTCGCGGGCTCGGCGGTCAGCTGGACGGGGGCCGGCTCCGGATCAGGGGCCATGTACGACGACGAGCGCTCGGTGCGGTCCGCGCCCACATTGGCCAGCAGCACGGCCGACCAGGGAAGCACGATGATGCCCAGCCCGCACACGATGCGCAGAATCCAGTGGTCCACGAGCACGAACGCGATCAGGCAGACCACGCGCAGCAGCATCTGGATGCCGTAGACGACCATGCGCCGGCCCATGTCCGCCGAGTGGGCCTCCGGGGTGGAGGTGATCGAGTAGGAGTCCGCGTCCTTCCCCCGACGCTTCCCGCGTGATCCCGAGGGCGGGGCGGCCTGGGGCTCGACGGCGCGGGAGCGGGCGCGCGCCCGCTCGGCCGAGGCCTGCATGGCGGCGAGGTCGGAGGGGTTGAGGTATCGGGGCGTCATGTCCTCAGCTCCTTCCGCCGCGTTCAGACGGCGCAGCAGGAACCCGGTGCGCCGCGGCCGTCGGATCAGCCGCCCGACGGCATCCCACCATTGTGCACCCGCGCCCTGACAGCCTCGGGCCGGGCGGCTGACTGCTGATCGGCACAAGCCGGAACGGGGAATCTCTGAGATGCTCCACCACGGATCGGCGGACGCCGGCCGGTAATGTGTCGCTGGACTTCTTCCGCTTCGAAAGGCTCGACACCACATGACAGCTCAGACGCAGGACGCGCAGACTCCGCGAGTGGTCCTGGTGACCGGCGGCAACCGAGGCATCGGACGCAGCATCGCGGAGGCCTTCCGTGCCCAGGGCGATCAGGTCGTCGTGACCTACCGCTCGGGCGAGGCTCCGGAGGGCGTCGACGCCGTGCGCTGCGACGTCTCCGACACCGAGTCCGTGGACGCGGCCTTCACCGAGATCGAGAAGACCTGGGGCCCCGTGGACGTCGTGGTGGCCAACGCGGGGATCACGCAGGACACCCTGCTCATGCGCATGAGCGAGGAGGACTTCACCTCCGTGGTGAACACCAACCTCACCGGGGCCTTCCGGGTCTCCAAGCGCGCGACCCGCGGCTTCCTCAAGAAGAAGGCCGGGCGCATCGTGTTCATCTCCTCGATCGTCGGCTACACGGGCGGTCCGGGGCAGGTCAACTACGCGTCCTCCAAGGCCGGGCTCCAGGGCATGGCCCGCTCCATCACCCGCGAGCTCGGCGGCCGTGGCATCACCGCCAACGTCGTGGCCCCGGGCTACATCCGCACCGACATGACTGCGGAGCTTCCCGAAGACGTCTCGGCCGGCTACGCCGAGCGCATCCCGGCCAACCGCTTCGGCGAGCCCGAGGAGGTCGCCGAGGTCGTGCGCTGGCTGGCCACCTCCTCCGGGGCCGCCTACATCAACGGAGCCGTGATCCCGGTCGACGGCGGCTTCGGCATGGGCGTCTGAGGCCTCCGCCTTCCCGGACGCACCCGACACAGCATCTGAGGCCCTCGAGCGGTCGCAGACATCCAGCAGCAGCGAGCACAGGAGAGCACCATGGACTCAGTGGCAGGCAAGACTGTCGTCATCACCGGATCCTCGCGCGGCGTCGGCGCCGACACCGCTAAGATCCTCGCCGGACAGGGCGCGAACGTCGTCGTGAACTACCGGCAGAAGGCCCCGCGCGCCAACAAGGTCGTGCAGCTGATCGAGGAGGCCGGCGGCAAGGCCGTGGCCGTGGGCGCCGACCTCACCGATGATCAGGGCATCAGCCCGCTGCTGCAGGCTGCACAGGACAGCTTCGGGTCCGTCGACGTCGTGATCCTCAACGCCTCGGGCGGCATGGAGTCGGACCTCGGCGAGGACTACGCCATGCGCCTGAACCGCGACGCCCAGGTCCGCGCTCTGGAGACCGCGGCCGAGGCGCTGCCCCAGGGCGGTCGCGTGGTGTTCGTGACCAGCCACCAGGCGCACTTCATCCGCGAGGTCGAGACCATGCCCGAGTACGAGCAGGTGGCGCTGTCCAAGCGCGCCGGCGAGGACGCGCTCACCGAGCGGATCCCCATGCTCTCCGAGAAGGGCATCGACTTCGTCGTGGTCTCCGCGGACATGATCGAGGGCACCGTCACCGCCACGCTGCTCAATCGCGCCCGCCCCGGGGCCCTTGATCAGCGCCGCGAGTCCGCCGGACGTCTCTACACGGTCCAGGAGTTCGCTCAGGAGATCGCCGCCATGGTCACCGCCGACGTCCCCACCGGGCATGTGGAGCTCGTGGGCGGGGCCGAGGACTTCCTGGCCCAGTCGCAGGGCTGATCCAGCACCTTCGACACACGACGACGGCGGCGCCGAGCTCACTGAGCTCGGCGCCGCCGTCGTCGTGCAGGGGGACCTCAGAGGTCGGCGAAGAAGCGCACCGCATCCAGGTTGGGGATGTTGATCTGGGCGTCGGCGACCTCGCGCAGCACGGGCTTGGCGTTGAACGCGATGCCCACCGCGGCGGCCTCCAGCAGCTGGATGTCGTTCGCGCCGTCGCCCACGGCGATGGTCTGATCGGCAGCGACTCCGTCCGATTCGGCCCAGGCGCGCAGCATCGAGGCCTTCACCGAGGCGTCCACGATGGGGCCCAGGATGCGTCCGGTCAGGCGACCGTCCACGACCTCCAGCTCATTGGCCAGGTAGTGGTCGATCTCGTGCTTGGCCACCAGCGGCTCGAGCACCTGGCGGAAGCCGCCGGAGACGACGCCCACGGTCCACTCGGCGCGGTGGAAGGTCTCGACCAGCACGGCAGCGCCCACCGTGGGACGCAGCTCCTGGGCGACCTCGCCGATCACGGAGTCCGGCAGGCCCTCCAGCAGGGCGACGCGCTCGCGCAGCGACGCGGCGAAGTCGAGCTCCCCGCGCATGGTGCGCTCGGTGATATCGGCGACGTGGTCCTGCACTCCTGCCTTGGCGGCCAGCAGGTCGATGACCTCCTGCTGGATGAAGGTGGAGTCCATGTCCATGACGAGCAGCTTGCGGCGCTCGGGATCCAGGATCGAGGCGGGGACGACGCTGACGTCGACGTCGTCCCACAGGGACGAGAGGGGATCAGGCCGCACGATCCGGCGAGCCTCGTCCAGGGTCAGGCCCGTGAACTTCGCGTAGGCGGCGTTGTAGCCGTTGAGGTCTCCATCAGCCGAGCCGCCGCCGGAGGCGCTGGGCGTGACGCGGACGCGGCCGTGGGACTCGATGTCGCCCCCGGCCTCCTCGATGGTCTCCATGATCTGCCCGACGGTCTCCGGATGCGGTGTCCGTGCCAGGGCGATCAGGGCGAGTTGCTCGGTCATGGCGGCGAGTCTAGCGGCAGTGGGCTTCGCTTCCGGCATCGATGACCGATGCGGCTCGCGCCCTCGCACGTGCCCGCGGGATAGAGTGGCCGTCATGAGCGCAGCCCTGTCGATGACCGATGTCGATCTCGTCCGCAGCGGGAAGAACCTGCTGGAGCAGGTGAGCTGGTCCGTGCAGGACAGCGAGCGCTGGGTGGTCCTGGGGCCCAACGGCGCCGGCAAGTCCACCCTGCTCTCCCTGGCCTCCGCCCGCCAGCACCCCACCCGCGGCACCGTCGAGATCCTCGACGAGACCCTGGGCCGGGTGGACGTGTTCGAGCTGCGTCCGCGGATCGGCCTGACCTCTTCGCACCTGGCGGATCAGATCCCCGGCGGGGAGACCGTCGCCGACGTCGTCCTCACGGCCGCCTACGGCGTGGCCGGGCGCTGGCGCGAGCACTACGACGAGGCCGACACCGAGCGCGCCGCACAGCTGCTGTCGGACTGGAACCTTCAGGGACTGGCCGATCGGAAGTTCGGCTCGCTGTCCTCCGGGGAGAAGAAGCGGGTGCTGATCGCCCGCGCCCTGATGACCGACCCCGAGATCCTGCTGCTCGACGAGCCCGCTTCCGGACTGGATGTGGCCGGGCGCGAGGACCTCGTGACGCGGCTCGACGAGCTGGCCGCCTCCGAGCTGGCGCCTGCCGTGGTGATGGTGACCCATCACCTCGAGGAGGTGCCCCCGAACTTCACGCACGCCCTGCTGCTCAGCGAGGGCCGCGTGGTCGCCGCTGGACCGGTGGGCGAGGTCATGACGCAGTCCAACCTCTCGGAGACCTTCGGCATGCCGCTGAAGCTCGTGCGCGTGGGCGATCGCTTCGCCGCGTTCCGCCGCGACTGATCCGGTCCTCTCGATGGAGTGGATGTCCGGGCTGCTCGAGTCGTTCGAGTTCACCTGGTGGCAGGCGGGGCTGATCCTCGTGGCCGGGGTGTGGGCCGGTCTGATCAACACGATCGTGGGCTCCGGCACTCTGGTGACCTTCCCCGTGCTGGTCACCATGGGCGTGCCGCCGGTGACAGCGACCATGTCGAATGCCATGGGGCTGATCGCCGGGAACCTCACCGGTGCGTGGAACTACCGCGCCGAGCTGCGCGGCCTGCGCGGGACCCTGCTGAAGCTGCTGCCGTGCTCCATCATCGGCGGCGCGATAGGCGCCGGGCTGCTCATGGTGCTGCCCGAGGAGGTCTTCTCCTATGTGGCGCCGGCGCTGATCGTCGTCGCTCTGTTCTTCGTGGTCTTCCAGCCCCGACTGCAGGGGATCGTGCGGCAGCGGAAGGAGGCTCAGGCTCAGGAGATCGCTGACGCCGCCCGGGCCCACGGCGAGGAGCCGGCACAGCTGGATCCGAACTCCCTGCCGCAGCCGTCGATCCTCTACGTGCTGGTCTTCATCGCGGGCATCTACGGCGGCTACTTCGTGGCCGCGCAGGGCGTGCTGCTGCTGGGGATCCTGGGCGTGTTCCTGCTGGCGTCCATGCAGTCGGCCAACGCCGTGAAGATCTTCCTGGTGGCCGCGGTGAACATCGTGGCCGCCGTGTCCTACATCCTCTTCTCCTTCGAGCGCATCGACTGGTGGGTCGTGGTGCTGATCGCGATCTCGTCGTCGGTCGGCTCGTGGCTGGGCGCCAAGGTGGGCCGCCGGCTCTCTCCGGTGGCTCTGCGCACGGTGATCGTCATCCTGGGGCTGGCCGCCCTGGCCAACATGGTGAGGCAGGTGCTGTGAGCCAGCAGATCCCCCCGTCTTTCGACGAGCTCGGCGCGCGGTTCCCGCAGCTGACAGTCCTGAGAGATCCGGCCGATCCTCGGGTGGCCGACTACACCTCGCTGACGGATGTTTCGCTGCGGCGCAAGCTCGAGCCCGAGCGCGGGATGTACCTGGCGGAGTCCTCCAAGGTGCTGCGCCGGGCGCTTGCGGCGGGGCATCAGCCGCGGTCGTTCTTCATGTCCCGCAAGTGGGTGCTCGATCTGGCCGATGTGCTCGACGCCCACCCCGAGGTCCCTCTTTATGTGGGGGAGGACGAGGTGCTCGAGGGCGTCACCGGTTTCCACCTGCACCGCGGGGCGCTGGCGGCCATGCAGCGCCCGGAGCCGCTGCCGCTGGCCTCGGTGCTGGCCTCGTCGCAGCGCGTGGCGATCGTGGAGGACGTGGTCGATCACACCAACCTGGGGGCGATCTTCCGCTCGGCGGCAGCCCTGCAGGTCGATGCCGTGCTGGTGACCCCGCGCTGCGCCGATCCGCTCTACCGCCGGGCGATCCGGGTCTCCATGGGCACCGTCTTCCAGGTCCCGTGGGTGCGACTGGAGCACTGGACGGCGGATCTGCAGCAGGTCAAGGACGCAGGCTTCCTCACCGCCGCCATGGCGCTCGAGGACGACTCTCTGGCCCTCGACGAGCTCGGCACCCGCGTGCGGGAATCGGGGGAGAGGCTCGCCCTGCTGCTGGGCACCGAGGGCCACGGACTCACGCCGCCGGCCATCCACCACGCCGATCTCACCGTGCGGATCCCGATGTCCCACGGGGTGGACTCGCTGAACGTGGCCGCGGCGTCTGCGGTGGCCTTCTGGGAGACGCGGCCGGCCTGAGCCGCCTCCGGTCGGCACTGCGGCATCCTGACCGGCCGCGGCCTCCACGGACCAGCGACGCTCAGCTGTTGCGCAGATGCGTTCCCGTGTGCTCGGCGAGCGCGGTGATCAGCTCGTGCTGGAAGCGCTCGTCGTGCACTGCCGGATGGGTCTGCTCCACGCGCCCGTGATGCCAGTACCCGCCGGAGCTCAGCGCCTCGGGGTCCTGGGTCGTCGCCAGCCAGGCCTGGGTGACATGGGCCAGATCGAGGTCCTCAGCGGCGTCGGGGCCGCCCATGCGAGTGGGCACCCAGCCGGGATCGACGGCATTTGCGTGCACGTCCGGGCGCAGCCGCGCCACCGCGGCCATCAGCGCGGTGAGCAGGTAGGGCGCCACCACGTTGACCGGCAGCAGGGCGGGCCCGGCGATGATCCCGGCATTGTGGATCACCGCATCCAGCGAGCCGATCCGCTGGGCCTGCCCGGCGATCCCGCGCATTTGCTCGGGATCGCCGAGATCGCCCACGACGCTCGCGACACCGGCGTCGAGCAGGTCCTCGACCGCCGCCAGCCGCTCCTGGGAGCGGGCGTGGACGACGACGTCGTGGCCGCCCTCCAGCAGTGCCGCAGCCGTGGAGCGGCCCACGCCGGTGGTCGATCCTGTGATCAGGATGCGGGTCATGACTGCTCCTGGGCGACCGGGCTCGACTCCCTTGAGCGCGAAGCCGATCGGCAGCGGGCTGGAGTGCTCGCCGCTGGCCTCGAACAGGGAGGCCGTGTCGGTCTCGCCGTCGGCCAGCGGCATCATCACGATGCTGACCTCATCGCACAGCCCGTCGCGGGCCATGGACCAGTTCAGGGTCCCGCCGCCGCCCAGGATCAGCTCGTCCACGCCGAAGACCTCTCCGATCCGGCGCACCGCGATCTCCATGTCCAGCGTCTCCTCGCCGGCGATGAGATAGGAGGCCCCGACGGAGCGCAGGTGCGCCTTGAAGGCGTCGCTGGCGCTGTTCGGGATCAGCTCCACGATGTGGGCCTCGACGTCGAAGTAGCTGAACGAGCCGCGGTGCCCCGTGTAGAACCGGTCCTTGCGCCAGATCGATGGAAGGTCCTGGGAGGACCCCCTTCATCCCGCGCTGAGCCTCATCCGGTCGAGTCCGCGACGCTGCGCCCCAGGCGGTCGGACAGACGCCTCATGGCCTGGTGAACCTCCTCATCGCCCAGCACGGTGAAGTCCTGCCGCAGCGTGCTCAGCCACCTCGCCGCGTCGTCGGGATCCTCGGCGCCGGTGCGGAACTCGGTCTCGGACTCCCCGACGGGCTGCAGGTGCCCTGCCAGGCGGGGCATGGTCGCCACGACCTCGCCGAGCGGTGCGTGGATCAGCACGACGACCTGATGCCGCCAGGCGGTGGGCGGCGTGGGCTCGTCGAGACGCGCCAGCACTTCATTCAGGCCGGGACGCGGCGTGCAGTGCCGCAGGAGGATCTCCGGCTCGCTCAGCCGGTCGAAGCTGAAGGTGCGCCAGTCCTCCCGTGCGGGGTCGTAGGCCACCAGCATCCATCTCCCTCGCACCGGCACCAGCCAGTGCGGCTCCACGCGCCTGTCCGTGCGCTGGCCGTGACGATCCGTGTAGGCGAAGCCGAGCATGAGCCGCTGCTGGATGGCATCCATGCAGTGCAGCAGTGACTTCGGGTCGATGGCAGCGGCATCGGCGGTGCGGTGGGGGATCCCTGCCTCGGAGGCTTCGCTGAGCCCCCGCAGTCGGCGCCTCACCCGAGGAGGCACGATCTCCTGGAGAAGGTGCAGCGCCTGCAGAGCCGCGTCCGCATGTGCTCCTCCGGCTGCGGCGGCGTCGGTCAGGGCGAGCGCGACGGCCACGGCCTGGTCCAGGTCGAGCGCCAGCGGAGGCAGCAGGCCGCCTTGACCCAGGTGGTATCCGCCGTAGAGGCCGCCGCCGGAGTTCACGGTGTAGCCCAGCTCGCGCAGCCGGGCGATGTCGCGGCGCACCGTCCGGGGAGTCACCCCGAGCTCGGCGGCGAGCTCGTCCACCTGCCAGGAGCGGCGCACCTGCAGAAGCCTGAGCAGGGAGAGGGCTCGGGAGGTGGGATCGGTCACCTGCTCATCATCGCTCATCCCGAGGACAGGATCTGTCCTCGGTGTAAGCAACAGTGTGCTCAACGCCCGGATCCACCGGGCCATGAGCTCTCCTGGAGGACACCACCATGGGATTCCTGACCCCGAGCGCCGTCGGCGAGCACGACGTCCTGCGCACCTACGCGCTGCAGCAGCTCGCCCAGATGCGCACCACCGTCCATGACCTGAGCGATGAGCAGGCCCATGCCGCACCCAACGCCTCGGTCCTGAACCTCACCGGCCTGCTGCTGCACACCTCGGCCGTGGGGGTGTACTGGTCCGCGCTCGCGGCTGCGGCGCCCGGGGCGCCCGTCCTTCCGGAGGATCTGTCGGAGGACCCGTCCTTGGACTCACTCATCGCAGACGCCCGGCCCCTGAGCGAGGTCCTGGAGCAGTTCGACCGTCACGTGGCCCTCACCGCGCAGAACCTCGACGAGGCCGCCGAGCTGGATGCGCTCGTGCCCGTCCCGACCTCGCCCTGGATCCCCGAGGACGTCACGCACTGGGAGGTGCGGTGGTGCCTGGCTCACATCGCGGCCGAGGTCGCCCGTCATGCGGGGCACGCGGACCTTCTCCGGGAGACGCTGGACGGGAGGGGCTCCTTCGAGCTCAATGATGCGGCCGACGGGGAGGCCTGAGGCGCGAGCACCCCATCCTCGCCCTGGGAACTGATGTTCCCATGAGCGTCATATTCGTCTTGTGCTGTCGTACACCTCTTCTAGTTTCGAAGCATCGATCGGACGGCGATCGGGACAGGCGGGACGCGGGAGAGCGGAGGACATCATGGGGCTGCTGACGCAGGGCGTGGAGGTCGAGTGCGGGAGGTCGGGGGCCCCTGTGCGGGTGCTCTGGGAGGGGCGGGTGCACAGCGTCGCGGAGGAGCCGGTGCGCTGGCATCGGCGTCGCTCGTGGTGGGTGGATGGACATCGCGCCCCGCGGGACACCGAGGTGGTCGATCAGGAGATGTGGCGCGTGCAGGTGCGGCTGAGCCCGCGCGCGGCACTGATCACCCTGGAGCTCGTGCACACCATGGAGACCGGGCGCTGGCGTCTGCTGCGGGCCACCACAGAGACCGGAGGCGGGGTGATCGATCTGCCCCTGCGGCGCCAGGAGGCCCTCGCTCAGCAGGCGGCGGGGCCCTCCGGGGTCGAGGACAGGATCGGCGAGCTGCGGGCCCTCGACTCCGCCTCGTGAGCCCCACGCCCGTGAGACGCCTGCGGTGAGTTGACTCTGATTCGAACATAGTTTCGAATACGGGGGTGACCTTCACCCATCTGCATGTGCGCACGGCCTTCAGCGCGCACTACGGCGTCGCCCGCCCGGAGGCCCTCGTGGCCGCCGCCGCGGCCGACGGAGCCGACGCCCTGGGGTGCACGGATCGCGACGGCCTCTACGGGGCGGTCAAGCATCTGGGCGCCTGCCGGGCTGCGGGCATCGACCCCATCCTGGGCGTCGATCTGCGGGTGGGCGAGCCGGACGGCGAGCGCTTCCACCGCGTGGTGGTGCTCGCCGCCGGAGCCGGGGCCGGAGCAGCGCCGGGGGAGGGCTACGCCGCGCTGTGCCGGCTGATCTCGGACGCGCACCGGGTGGAGGGGGCGGAGCAGACCTGCGGGGCCGCGGCTGGTGAGCGCGGTGACGGTGCAGCCGGTGACGGTGCGGCTGGGGCGAGTGCACGGGGATGCTCCGGCGGAGGCGCCCGGACAGGCGCTGCGCGGCTGCGCTCGCGGCTCGGGTCGGGGCCGAGCGCCTCGTTCCTGCCCGGGATCACCAGGCAGCAGCTGCGTCGGCGGGCGGTCCCGGGGGCCTTGGGGGACCCCGGGACCGGCTCCTCAGGTGGCGGCCTCTCGTCCACGAAGCACAGCGCAGAGCCGGGGGCAGAGGACACGGCCACAGAGGCGAGGGCGGGAGCCCCCGTCCGGCTGGTCGTGCTGCTGGGCCCGGATTCGGATGTGGGCAGGCTGCTGGCGGCCCGTCGCTATCGCAGCGCTCGGCAGGCCCTGGCTCGCTGGAAGCAGCTGCTGCCCCCGCAGGCGCTGGCCCTGGAGGTCGTGCACCACCTGGCGGAGCCCGGCGCCTCGGGGAGCGCGGGCCACGCCGCCCGGACCCTGCGGATGGGCGTCGAGTCCGGAGTGCGCTGCGTGCTCTCCAATGCCGTGCGCTATCTCGATCCGCAGGACGCGGCCACCGCCGACGTCCTGGACGCCGCCCGCACCCTGACCCCGCTGGCCCAGCTGGCAGCGGGGGAGGCTGACAGCGAGTCCCTGCAGCCCAACGGCCAGGCCTGGCTCAAGCCCGCCGCGCAGATGGAGGACCTGGCCCGCGACACAGCCCGCAGCGCGGACCTCGGCGCGGCAGGGGTGAAGGCGCTGCTGGGCGGCACCGCCGAGGTCGCCGACCTCACCCGCCTGGACGCCGTCGCCGACTGCGGCTGGGGCAGACCGGTCGTGCCGGAGGCCTCGGTGCTGGGCCTGAGCTCCCCGGCACCCCGGGAGCTGCGCCAGCGCTGCCAGGCGGCCGTGGCCCGCTGCTACCCGCAGGCCGCCCCCGGCTCACCGACCTGGCAGAGGGTGCAGGAGCGTCTGGAGCACGAGCTGGCGATCATCGAGCACCTGGGCTTCGCGTCCTACTTCCTCACCGTCGCCGAGGTCTCGGACATGATCGGGCAGATGGGGGTGCGTCGGGCCGCCCGCGGCTCGGGCGTCTCCTCGCTGGTCAACCACCTGCTGGGCGTCTCCCAGCCGGATCCGCTCGAGCACGGGCTGATCTTCGAGCGCTTCCTCTCCCGGGACCGCTCGACCCTTCCGGACATCGACATCGACGTCGAATCCGCCCGGCGCCACGAGGTCTACGACCGCATCTTCGAGCGCTTCGGGCCTGAGCGGGTCTCGCTGATGAGCATGCAGAACGCCTACCGCGCTCGCGGAGCCGTCCGCGACGCCGGTCTGGCCCTGGGCATGGAGCCGGGGCAGGTGGACACGATCGCCAAGCAGCTGTGGCGCTTCTCGGCCTCGTCGTTCCGGGAGGCCCTCGAGGAGAAGCCCGAGCTCGCCGAGTTCGCCCAGCAGGTCGCCCAGGACAAGCAGCTGGACCTGCTGGTGGACGTCGCCGAGCGCCTGGACCGGCTGCCGCGGCACATCTCCATGCACCCGTGCGGGGTGATCCTCTCCGATCAGTCCCTGCTGGAGCGCACTCCCGTGCAGGCCTCCGGGCTGGGGCTGCCCATGAGCCAGTTCGACAAGCACGACATGGACCCCATGGGCATGCTCAAGCTCGACGTCCTGGGGGTGCGCATGCAGTCCACGCTGACCTACGCGCTCGACGAGATCCAGCGTCTCGAGCTGATCCGCGCCCGTCGTCGCGATGAGGAGGATGAGGCCGCCGTCGTCCCGCCGCGCATCGATCTGGAGGCGGTGCCGCGGGACGACCCGGCGACCTTCGAGCTGATCCGCTCCACGCACACCCTGGGCTGCTTCCAGATCGAGTCGCCGGGCCAGCGGGAGCTGATCGGCAAGATGGCCCCGGAGAGCTTCGACGACCTGATCGTGGACATCTCCCTGTTCCGCCCCGGGCCCATGCAGTCGAACATGGTGCGGCCGTACCTGGATCAGCGCCACGGCTTCGCCACGGTGCCCTCGATCGACCCGCGCCTGGACCCGATCCTGGCCGAGACCCACGGCGTGACGGTCTTCCACGAGCAGATCCTGCGCATCCTCGACACCGTGACCGGCTGCGGTCTGGCCCGGGCCGACGAGCTGCGTCGCAAGCTCGGCGGCCCCGAGGAGCCGGCCGTGGAGCGCTTCGTGCGCGAGTCCGCCCGCGCGCAGGGGGACTGGAAGCCCGCGGTGCTCGATCAGGTCTGGGAGATCCTCTCGGCCTTCGGCTCGTTCGGCTTCTGCAAGGCCCACGGCGCGGCCTTCGCCGTGCCCACCTACGAATCCGCGTGGCTGAAGGCCCACCACCCGGAGGCCTTCCTGGCCGGGGTGTGGGAGCACGACCCCGGCATGTACCCCAAGCGCCTGCTCGTGGGGGAGGCCCGACGCATGGGCATCCCCGTGCTGCCCGTGGACGTGAACCGCTCCGATGACCACCACCGCGTGGAGGAGCTGGCCCCGGAGGAGGGCCTGGACGCTCAGGGGCGCCGCCGGCTGGGCCTCCGGCTGTCCCTGCGCGAGCTCAGCGGCGTCTCGGAGGCCGAGATCGCTCGCCTGGTCGCCGGGCAGCCCTATGCCTCGCTCGGGGACCTGCGCGCCAGGGCCCGACCGACCAGGCGCTCGCTCGAGCGCCTGGCCTCGGTGGGCGCGCTGGACGGGCTGCTCGAGAGCTCCGGCAGCGCGGCCAACCGCGCGGACCTGGTCCAGGCCATGCGCCACCGAGCCGACGCCCGCCCGTCCGCCGTCCGCCGCGAGGTCTCCGGGCAGCTCGAGCTGCCTCTGGGGGATCCCGAGCTGAAGAGCCTGGTCCCGGGACTGCCGCACCCCAGCACGGAGCAGACCGTGCGCGCCGAGCTCGACCACATGGCCCTGGACGTCTCCGCCCACCTGGTCGACAGCTACGCCCCGCTGCTGCGCCGCCTGGGCGCCACCGCCGCCGGCTCCCTGCTGGAGCTGCGCTCGCAGACCGAGGTGCTCGTGGCCGGGGTGCGGGTCTCCACCATGACCCCGCCCATGCGCGGCGGGAACCGCGTGGTGTTCATCAGCCTGGACGACGGCAGCGGGACGGCCGACTGCGCGTTCTTCGACGAGGCGCAGCGTCTGTCCGGGCCGGTGCTCTTCGGCACGCGACTGCTGCTGGTGCGCGGGACCACCCGACGCACCGGCCCGCGGGGGATCAGCATCACCGCGCTGCAGGCCTGGGCCCTGACCCGACCGGACCTGGAGCAGCAGGTGGCTGCCGCTCGGGAGCGCAGCGAGAAGGGAGGCGGCTCGGAGCCGGGCCGTCCGCGTCGCCGCGTCGGCTGACGACGCTCCGGGTTCTGCACCGCACCAGCGGCCGCCGCAGACGCCGCCCGGAGGCGGATCCGCTCAGCCGCGGGGCATCTCGTCGCGGATCGACTGCAGGGCGGGAAGGGCCTCGTCGATCATCTGCTCGACGCTCTGGCCGATGTCCAGGACGTAGCCGGTCTCGTCGTCCGTGAGCGCCTCGAGGGTCTCCATCTGCGAGCTCAGCAGCGCCGGGGGCATGAAGTGCCCGCTGCGGCCCTCGATGCGGGCGGTGAGCACCTCCAGCGACCCGTGCAGGTGCAGGAAGATCGTGCTGGGAGCGGTGGCGCGGATGCGATCGCGGTAGACGCGGCGCAGCGCCGAGCACGCCAAGACCACGCCCTCGCCGGACTCCTCGGCCTCCTGCAGGCGGCGACCGACGATGTCGAGCCAGGGCCAGCGGTCCTCGTCGTCCAGGGGCGTGCCCGCAGCCATCTTCTTGACGTTGTCGATCGGGTGCAGGTCATCGGCATCCACGAACGGCACGGACTTGGCATCGGCCACCAGGGCGCCGATCGTCGTCTTCCCGGAGCCGGAGACCCCCATCACGACGACCACAGGGGTGGGCCTGGCAGCTTGCTCGTTGGCGACCATCACAGAAGTTCCTCTCCTCGGTGCTCGGCGGGGGCATCGTCGCCTCCCGCGGCAGACCGCCCGCCAGGCTACGGCCCGGCGGGACGGAGGCGTCGCGGCCGATGCCCTCGGCGGTCTGCTCGATGTACTGGATGGTGCCCTCGGGGTCCACCAGGAATGTGGCGCGGTCGGCCTGGCCGACGCCCTCGCGCATGTTCTGAAAGTTGCGGGTGATGTCTCCGGTGGAATCGCCGAGCATGTAGTAGCGGACCTTGCCGACGTGCTCGGAGGTCTCCTGCCAGGCCTTGTGCACGAAGTGCGAGTCGGTGGACACCGAGTAGACCTCGACGCCCATCTCCTGCAGCTGCTCGTAGTGATCGGCCAGATCGCCCAGCTCGGTGGGGCACACGAAGGTGAAGTCACCGGGGTAGATGAAGAAGATCGCCCACTTGCCCGGGACGTCGTCCTGGCTGACCTCGACGAACTCGCCGTTGTGGAAGGCCTGCGTGGTGAAGGGAAGGATCTGGGTGTTGATCAGGGACATGCATGGTTCTGCTCCTCTTGCGCGTCGCTTATTCTGACTACTTCTCAATAAGGGCACGGACCGCAGGCGGAGTCCATGCGACACGGGGGCTATGTGGCGCACCTCACCCACAGCTCCGGATTCCCTGGCAATCCAGTCAGTCTCCTTACTTATCAGGCTGCGGACGGATAGACAGGAGGCGGGCCGGCGGCCGACAGCCCCGGCCGGCACAGCGACGATGTCAGGAGGATCCGCCATGTCAGATCACCGCCCCGAGCTTCCTCAGGTGCCAGGGGTCCCTGGCTCCGAACCGGCATCCGCGCAGGAGCCCGTCCAGCCGCGCAGCCCGCTGCCTCCCAAGCCCGATCAGTCCGCCCCGCAGACTCGCACGGCCACCGGAGAGCAGACCGGCGCTCCCGAGGGCGCCCGAGCCCAGCAGGGCGAGTTCCTCACCACCGCGCACGGGACCCGCCTGAGCACCTCCGAGGACTCCCTGAGGGCGGGGCGCCGCGGACCCGCGCTCCTGCAGGACCATCACTTTCGCGAGAAGGTCTCGCACTTCGATCACGAGCGCATCCCCGAGCGGGTGGTCCATGCTCGCGGTGCCGGTGCCCACGGCGTCTTCGAGTCCTACGGGACGGCCTCCCGCCTGTCCAGCGCCGGGGTGTTCGCCGAGGGGAAGCAGACTCCCGTCTTCGTGCGGTTCTCCACCGTGCTCGGCTCACGCGGCTCGGGGGATCTGGCCCGTGACACCCGCGGATTCGCCACGAAGTTCTACACCGATGAGGGCACCTGGGACCTGGTGGGAAACAACATCCCGGTGTTCTTCATCCAGGATCCGATCAAGTTCCCCGATGTCATCCACGCGGCCAAGCCCCATCCGGATCGGGAGATCCCGCAGGCGCAGTCCGCCCACGACACCTTCTGGGACTTCGTCTCCCTCCATACGGAGGCGCAGCATCACACGATCTGGAACATGGCCGACCGCGGCATCCCGCGCTCCCTGCGGATGATGGAGGGCTTCGGGGTCCACACGTTCCGCCTCGTGGCCGCCGATGGCTCCACCTCGCTCGTGAAGTTCCACTGGAAGCCCAGGCTGGGCGTGCACTCCGTGCTGTGGGAGGAGGCGCAGCTGATCAACGGGGCCGATCCCGACATGCACCGACGCGACCTGGCCGATGCGATCGAGGCCGGAGCACATCCACAGTGGGAGCTGGGCGTCCAGGTCTTCCCGGACACCGAGGACGAGACCTTCCAGGGGATCGACCTGCTGGACCCCACCAAGCTCGTGCCGGAGGAGCTTGCCCCCGTCGAGGCGGTCGGGCTGATGACGCTCACGGCCAATCCCTCGAACTACTTCGCCGAGACGGAGCAGGTCGCCTTCAACCCAAACAACCTGGTCCCAGGCATCGATGTGACGAACGACCCGCTCCTGCAGGGGCGGCTGTTCTCCTATCTGGACACGCAGATCACACGGCTGGGCGGGCCGAACTGGACCCAGCTGCCGATCAACCGCCCGCATGCCCCGGTCAACGACATGCTGCGCGACGGCATGCACCAGTCCGCCGTGCACTCCGGGGTCGCGCCCTACCGCCCGAATTCGCTGGACGGGGGCAATCCGTTCGAGACGCCCGACTCGCAGCGGCCGTTCATCGACGTGGCGCAGCCGATCGAGGAATCGGTCAAGGAGCGTCGCCGCCCGCAGTCCTTCGAGGATCACTTCAGTCAGGCCCGGATGTTCTGGCTCTCGCTCAGCGAGATCGAGCGCGAGCACACCGCGCAGGGATACATGTTCGAGCTCGGCAAGTGCTGGGATGAGAACGTGCGCATCCGCCAGCTGCAGCATCTGTCGGCGATCGATGCGGAGCTGGGCCGCACGGTGGCTGAGGGCCTCGGCCTGCCCGAGCAGGAACCCACGACGGCGCCCGCCCAGGACGTCCAGCCATCCCCGGCGCTGTCGCAGCTGGGGAGGACCTGGCCGGTCGACGGGCGCCAGATCGGCATCCTGGTCGGGAGCCGCGTGGACGGCGACTCCCTGGCGCAGGTGATCCGCGAGATCGACGGCGCCGGCATGGTGCCGCTGGTGATCGCCCCCACCGGAGGCGCCGCAGCCGGGGATGTGGTCGCCCAGCGCACGCTGCTCACGGCTCGCTCGGTCGAATTCGATGCGGTTCTGGTGGCTTCGGACCCCCTGCCCGGACCCGATGCCGCCCAGGGCCTGGACGCCAAGGCCGCGGTGCCCAGCCCCCAGGAGGTGGATCCGCGTGCGAGTCTGCTCCTGCAGGAGGTCTGGCGCCAGGCCAAGCCCATGGGCGCGTGGGGCACCGGCATCGACACCCTGGGGGCCCTGGGCCTGGCCGACGGCGCCGGCGTGACCGTGGCGCAGACGCCCCAGGGCGTGCTCACCGGCGTGAAGGAGGCACTGACGCGCCATCGCGTATGGGACCGCTTCCCGACCACCGGCAGGCTGGCCTGAGTCCTCCGGACACCGGCACGTGCGAGCCCTGAGTGGCTGCACTCGCATCTCGCACGTGCCCCCGTCGACGGCGGCCCCGGTCCCTCACGGCGATCGGGGCCGCCGGTCCGTCAGGGCCGCAGCGGGTGGGCGTCGATCGCGGCCGAGAGCTCTCCGGGCAGCTCGTCCAGGTAGCGGCTGGTGGTGGACACGGAGCTGTGCCCGAGCAGCCGGGCGACGACCTTGACGTCCCAGCCGTCGGCGAGCATCAGCGTGGCCGCGGTGTGGCGCAGCCCGTGGGGGACCACGCCGCGGGCCAGGCGCGGCTCGGCGGCTCGGGTGCGCTGCACGGCGCGCTCGAGCAGGCGCTCGATATCGCGCACCGCCAGGCGGCGCCCGGTGGCCGAGAGCAGCAGCGGCGCAGGCGCCTCCGGACCCAGGCGGGCTCGATACGACGAGATCAGCTCGTCGATCCAGGCCGCGATCGGGACCACCCGCGTGCTGCGGCCCTTCCCGTAGACCGTCACCCGAGCCGGGCCCGCCGGACCGGCAGGCGAGTGGTGATCCGCATCCAGCCGCACGATCTCCCCGGCGCGCAGCCCGACGACCATCATGAGCCCCAGCGCGATGGCGTCCCGGTCCCAGTGCCGGTTCGACTCCCGAGTGCCTGGACCGTGGCGCAGCAGAGCCTGGGCCTCCTCGATGTCCAGGGAGGTCCGCTCGACGCGCAGGGGATCCTCGCCCTGGGGTATCAGCTCGGAGGCGGCCATGGGGGAGACGGTGGCCCAGGACTGCTCCGTGCAGTACGCGAAGAACCGCGACAGGGAGCGTCGCATCCGCAGGGTCGACCCGGCCGACTTGGCCTCCCGCGCGGTGGCGGCCATCCGGCGGCGGACATCCCCGCTCTGCTCGCCGAGCCCCGGCTTGCGCCGGTGATCCGCGGTGCCGGCGAACAGCAGCAGGGCCTCGTCCACGTCCTGGCCGGTGACGGATTCCGCGGTGTGCTCGCTCGCGCGGGGGAGCAGCTCCAGGAAGCGCTCGAGATCCACGCGATAGTTCTTGGCCGTGGCCGCCGACAGCGACTGCACACGCGCCCGTCGATCCACCGAGGCCAGGAAGCGCGCGACGGCCTCCTGCAGCGGGATCTCGACGGGCGGGGGAGGCAGAGCCATGGCGGCGGAGTCCTTCGGGTCGGCGACGACGGGCGGGTCGCCGAGACCGGGGGAGTCGATCAGCGGATCGATCACTCGATCGGCGACTCGAACATACTATCGAAAAGCGCGACGGAAGAATGGGCCTGCGGGGGAGCGTCGGGCATCTCCCCGGAATCTTCGGGAATCGATACCGGGGGAGTCGGCGGTGCTGGTCTATCGAATGCTGACGAGCACCAGGGATTGCCTCCGCCATCTCGTGTCGTTCTATTTGTCTACTACGACACGGAATCGACGCGGGCGAGATCCTGCGACGGCAGATGCGGCGCCGCATGACTGTCAGGCCAGGAGCGACAAGGATATCCCGACAGACAGAAGAATAGCCAAGACGAGCTCCAGGTGAAATCTTCCAGGAGCCCTCACGGGCCGGACAGTGCGCCGCGGCAGCGGAATATCCGATTTCCCGCGCGCAGAGCGCGCACCATGCGGAGGATATTTCCGAGCGGGTGATGCGAAGCCTTCATGGCCTTTGCGGTGCGGCAGCCCGCACGCAATGCCGTCTGCCGCCTGGGGTGACACAGCTGGCGGCGAGCACTCGTGGCAGGTCGGGAGCATGGAGCCACACAGGCGCAATCGCAGGAGATCGTCGGGGAAAGACTGCAGGGCGGAGCCGAGACCGCCCGGCGGCGTCGAGCACCGCGCGGAGAGATCCGGCGTGAGGCGGCCCGCGGCGAGGTCGTCGCCCCGCGCACAAGCCGTGCACTCCGAGGCACGCCTCGAGTGAATGCCCACCGCCTGCGAGGGAGGGGCCATCCGGTCGGCGTCGAGCCCTCCGCTCAGCCTCACTTTACATAATGTATATTATCGGCGAACGAGGTGCAGGATCGAACGACCCTCTGGATCCCCGGCACCGCACCCGCAGGACGTCTCCGTCTTCGGGCGAACCATGCTCCGGGACGGGAGTTTCTGCGGCGTTCGGACTACGGTGGTCACGGTCCGATCGGCGCTTACGCCTCGGATCCAGCCGCAGATCTTCCGGAGAGGCCGCACACCGACCATGAGCAAGGAAATCGAGTTCCTGAAGGGCGTGGACAAGCTGCACGCCTTCTACACGGAGAACGTCCGCATGCTCGCGCATGCCTACGACCTCGCGGACGAGGAAGCAGCCCAGCTCCTCGGGCGCTACGACTACCGCAACGTCTCCCGCAGCATCCTGCGCCCGCCGCGCGTCGATCCTCTCGGGGAAATGATCGGCGATCAGCCGCAGCAGTCGGACTCCGACGAGGACTCGCAGGGTTCCTGAGCGGCCGGCCTCAGCCGAGAGCTTCGGCCGACGAGGCCCCGGTGCGCGCCTGCACAGAGCGTGCCTGCGCAGACACCGAGTCGCCGAGAACGAACTCCCGCTGGTGATCCGCCGGGACGGATTCTGCCAGCGCTCGCACCTGCGCCCGTCGGCGCGCCGAGCAGCGGGCGTCCGTGCGCAGGTCCACCAGGATCGCCGGGGCGTCGTGCTCGGCTTCCAGTGCCCGACGCCACTGCTGGGCCTCGTCCGCAGCCGTGCCGCGGGTGCGGTGATCCGTCTCCCCCGTGCACAGCAGCACCCGTCGGCCCGCCAGATCCGGCACCGGTTTCATCAGATGCGCCATGAGTGCAGGCATGTTGGACTGCACCGCCGACAGCGTGATCAGACCCGCCGCCATGCCGGTCACGCCGGCACCCACAGCCGAAGCTGCGATCGAGGCGATGGGTCTCATGGTCACTCCTGTGCGGACGTCGAACGGAATCCCCAGATCCTAAGCGGATGAACGCCAGATGAACAGAGGGTGACGCTACTCCCCTGCTGGACGATGCGATCTCGGGGAATCGACGACACACGCATGGACCTGCCTGTTCTCGAATGCGAATTCTGGCAGGATGGAGACCCGGATCACCGACGACGGAAGGCCGCCCGATGCTTGAGATGCTCGCCGACAGCGGATGGATCGTGTGGCTGATCCTCGCGGTCGTGCTGATCGTGATCGAGATCCTGAGCCTCGACCTGACCTTCCTGATGCTGGGAGTCGGCGCCCTGGCCTCCGCCGGTGCCTCTGCCCTGGGCGGAGGCGTGGTCGTCCAGGTGCTCGTCTTCGTCGCCGTGTCCCTGCTGCTGCTCTTCCTCGTGCGCCCGCGCATCCTCGCCCGGCTACACCGAGGCCCGGGCCGCGACGGTCTCTCCAACGCCGACCGTCTGCCCGGCTCCGAGTGCACCGTCCTGGAGCCCGTCACCTCGGCCACCGGCCTGGTCCGTCTCGACGGAGATGTCTGGACCGCCCGGACTTCGGGTCCGGAGATCCCGGTGGGCGAGACCGCCTACGTGCATCGCGTCGACGGCGCGACCGTGAGGGTCGAACGCAGCGCCCCCGCCATCGATCCCGCGGTGCACCGGGCCTGAGCCGCCGCGGCCGGCCCGTCGATCGCCAATGATCCGAACGCCCCCCCCCCCCCCCCCGAACACCGACGTCACGAGGAGAGCCCCATGATCGCCACGATCATCCTGCTGGTCATCCTTGTCGTGGTCGCTGTGGTGATCCTGCTGAAGGCGGTGCGGATCATTCCGCAGGCCCGCGCAGGCATCGTCGAGCGACTGGGCAAGTACCAGTCCACCCTGTCCCCCGGCCTGCACATCCTGGTCCCGTTCATCGACCGGCTGCTGCCCATGATCGATCTGCGCGAGCAGGTCGTGTCCTTCCCGGCGCAGTCGGTGATCACCGAGGACAACCTCGTGGTCGGCATCGACACCGTCGTCTACTTCCAGGTGACGGACCCCCGCTCGGCCACCTACGAGATCACCAACTACATCCATGCGGTCGACGAGCTCACCTCCGCGACGCTGCGCAACGTGGTCGGCGGTCTGAACCTCGAGGAGACGCTGACCTCCCGCGACAAGATCAATGCGGAGCTGCGCGGCGTGCTCGACTCCACGACCGGCCGCTGGGGCCTGCGGGTCTCGCGCGTGGACATCAAGGAGATCACTCCCCCGGCCTCCATCCAGGACTCGATGGAGAAGCAGATGCGCGCCGAGCGCGACCGTCGCGCGGCCATCCTCACGGCCGAGGGCGAGAAGCAGTCCCAGATCCTCACGGCCGAGGGTCAGCGCCAGGCCTCCGTGCTCTCCGCAGAGGGCGATGCCAAGGCCGCGATCCTGCGCGCCGACGGCGAGGCCCAGGCGATCCAGAAGGTCTTCGACTCGATCCACCGCGCCAAGCCCACGCAGAAGCTGCTGGCGTATCAGTACATCCAGACCCTGCCCAAGGTCGCCGAGGGCTCCGCGAACAAGGTGTGGATGATCCCCGCTGAGCTCGGCGATGCCCTGCGCGGCGTGGGCGAGTTCCTGGGCCGTCCCGACGCCGGACCGGACTGGGGCGAGGTCATGGAGGAGGAGGACGAGCAGGAGGCCGAGGCTCGTCGCCGCGCCAAGGAGGACGAGGGCCTGGTCAAGGTCACCGACGAGGACCTCAACCCCTCCAAGCGCTTCACCGACCCCGATGACTACGAGGTCCCCGGCCCCGAGACCATCGACCCGAGCGCCCCGGTCGACCTCAACGCCAAGCTGCCCGGCGAAGACACCCGCGCCGGCGCCCAGCGCCCTCGCCAGGCGGCCGCCCCTCAGGGCCGGGACCAGCCGTTCGATCAGCAGGGCCAGCAGCCCCACCCGCAGGCTCAGCAGGGCTACCAGGGCCAGCAGCGCCCTCAGCAGCACGGCCGCGATCCCTACCGCCCGAGCGGGCACGACGGATACGGTCAGCCCCCGCAGCGCTGACCCCAGCGGCCGCAGACCACGGAAGAGGACGCGCCGAGAGCGCGTGGGAGGCATCAGCACCGCGACGTCTCGGGAATAGACTCGAGCGTCGCGGTGCTGTGTCTTCCAGCAGAGGTCTTCCCACCGACACCCCCACCGACAGGAGAAACATCCGATGAGCGATCGCAGCCTTCGCGGCATGCGCCTCGGTTCGCAGTCCATGGAGTCGGAGGCCGGCGTCGAGCCCGCCTCGCGTCAGCGCGTGGAGTACCGCACCACGTCCGGCGAGTCGGTCTTCGTGACCTTCGCCATGGAGGCGGAGATCCCGCAGGTCTGGTACACCAAGACCGGCCAGGAGGCCATCATCGTCGACGGCGAGAAGCCGGAGAACCCCAACGAGAAGCACCAGCGGACCCACTGGGACATGCTCATGGAGCGGCGCACCACGGAGGAGCTCGAGGAGATCCTCCAGCAGCGCCTCGAGCACTACCGGGAGCTGCACGCTCTCTGAGCCGCAGCCTCTGACAGGTCCGCCGTGGACCGATCAGTGCGCCTATGACGAAGGCCGCCCCCGAATCGGGGGCGGCCTTCGTCATAGGCGCGGGGGCTACTGAGCCTCCCGCGCGGGGGCTTCAGCGTCCGAGCAGGCCCTGGGCCTTGTCCCGCAGCACCTTGGCGCGAGCGGTGACGCCCCACTTGGCCACGTTGACGATGGCCTCGCGAGTGATGTCGGCGCTCATCTTGGAATCGCCCTCGGCGCGCTCCACGAAGGTGATGGGGACCTCGACGACCTGCAGGCCGGCGAGCTCGGTGCGCCAGCCCAGGTCGATCTGGAAGCAGTAGCCGCGCGAGGTCACCGAGGTGAAGTCGATGGCTCGCAGAGTCTCGGCGCGGAAGGCGCGGAAGCCGGCCGTGATGTCCCGGATGTTCGAGCCCAGGAAGAAGCGGGCGTAGATCCCGCCGCCGCGGGAGATGAACTTGCGGATCCACGGCCAGTTCACCGTCGAGCCGCCCGGCACGTAGCGCGAGCCGATCGCCAGGTCGGCGCCGTTCTCGACGGCCTGCAGCAGCTTGGGCAGCTCCTCTGGCTGGTGGGAGCAGTCCGCGTCCATCTCCACGAGGATCTCGTAGCCCTGCTCCAGCCCCCAGCGGAACCCGGCGATGTAGGCCTGGCCCAGGCCGTTCTTCTCGGTGCGGTGCAGGACGTGGATCTGCGCATCGGCCTCGGCCATGCGATCTGCCATCTCGCCCGTTCCGTCGGGGCTGTTGTCGTCCACGACGAGGACATCGCCCTGCGGGACGGCGCGACGCAGTCGGTCCATGACGGTCGGCAGCGACTCGCGCTCGTTGTAGGTGGGGATGATGATGAGGGAACGCACGCTGCGCGCATCCTTTCGCCGAAGTGCACCGAGCAGGACATCGAGGGCCGATCCTGCGGGAGGCCCCCGCACCGACCGGGCATGGTGCGCCTCCTCGAGCCCTGCTGGGTGCAGTGCCGGGCCGGGAGGCGACGAGCCGGTGCAAGACGGTCAGTCTAGTCGCGGACGCGCCAGGACCCTCGAATGCGACGACAGGTCTCGACGCAGCCGTTGATCAGGCCGCTGTGCTCCGACTCTGCCACGACCAGGCGCAGGGCCCCGGCATCGACAGGCCCGGCACAGGATCACCGAGCGTCTTCCCAGGGTAGGTGACGGGTCGTCGGAATGCCTCAGCTCAGCGGGAGGATGCGTCCGTCCACGACGGTCTGCGTGCAGCGCGGGCTCGCCTCGTCCTCGAGCGCCGGCAGCAGCGGGGTGCGGGCCCGGGGGTCGGTGCTCCAGGAGGCGCCGGTGCCCTCGGCTGGCTGGACCATCAGCGCCTCGACCTCCCACACGGCGTAGGTGGCCGGTGTTCCGGAGGCCAGCTGCCCGGCCATTGGATGTCCTCCGCCCAGAGCCCGCCAGGCGCCGCGGGTCGCGGCCACGAAGGCGGCCCTCGCGGAGATGCGCTGCTGCGGATCGGGGTGGTGCAGCAGGGCTCGCACGGCCTCCCAGCCGTCGAGCAGAGCGGCGCCCGTGCCCCAGACCACCGGGATGCCCTGCCGGTAGAGCTCGGCCACCGGCGCCTCGACCGAGGGATCCAGGCACAGCGTGACGGAAGCGGCGGCGAGGCGCTCGAGGTCGCGCTGGGTCAGCTCCACCGCACCCACGAGGTCCACGCGCACGCCCATGGCGTGGGCGGTGCGCTCCCCCGCGCTGCTCGCCACGAGCTCGAGGCCCTCCAGCGCGATCGCCAACTCGTCGGCGCGGCTGACGGCCAGCGCCGGGGCCAGAGACTCCTGCGACACGGCCGTGCAGAACGACGCCACGGCCTGGGCGTCAGCGTCCGCCACCGGCAGCCGGAGGCCGACCAGCGCAGCGCTGAAGCGCTCACGGACCTGCTCGACGACCGAGGCGACGTCATCCTGCGGATCGAGGCTCGGCCACAGCAGGACGCGCGCGGCACGGCCCTGCTGCGCCGCCTCGACCCAGTTCTGCAGCGCCTCGGCATCCTGCAGACCGCCGGTGTGCACCACGGCTCCGAGCCCGAGCGCCGCCGCTGCGCTCGGGTGCGCGCTGCGGCTCAGATCCGCGGAGCTGTCGACGAAGGCCGGGGTGATCAGCCGGCCGTCCAGCTCGACGACCTGCATCCGCTCGTCCTGCAGCGAGTCAGCGGCCTGCTCCGATCCGACCCAGACCACCTGATCCCCCTCGGCGATCAGCGCCGAGGCTCCCGGATCCACCGTCGTGTAGACGGAGCCTCGGCGGTAGAGGACAGGACCCTCGAGGGGGCTTCGCTCGGTGGACTGCTGGGACATGGTGCTCCTTCGGGAGGTCCGGGAAGTCGAAAGGGGACTCGGCACGCCCGGCGGACGGCTCAGTGCTCCGTGCCGGTCACTGCTGCGAGCCGGTCAGCGCTCCTGCAGATCGGTGCGGGGGCCGGTCGGTGCTCGGGGCGGCTCAGGGCTCAGGGTCCTCGAGGACGGATTGGACGACCACGCCGCGTCTGATCAGGTCGACGGCGCGCTGGCAGCCGGTGCGTGTCTGGGCGTCGAGGCCGCGGATCGAGGCCACCTGATCGAGAAGGTCGATCACCTGCTTGGTCCAGCGCACGAAGTCGCCGGCCGCCAGCTCGGTGTCCTCGAGCGTGGCGCGCAGGGAGCCGCCGCGGGCCCAGCGGTGCATGGGTCCGACCATGCCGAGCTCGGGCTCGGCCGTCTGATCGACGCGGTGCTGCTCCTCCAGATCGGTCAGCCGGGTCCAGTGCGTCACGGCGGTGGCGACGGCCTGCTCGATCTTGGCGGAGGGCAGTCGCGGCCGCGCACCGGCGTCCTGGCGCTTGGCCTGATACGTGAAGACCGTGGCCACAGCGGCGATGGACGCCGGGTCCAGCCCGTCCAGGATGCCGTCGCGCAGCCCCATGGCCAGCAGGAGATCGCGATCGCCGTAGATCCGCCGCAGGCTCTGCCCGGCCGGGGTCAGCCGCAGCTCGTCGTCGCGGCGCTCGAGGTAGTCGAGCTCGTGCAGCACCGAGGTGATGCGGTCGAAGCGGGCGGCCACCGCGTTCGTGCGTCCGTCGAGCTGGCGCATGAGGCGGTCGGTCTCGCGGCGCAGCCGCTCCCAGCGCTCGGCCCAGCGGGCGTGCTGCTCGCGGTCGCTGCAGCCGTGGCAGGGGTGCTCGCGCAGGCGCCGGCGCAGCTCCGTGATGCGCGCCTCCGAGCCCGAGCCGCCGCGGGCGAAGCGCGGCTGATCACTGCGGCCTCCCGTCCGCGGAGGCACGCCCTCCTGCAGCGCGGAGCGCATGGCTCCGGAGATGACCTTGCGCTCCTTCAGCGAGGAGACCGCGATCCGCTTGGGCAGACGGATGCGCGAGATCGGCTCGAGCGGACCCTCGAGATCCTGAGCGCCCAGGCGTCGCAGGTGGGCGTCGTGGGTGACGATCGACGGCCGCGGCTGCGGCGAGTGCGGATCCGGGGAGACCACCACGGCGAAGCCCCGGTTGCGGCCAGTGGGGATGTCCACCACATCGCCGGGCAGCAGGTCCTGCAGCGATGCCGCGGCCTCCGTGCGCCGGGCGTGCGAGCGGGCCTTCTCGGCCGACTTCTCGGTGTCCTTGAGCTCCCGGCGCAGCGCCGCGTACTCCGTGAAGTCGCCCAGGTGGCAGGTCATGGACTCCTCGTAGCCGGCCAGCGCCTCCTGATTGCGGCGCACTTCCCGGGCGATGCCCACGACCGAGCGATCGGCCTGGAACTGGGCGAACGACGACTCCAGGATCCCGCGGGTGCGCTGGGCGCCGAACTGTGCGATCAGGTTGACCGACATGTTGTAGGTCGGCCGGAAGCTCGAGTTCAACGGGTACGTGCGCTTGGAGGCCAGCCCGGCCACGGCCTGGGGGTCCGTGCCGGGCCGCCACAGCACGACCGCGTGGCCCTCCACGTCGATCCCTCGGCGCCCCGCGCGTCCGGTGAGCTGGGTGTACTCCCCCGGCGTGATGTCCACGCGGGCCTCGCCGTTGAACTTGTCCAGGCGCTCGAGCACCACGGAGCGCGCCGGCATGTTGATGCCCAGCGCCAGGGTCTCGGTGGCGAACACGGCTTTGATCAGCCCCTGGGTGAACAGCTCCTCCACGACCTCCTTGAACAGCGGCAGCAGCCCCGCGTGGTGGGCCGCCACGCCGTGCAGCAGGCCGTCCCGCCACTGTCGGAAGCCGAGGACGTCCAGATCGGCGTCGTTGAGCGCGGCGGCCGTCTCCGCGGTCACAGCGCGGATGGTGCGCCGCTCGGCCTCGGTAGTCAGCTGCAGGTCGGCGGCCAGGCACTGGGTCACGGCGTCGTCGCAGCCGGCTCGGGAGAAGATGAACGTGATCGCCGGCAGCAGGCCCTCGCTCTGCAGCTGTCGGAGAAGGTGGGGGCGGCTGATGCGCGGGATGGAGCCGCCGCGGTCGTCGCGCCCGGAGCCGCGTCCGCGGTCGTCTCGTCCGTGCCCGCCGCGCCCTCGGCCGTTCTTCTGGCGCATGCGCTCTCGGGACCGCCCGCCCGGACCACGCCGTCCGGAGGCCTGGGAGCGGGCCAGATGCAGCAGCTCGGGGTTCACCGCCGGCGGCTCGATCCGGGCCTCGAGCCCGGCCTCTCGCGCTCGCTCGAGCCGTTCGGCCTTCTCGGCGGCCTGCTCGACCGTGTCCGTGACGAACAGGTCCATCAGCTCGGTGCCGACCTGCATGTGCTGCCACAGGGGCACCGGACGGTGCTCGGAGACCACCACGTCCGTCTCCCCGCGCACGGTGCCCAGCCAATCGCCGAACTCCTCCGCGTTGGAGACCGTGGCGGACAGGCAGGCCATCTGCACGTGCGGCGGCAGGTGGATGATGACCTCCTCCCACACGGCGCCGCGGAAGCGATCGGCCAGGTAGTGGACCTCGTCCATGACCACGAAGCCGAGGTTGCTCAGGGTGGGCGAGTCCGCGTAGAGCATGTTGCGCAGGACCTCGGTGGTCATCACCACCACGTCCGCCTCGGAGTTGATCGAGGTGTCGCCGGTGAGCAGCCCCACGCGCTCGGCACCGAAGCGGCGGACGAAGTCCGAGTGCTTCTGGTTGCTCAGCGCCTTGATGGGCGTGGTGTAGAACGCCTTCTGCCCGCGATGCAGCGCCAGGTCGACGGCGAACTCCCCCACGACGGTCTTGCCGGCGCCGGTGGGTGCTGCGACCAGGACGCCGCGGCCCTCCTCGAGCGCACGGCAGCCCTCGATCTGGAAGTCGTCGAGCTCGAAGTCCAGGCTGGCCGCGAAGCGGCTGCGGTAGGTCCTGGCCTCGGAGGTGCGGGCCTTGGCTGCCATGTATCGCTCGGCTGGACTGGACATGCCCCCACCCTACGACCCGACGACGACAGCCCCGCGCCCGCCGGTGCGGGTGCGGGGCTGTCGGGTGCTGCGGCCGCCGGCAGGCACGCGGCGCTGAGGCAGACCGATCGGATCGGGTCAGGTCTTCTCGTCGGTGCGCCCCATGGCGCTGAGGTCCTCAGCAGAGGTCGCGCTGTCTGCGCCGAGACCCGTCTCGGCCTCCCGGGCCGCCGCCCGCTTGGCCTTGCGGCGGTCGAGCAGCAGGCACAGCGCCACCGCCAGGAAGAACAGCAGCAGCAGCGGCACGGCCAGGTAGAACATGGTCATCATGTCCGGCCCCGGCGCCGCCATGGCCGAGATGATCAGCACGATGATCACGACCCAGCGCCATGAGCGCAGGATGGTCCGGCCCTTGAGCAGACCGAGCATGTTCAGGCCCACGAGCAGCACCGGCAGCACGAACGAGATGCCGAAGGTCAGGATCAGCTGCATGAAGAACGTGACGTAGACGTCGGCGCCGATCAGGTTGGTGCCGCCGGTGGGCGTGAACGATGTCAGCGCGATGACTGCGGTGGGCAGCACGAGCACAGCCACGGCGCAGCCTGTCAGGAACAGCGGGACCGCCGCGAGCAGGAAGCCGTAGGCGTAGCGCTTCTCCTTCTTCTGCAGCGCAGGCATGATGAACGCCCAGATCTGGTAGAGCCAGACGGGGCTGGAGATGATGACGCCCAGGGTCAGCGCGACCTGGACCATCTGGTTGAACGGACCGCCGACCGAGTTGTAGTTGACGGCCGCTTCCTGTCCCTGGGCCTCCGCGACCGCCGTGAGCGGCTCGGTGATGTAGGACATGAACGGGTTGTAGACCACGAAGCCCAGGATCATGCCGACCACCAGTCCGATGGCCGCCTTGATCAGGCGGTTGCGCAGCTCGCGCAGGTGCTCGGTGAGCGCCATCTGCGCCTGGGGGTTGCGGCGGCGGCTGCGCACGCGGCGCTGCTCGCGCCGATCCGCTGCTGAGGGCCTCCCGGCGGGCTTCTCCGGCTGCATCTCGGTCATCGTCGATCTCCCTGGGGGCCGCGGCGACGGACTCGCCGCGGCAGGCGAACCGGGCCGGAGTCCGCAGGGACTTCGGCCCGGAGGTCAGCTGACGGGGCGGTGAGCCCCGGGGTCATCGGACGGTGCCGTCCGAGTTCGAGGCGCTGTCCGCCGCCGTGGAGCCGTTCGTTCCCGTGCTGGTACTGGTCCCGGACTCGCGCACGGTCTCGCCGTCGACGATCGTGGACTCGTTCTCCCCCTTGGAGTCCTTGCCGTCGTCCTTCATCTCCTTGACCTCGGACTTGAAGATGCGCATGGACTGGCCGAGGCTGCGGGCCATTCCGGGCAGCTTGGGAGCCCCGAAGAGCAGGACGATGACCAGCAGGATCAGGACGATGAACATCGGATTGTCGAAGAGCTTACCCATTCGGGAGTTCCTTTCCTCGTGCCGCGTGCAGGTCCTGGACCCTCTGCGGCTGAGCTCTCAGCGCCCGCCGCGCGATGCGGCGCTCGACGCGCTCGGAGCGTCGTCTGTGACTGTCTTCACGATACTTCAGCCTGGCCTCGCGCACCGGCGTGAACACGTCCGACGCGCCCCGCACCGCCAGGCTCCGGGTCCACCCGGCGGACCCAGAGGGATGCTGCGACCCCACCCGCTCGATCACGGCCCCCAGCCTGTCGAGCTCGCCCAGTGCGGCCAGAAGCCGCCGCCAGGCGAACCACAGCAGTGCCGCCAGGAACACTGCCGCGACGAGCACGAGCCCGGTCCACAGCAGGAGCCACATCCACCAGGACATGACGCTCACCCTAGTTCCGATTCCTGATCATCGACCGCCTCCAGATAGGGGGCCATGGCGGTGTTCACCCACTGTTCCCCGGCCTGGACGACCGGCGGCGGGGCCAGCGCGCCGAGCTGCCCGCCGTAGCGGGTGACCAGCGAGAAGGCCTGCTCCGCCGTGGTGAAGGAGATCTGCGCGGCCTCGAACTCGACCGGCGGGCGCCCGCCTCGCCCTCGAGCGGCGGGGGCCTCCTCGACGGCAGCCTCCTCCGCGGCCACCCCCTCCAGCGGCGGCAGCTCGACGACCGCGGTGCGCGTGGCCCGGTACTGATCGGCGATCCAACGGCTGCGGCGGTCGGTGACCAGGGCGATCTCCGTCTCGGCGGACAGCGCTGGGTCCCGGGGGCGCAACTGCGGACGCGAGGCGGGGTCCTCGTGGACCTCGGCATCGCCGACCACCAGGGCCGAGCGCACGCGGTCCAGGCGGAACTCGCGCAGCGCCTGCGCCTTGGTGCACCACGCGATCACGTACCAGTAGGTGTTGGACGAGGTCAGGTGCAGGGGGTCGATCTCCCGCTCCGTGACTTCGTCGCGCGAGGCCACGATGTACTGGATCCGCACACGGCGTCGGTCGTCGATCGCCCCGCGGACCAGATCCACGAGCGAGTCGATCGGGTCCTGGGCGGCCGACCACGCAGTGATCTCCGGCAGCGGCTCGGGCTCGTCGTGGCCGGCCGCCTCCAGGGAGGCCGCGGCCAGGGCGGTGTCAGCACGTGCTCCGACGGCGTCCACGACCGTGGCCGGCTCCCCCGCCGCCTCCGCGACCTTGCGCAGCGCAGAGTCGATGGCCGGGGTCTGCTCGCCGGGCAGGGAGCGCAGCGTCTGCAGCCCGATCATCAGCGCGGCGGCCTCGGGCTGGGTCAGGCGCACCGGGTCCGAGATCTCCTCGGCGTTCGAGACGTTGACCGGCCCGCCGTCCCAGGAGGCCTCGATGAGCTGATCCGGGGTGTGCCCGGGACGTCCGCACACGAAGAGCAGGCCAAGGTCCTCGACCACCTGGTCGACGTCGACCTCGACGTGCTCGGCGACCTCGCTGATGTCCACGCCCTGGTGCCCGTAGACGTAGCGCACGATCTCGAGCAGCCGCGCCAGGTGCTCCGACGACGACGTGGAGGTGCGCCGGGAGCGCCGCGAGGGGCGGTTCCAGTCGACCTCGGCTCCTCGCAGGCGCTGCTGGAACTGAGCCGCCCCGCGCAGGCGGCGCAGCACGCTGGCGCGCACGCGGGTCTGCAGCCGCGGCTCGGGCTGGCCCGGCTGCAGCAGGGCCTCCAGCGGATCTGCGGCGCCGAGCTCGGCGTCCAGCGGGTCGGCCTCCGGCAGGTCCGCGAGCTCCGGCGACGGCATGAAGGCGTCCGGGCCCACGGCGGCGACCTCGTCGGCCACGCGCTCCGGCTCGGTGACGGGCACCAGCAGGCGGTCTCGGCCATCGGTCCCGGCGCCCAGCGACTCGGCAGAGGCCATGCGTCGCAGCATCTGGCCTCGGCCCGGGGCCACGTCGACGGCGACCGATCCCAGTGCCGGTGAGGCCTCGAGCGCATCCAGGCGGTCGTTCATGGAGAACCCGGCCGGGGGCTCGAAGGTCTGGGCGGTGGCTCGGACCTCGGAGACGATGCGCGAGAGCCTGAACGTGCGCTCGGCCTGGCGGTCCAGGTCCCAGCCCGTCACGTACCACGAGCCGAACCGGGAGCCGACGCCCCACGGCTCGAGCCGACGATGCGTCTGCTCATCGGTCGAGGCCGCCAGATAGTCGAAGCGCACCTGGCGGTGACGCAGCACGGCCTCCATGAGCGGAGCGAAGGCCGGTTCCTGGACCGTGACGGTGGGCTGGATCATGGGCGAGGGCTCGTCCTGGACGGCCGAGGCCTCCAGCACGGGCTCGAGCTTGCGCAGGGCGCGCCTGGCCACGGTGCCCAGCGACGCCTCGGTCCAGGCGTTGGCGGCCAGGCCGAGCACAGCCGTCTCCTCTGCGGTGAATCGCAGCGGAGGCAGCGTGAAGGAGCCGCGCGGGATCCGGTAGCGGAAGGTGGCATCGTCCTCGAAGAGCAGCGACTCCGGGACCTCCTCGATCGGGAAGCCCAGGGCGCGCAGCTCCTGCTTGTCGCGCTCGAACATCCGCTCGAAGCCGCTGTCGGTCGTGGCCTCCTGGTAGTCGGGCACGACCCCGCGCAGCTCCGCGCGGGTGTAGCCCCGCTCGCGGTACAGCAGCGCGAGCATCAGATTCAGCCGACGCTCCGTAGCGCGTCGGCGCTGGTCGGCAGGCACTGCTGCGTCAGCGCACGTCGACGAGGTCGACGACGAAGATCAGGGCCTCGTTCGGGCCGATGGCGCCGCCTGCGCCGCGCTCCCCGTAGGCCATGGACGACGGGATCTCGAGACGACGGCGTCCGCCCACGCGCATGCCCAGCAGACCCTGGTCCCATCCCTCGATGACCTGGCCGATGCCGACCGTGAAGTCCAGCGGCTGGCCGCGGTTCCACGAGGCGTCGAACTCCTCGCCGGTCGAGTGGGCCACGCCGACGTAGTGGCAGGAGACCTGCTTGCCGGGCTCCGCCACAGCGCCCTTGCCCTCGACCAGGTCGATCGACACGAGCTCGGTGGGGGCATCGCCCTCGGGGAAGTCCACCTCGGGCTTGGAGCGGTCGAGATTTCGCTGTCCGAAGGACACGGTTTCCTCCTGGGGGTTCGGATGGGGGATCTCTGGGGTGGGAGATCGACGGTCGCACGGCCTGGACCGATGCGACGCGGACTGTTCGACCAGGATAGCCGGACCTGACCATCAGCGGCCTGCGGATCAGCCCTCGGCGGACGCCTGGTCGCCGGCGGTCGCGGAATCCTCCGCACCGTCCGTCGCGTCGCCGGTCGCCGGCGCCTCCGGCTGCTCGGCGGATTCGGTGGCGCCGAGGATGTCCACGACGAACAGCAGGTCGCCGGCGGGGCTGCCGCTGCCGTCGGCATCGACCTCCTCCTGGGTGCCGTAGGCCTTGTCGGCGGGGATCGAGATCAGTACGCGCGAGCCGACCTTCTGGCCCTCCAGACCCTCCGACCAGCCCGGGATCACGGCCGAGAGCGGGAACGCGGTGGGGACGCCTCGCTCGTAGGAGGAGTCGAAGACCTCGCCGTCCTCCCAGCGCACGCCGACGTAGTCCACCGCCACGGTGTCCTCGGCCTTGACCTCGGCGCCGTCGCCTGCGATCAGCGTCTGGGTGACGACGTCATCCGGCGCCTCGCCCGACGGCTTCTCGATCTGCGGGGTGCCGCTCTCGCCCTCCGAGACCTGCGGCAGGCCGTCGGTGCTGGCGGCCATCTCGCCCTCGGGCGAGTCCGGCAGGATCTCCTGGACGGTGTAGCGCACGGTGGTCTCCTGGACCTGCCCGGTGCCGTCGTCGGCGCTGGAGGTGATGTCCACGGAGGTCCCGACCCTGGCGTCGGCGAGCTGGTCGTGGAGGAACTGATCGTTCTCTGCCAGGTCGTCGTCGATGCGCATGACCTGGTCCTGCTCCTGCTCCTGCTGCGGCTCGCCGTCCGCGACCGGCGAGGTGCGCACCAGCAGGGTGTCGCCGTCCTCGACCTCCGCGCCGTCGCCCTCGTTGACCACGGAGGCGGTGGGATCGGGCAGGGGCTCCGGCTCGGGGGTGTCGTAGGAGGCCAGCAGGTCAACCACGAACACGAGGTCGCCGGCCGGGTACTCGGAGTCCTCGCCGAGCTCTTCAGCGGTGCCGTAGGCCTTCTCGGCGGGGATCGACATGATGACCCGCGAGCCGACCTTCTTGCCCTCGAGGGCCTCGGCCCAGCCCGGGATCATGGTGTCCAGCGGAAGAGCCGCCGGGGAGCCGGACTCGTAGGAGGAGTCGAAGACCTCTCCGTCCTCCCAGCGCACGCCGACATAGTCGGCCACGACGGTGTCGCCCTCGCCGATCTCCTCGCCGTCGCCCTCGATGAGGTACTCGGAGGTGACTTCGGACGGGGCCTTGCCCTCGGGCTTGGCGATCTGCGGGGCTCCGTCCTCCCCCTCGGTGACCGCCGGCAGCCCGTCGGGAGACTCCTTCATCTCGCCGTCGATGCCGCTGGGCACCTCGTCGATGATCTCGTAGACCTCCACTGCGGTGGAGTCATCGCCCTCGGTGCCGCTCTGCCCGGCCGTGGCGTCCGAGGAGTAGGCCACGACGCCGCCGACCTTCATGCCCTCCATGGCCTCGTAGAGCTCCGGGACCCGCTCCTTGAGGTCATCGTCGAAGGTGAGGACCTGACCGGCGCGCTGGGAGTAGGACTCCCCCAGCTCCGACTTGTCGCCGCCGCTGTAGATCGACATCTGGACCATCAGGGTGTCGCCGGGGTCGATGTCCTCGCCGTCGCCCTCGTCCAGGACCTTGGTCTCGTTGCCCTCGACCTTGATGGGGGTCTCGTAGTCGATCGAGGGGGCCTCACCGGCGGCGCGGTCCTCATCCGTCATCTCGACGGAGCGCAGTCCTCCGCCTCCCGAGCAGCCCACCAGGAGCAGGGCTGCGGACATCGCGGTTCCGGTGACGAGCAGGGGCTTGCGCACGTGTTCCTCCAGGCCGCGACCAGGGGCGGCATCTCGGTGGGGTCATCCCGGAAGCGAGGCGGCTTCCCAGGACGGACCGGTGGTCGGCGCACAGGCTATCGGTCGGGGCTGAATGCCGCCTGTGCCGACACTGGCGGCGCAGTTGGCCGGAGCTCAGTCCTGCGGAGTCTGCTCCTGCGGATCCTGACGCGCCTGGGCATCCGCCTGCGCGGCGCGATCGGCCAGGTGGCGGGCGTCGCGACTGGCGCGGCGGGCCTTCTTGTCCGTGACCTCGCGCTCCCCCAGCGTCAGCGGGGTCCAGGCCTGCAGGTCCTCCTGGGTGTACTCGGACTTCGACGCACGCCGCTTGGGCGCCAGCCGGCGGGCGCCGTCGGCCAGGCGGCGGGCGGTGATCAGGAAACCGGTGTGGGCGACCATGCGGTGGTCCGGGCGCACGGCCAGGCCCTCCACGTGCCAGCCGCGGACCATAGTCTCGTGCGCGTCGGGCTCGGTGTAGCGCCCGTCGGCGCGCATGGCCTCGGCCACCCGCGACAGCTGCGTCACCGTGGCCACGTAGCAGATCACCACGCCGCCGGGGACGAGCACCCCCGCGACGGCATCCAGGCACTCCCACGGCGCCAGCATGTCGAGCACCACGCGGTCCACGCTGCAGGGCTCCTCGCGCCGGCCGAGCTCCTCGGCCAGATCGCCGATGCTCAGCCGCCAGGCGGGGTGGGCTCCGCCGAAGAACGTCTCGATGTTGCCCTGGGCGACCTCCGCGAACTCCTCGCGGCGCTCGAAGGAGTGCAGGCTGCCCTCGTCGCCGATCGCGCGCAGCAGCGCGATCGACAGGGCTCCCGAGCCCACGCCGGCCTCGACCACGCGGGCGCCCGGGAAGATGTCGCCCATCGTGACGATCTGCCCGGCGTCCTTGGGGTAGACCACCGCGGCACCGCGCGGCATGGACAGCACGAAGTCCTTCATCAGCGGGCGAAGGGCCTGGTAGGCGATGCCCACGGAGTTCTCGACCACGGTGCCCTCGGGCTGCCCGATCAGCAGATCGTGCGGCAGGACGCCCTTGTGGGTCTGGTACTCCTGCCCGGCCGTGAGCGTGATCGTGGTCAGCTTGCCCCGGTCGTCCATGATCTGGATGCGCTCGCCCTCGCGCATGGGCCCGCGGCGGTTGATCGCCCCGGAAGGGCCGTGCGCGCGCTCGCTGGAGGTCTGCGGGGAGCTGGTGGGGGTGCTGGCCTCGGTCATGGACTGCCTTTCGCTGGCGGGAGAGCTCACTGCACGAGCACGGGACGGGTGCGCCGGTGGCGGCGTCGAGGATTCGGGGCCGAGGCCCTGCGGGGCTTCGGCGACGGACATTGTCGCATCACCGCGCTCGACCGGCCGACCGCGACCGGCGCCCACAGGTCTCAGGCTCGGGACCGACGGGCGTCGGCAGTTCTCAGGCTCCTGGAAGAGGGGTGCGGCTGCGTCGCTTGCCTGGCGTCAGCCGGGTGCCTCGTGCTCAGCGTGCCGAGCCGTCCGGGCGGATCAGCCCGGATCGCTCGAGCTCGGCATTCAGACGCGCCGCCGACAGGGTGCCGATCACGGTGCCCTCGGCATCGACGACGACCATCACCGGGCTGGCGCAGCGCACCGCAGCCTCGAGCAGGTCGTGGCCGGAGAGCTCCTCGGGCAGGATCGCCGACGGGCGGATCGGCAGCAGGGCGCGGCTCAGCGGGGAGGCCGCGCGCTCGTGGGACGGCACGGCGCTGAGCCGGCCGCCGTCGAGCACGCCCACGGGGATGCCGTCCTCCATCCCGACGACCGAGGTGCCGGGCTCGAGCTGGGCTGCGGTCTGCTCGACGGCGCGCAGGCTCTGCCCGGCGGGGATGCCGACCGCCGGCTGGCTCAGGCCCAGGGCGGTGCGGCCCTCCATGGCCGCCGAGGCCTTCGAGCGCCGCAGGCCATCCGCGGCGCCGGAGACCAGCATCCACACGAGCAGACCCGCCACGATCAGGCTCAGGGGACGCTGCCACATCCCCAGCAGCAGCACTGCGGTCACGATCGCCACGGCGCACAGCCGACCCGTCCAGGCCGCGGCCACGGTGCCCATCCGCTCGCTGCCGGTCAGTCCCCACACCAGGCCCTCGACCACCCTGCCGCCGTCCAGCGGAAGGCCCGGGACGAGGTTGAACAAGCCCACCAGGAGGTTGGCGGTCGAGGTCAGCGACAGCACTGACCAGCCGATGCGGGCAACCATGGCGCCGTCGACCTGCGCGGCCTCCCCCAGCCCGGGCAGCAGCGCGAATCCGACCGCCGCGATCAGCAGGTTCACGATCGGACCCACGACCGACACGACCGTGGACGCCCACCAGCGCGGATTCGTGCGCCCGAAGGCCGTGTGCCCGCCGGCGATCGAGAGCACGATCCGATCCACGGGCCAGCAGAAGGCCCGGGCGGCACCGGCATGGGCCAGCTCATGCAGCAGCACGGAGACTCCGAGCAGAAGGCAGAAACCGAGGGCCACCGCGTAGGCGCCGAGGCCGAGCTCGGGCATCGACCGGCGCAGGACGGGGCCGTAGAGGAGCACGACCAGGAAGCTGATGATCAGCCAGGAGGACTGCAGGTGCAGCGGCATCCCGGCGATGCGCCCCAGGGGCACGGACCCGCGCGGGCCCCTCCGCCGCCGCGGCTGGGACGCCGGCGCTGCGCTGCCGGAAGGCGCCCTCGTCACGGGCGGCGCCGCTCGCGCTCGTCGACCCAGGTCCCGAGCGCTGCCGGGGTGACCTCGCTCAGGGAGCCGACCTCCCGGTCCAGACCCACATCCGAGATGTCGATCAGGTTGGACACCCCGAGGACGAAGGCCCCGGAGCCGATGGCAGAGCGGATGCCGGTCAGCGAGTCCTCGATGGCGACCATCCGGCGGATGCTCAGCTCTTCGGGGTTCTCCTGGCGCTCGGAGACCAGGGCGGAGAGCCGACGGGCGGCGAAGACGTAGGGGGCCGGATCCGGCTTGACCGGCAGACCGATGTTGCCCGTGACGATCAGATCGAACAGCGGGCCGTCCCAGCTGGTGGCGGGGTCCTCGCCGGAGGCGGCGATCGCGCCGAGCTTCTCCACGACCACATCGGCCACCGGGGACTCGGAGTTGGTCACCAGCGCTGTGGGAATGCCCTCGCGCCGAAGGGCCACGAGCAGCTCGAGGGCCCCGGGGCGCAGCTCGAGCTCGCGGCGCACGCCTGCGGCCACGCGCTCGCACAGGGCGTCGACGACCTCGCGCACGCTCAGCGGGATCCCGGCGCGGACCATGATCCGCCCGGTCTCCTCGAGGTCTCCGCCGACCACGCTCAGGGAGTCCTCATCCGTCCAGACGAGGCCGTGGGAGCCCATGAGGTCGGCCTCGGCGGCGAACCAGTGCGGCTCGGTGTCCACGAGAGTTCCGTCCATGTCCCACAGGACGGCGTGGGGGCGCGCGGAGGCCGCGGCGGCGGAAGCGGTCTCTGTCGCGGGATCGGGACTCGTCGGAAGCATGCTGGGATCCTATCGGCTCGCCCTGGCCCGTACCGGTACCGCGCCTGTGAAGTGAGCGTGTGCGCTCACGGCGAGCAGCGGGCTCCCCGGCCGGGCGGACCGCAGGCCCCGCGCGTACAGTGAGTCGCGTGAGCGGATTCGACGAGACCTTCCCCCAGCCCGAGGCGGGCCCGTTCGGCATCGTGCAGGAGGCCGGATCGGGCGAGCGCGTTCGGGTGCTGATCGGTGCCTTCGAAGGCTGGAACGACGCCGGCGATGCGGCCACGGATGCCGTGAAGCTGCTGGCCGAGGCCTTCGGCGCGGTCGAGGACTTCGAGGTCAGCCCCGATGAGTACTACGACTACCAGTACTCGCGTCCGCGCATCGTCCGCTCCGCCACCGGCGAGTCCAGGATCGTGTGGCCGACCACGCGGATGCTGCGGGCCTCGGTGCCCGGGACCAACCTGGATCTGATCCTGCTGCACGGCTGGGAGCCGTCGTACCGGTGGTCCAGCTTCGCCGCCGAGATCCTGGAGCACGCGACCCAGCTCGAGGTGGACTTCGTGGTGATGGTGGGGGCGCTGCTGGCCGATGTGCCGCACACCCGCCCGATTCCCATCACCGTCACCTCGGAGACCGAGGAGCTGCAGCAGGAGCTCGAGATCACCGGCTCGGACTACGACGGCCCCACCGGCGTGGTCGGAGTGCTCAGCCACCTGGCCTCGATGTCCGGGATCCCCTCGCTGAGCCTGTGGGCCGCCGTGCCGCACTACGTGGCCCAGTCTCCCTCCCCCAAGGCGCAGCTGGCCGTGCTGCGCCGGCTCGAGGACCTCCTGAGGATCACGGTGCCCATGGACGCGCTGGTCGAGGACTCCGAGGCGTGGGAGCGAGGGGTGGACGATCTGGCCGAGGAGGACCCGGAGATCGCCGCCTACGTGGCCAAGCTCGAGGAGGCCAAGGACACCGCCGATCTCCCCGAGGCCAGCGGCGACGCGATCGCCCAGGAGTTCGAGCGCTTCCTGCGCCGCCGCGACCAGGGCTGAGACAGCCGCTGAACCGGCAAGGGGCCCGTGCGCATCTCGCGCACGGGCCCCTTCCTCATGTCCTGCAGCAGCTCCTAGAGGACGACGCCCAGCCGTGCCTCGATGGCCTGCAGTACGAGGTCGTCTCCGGAGCCGCGCTGTCCGCCGACCAGCACGCCCTCGGCCCAGACGTCGATCGCCTCGATCGCCCGGGGCGAATCGAGGTCATCCGCCAGGGCGTCGCGCACCGAGTCGAGAGCATCGGCGAAGGAGCCCTCCACGGCGACGTCGGCGGCCATGCGCCAGCGCGTGAGACGCGCCTCGGCGCGGGTGAGGACGTCCTGGCTCCAGGCCCAGTCCTCGCGGTAGTGCTGGGCCAGGATCGCCAGGCGGACAGCGGCAGGCTCGACGCCGCGCTCGCGCAGCCGCGAGACGAGCTCCAGGTTGCCCAGCGACTTGGACATCTTCTGCCCGTCCAGGCCGACCATCCCGGTGTGCACGAAGTTCCGGGCCATGGGCCGACCGGACAGCGCCCAACTGTGACCGGCTCCCATCTCGTGGTGCGGGAAGACCAGGTCCGAGCCGCCGCCCTGGACGGTGAACGGCGCCGGCAGCAGCTTGAGGGAGATCAGCGAGCACTCGATGTGCCAGCCGGGACGCCCCACGCCCAGCTCGCCGCCGTCCCAGGACGGCTCGCCCTCGCGGTGCACGCGCCACAGCAGCGGATCGAAGATGTCGCGCTTGCCGGGGCGCTCCGGGTCCCCGCCGCGCTCGCCGAAGACCTCGAGCATCTCGTCGCGGGTGAGCCCGGAGATCTGTCCGAGGCTCCAGGGGCCGGGCGCGCCGTCCTCGTCGCCCTGCACCTTCGGCTGCAGCACCGGGATGGTGCTGTCGCCGGCCTCGGCGACAGCGCGGACGTCGAAGTAGACGTCGCCGTCCGGCTCGCCGTCCTCCCCCTGGACCCGATAGGCCAGGCCCTGGGCCAGAAGCCCCTCGACGGCCGGGACGATCCACTCGAGCGTCTCCGTGGCGCCCACGTAGTGCTGCGGCGGGATGACATTCAGCGCGGTCATGTCCTCGCGGAACAGGTCGGTCTGCTCACGGGCCAGATCGCGCCAGTCCACGCCGTCGCGATCGGCGCGCTCGAGCAGGGGGTCGTCCACGTCGGTCACGTTCTGGACGTAGTCGACCGGCATCCCGGCATCGAGCCAGGCCCGATGCAGCAGGTCGAAGGCCACGTAGGTGCTGGCGTGGCCCAGGTGGGTGGCGTCGTACGGGGTGATGCCGCAGACGTACAGCGAGGCTCGCTCCTGCTGCGGCAGCTGCTCCACCTGCCGGGTCCGGGAGTCGAAGACCGCGGGCGGGGCTGCCTGACCGGGAAGCTCGGGGACGGGGCGTGCGGACCAGGACTGCATTGTCACCTCTGGGGACGGTCGTACTGAAGATGGGGCGCGGAGACCTGCCCGCGCGGGGTGCGCTCGCTCGGCGGGGCGAGCGCACGTCTCGTCCAGTCTCCCACGTCGGCCGAGTGCCAAGGACCCCGCCGCACTCGGCTCCGCCTGCCGCGGCGGACGGCCGGGGCCCACGGGGTCGGATCGACGGGGTCCGGACGGGGCCTCGCAGCGGCGGATCAGCCGCCGGCGGTCAGCTCCGGCACCGCGGAGATCACGCCGGTGCCCAGGAGGATGAACAGCACGATGCCCAGGATGATCCGGTACCACACGAACAGCGAGTAGGAGCGGTTCGAGATGTAGTGCATGAACCAGCCGATGATCACGTAGCCGATCACGAAGGCGACGATCGTGGCCAGGGCGGTCTGGGCCATCGAGTACGGCTGGGGCGACGGATCGACGATCTCCGAGGCCAGCTTGTAGAGCCCCGAGGCGAACACCGCCGGGATGGCCAGCAGGAAGGCGTAGCGGGCGGCGGCCTCGCGCTTGTAGCCCATGAGCAGGCCCGCGGTGATCGTGCCGCCGGAGCGCGAGACCCCCGGGATCAGGGCCATGGCCTGGGCGAAGCCGTAGAGCACGCCGTGCTTGACGTTGAGGTCCTCGAGGTCGCGGACCTGCTTGCCGATGTGATCGGCGATGCCCAGGATCACGCCGAAGACGATCAGCATGGTGGCCGTGATCCACAGGCTGCGCAGCGTGGTGTCGATCTGGTCCTCGAACAGCAGTCCCAGGATGCCGATGGGCAGCGAGCCAGCGATGATCAGCCATCCCATGCGGGCATCCGGATCGGAGCGATCCATCTTTCCCACGAGCGACAGCGCCCAGTGCTTGATGATCCGGACGATGTCCCGCCAGAAGTAGAGGATCACGGCGGTCTCGGTGCCGAGCTGCGTGATCGCCGTGAAGGCCGCACCGGGGTCCGCGGAGCCCGGGAGGAACTCCCCCACGATGCGCAGATGGGCGGACGAGGACACGGGGAGGAACTCCGTCAGGCCCTGGACCAGGCCGAGGATGATCGATTCAAGCCAATTCACGCCGTTCACCCTATGGCACGGCCCTGCGACTGCCCCCGAGGGACGCCGTGCGATTCCCGGCACACATGCGCCGACACCCACCCCACGACGACGAAGCCCCCGGTGATCGGGATCACCGGGGGCTTCGGATGCCGGACGTCAGCCGGCGGCGGGATCAGGCTCCGCGCTCGTCGTCGGAGTCGTCCTCCGCGTCGTCGTCGAAGTCCTCGAGGTCGTCCTCGTCATCCTCGAAGTCGTCGTCGTCCTCATCATCCTCATCGTCTGCGAAGACGGTCAGAGGCGTGACCTCGTCGTAGTTCTCGTAGAGGGACTCCTCGTAGGCGTCGAAGGCATCGGCGATCGCCACGTAGGCGGCATCCACCGAGGGGTCGTCCTCCCCGCGGCGATTGGACAGGGCGGCCAGGTGCTCTTCGAGGGCGGAGACGAGGGACTGGAGTGCGACGCGCGGATCGTTGCTCATGGACTCGACGTTACCGCCCCGAGGAGCAGAATGGGAGCGATGAGAGAGCAAGTCATCCAGAGTTCCCCTCGCGACCCCGGGGTGGGCCAGCCCATGCTCGACCCGCGCTTCGAGTACCTGGTGCTGACCGTCGGGCCCGGAGAGCGCCTCGCCGGCGCCCGCGCGAGAGTCGTCGAGCACGCCGAATACGGCAAGTGGGAGCTGCACCGAGTGGTCCACCTCTACAGCGGGGCCCGCAAGCACTGGCTGCGCCGCCGGGTCATGCGCGTCGAGCGCACCCTCTGAGAGCAGTCAGCCAGCGCGTCGACGACACGGCATCAGCCCCATTCCCACCCCATCTCCATCGAGTGGCCGATTCGCCACCGTCTCAGCCATGAACCGGTGACAACTCGGCCGCTCGATGGCTGGACGGGCCGGATTCGGCCGCTCGAGGGAGCGGCTCAGTAGCCGGTGAGCAGCGTGTGCAGGACGTCGGCGCCGAACTCGAGCGAAGCGATCGGCACTCGCTCGTCGACCCCGTGGAACATGGCCGGGAAGTCGAGCTCATCGGGCAGGCGCAGCGGCACGAAGCCGTAGCCGGTGATCCCCAGCGGATCCAGCGCCTTGTTGTCCGTGCCCGCCGAGAGCATGTACGGCAGGACCACGGCCTCCGGGTCGTGCTGCTTCAGCGAGGCGACCATGGCATCGACCACGTTGCCGGAGAACGGGACCTCGAGCCCGATGTCGTCGGCCTCGAACTCGAAGCGGATGCCCTCCCCCGCCAGCTCGCGCAGCTTCTCCAGCACGATCTCGCGCTGCTCCGGCAGGAAGCGCACGTCCAGCCCGGCCTCGGCGGTGCCGGGGATGACGTTGACCTTGTAGCCGGAGCTGAGCATGGAGGGGTTGGCCGTGTTCTGCAGCGTGGCACCGACGAAGCGGGCCACCGAGCCCAGCTCGTCGAGCATCCGCTGCGGGTTCTGCGGATCGAACTCCACGCCGGTCAGCTCCGTCACGGTGTCCAGGAACTGGCGCGTGGTCTTGGTCAGCTCGATCGGCCACTGGTACTCGCCGATGTTCGCCATGGCCCGGGACAGCCGCGTGACCGGATTGTCGGTGTTGACCTGGGAGCCGTGCCCGGCGGTGCCGTCGGCGAACAGGCGCATCCACATGAGCCCCTTCTCCGCGGTCTGCAGCAGGTAGGCGCGCTGGCCGCCGATGGTCGCCGAGTAGCCGCCGACCTCCGAGATCGCGTCCGTCACGCCCTCGAAGAGCTCCGGGTGGTTGCGCACGACCCACTTGGA